>NZ_CP084092.1:0-300000 GCF_020217425.1 Halomicrobium urmianum
ACTCCTCTGGAGACGGCTAGGGTTGCGTACGAGAAAGACGCCCACAATTACAGACAGTCGTAACAGAAGGTTGATACAGACTGTTGTAGCAGACGGCCGGTACAGATGGCTATACAGTAGGCCGCAAGCGTTTCCACAACCGGCACGGCGATCGGGAACGAATCGGGGCGAACGACTGTACGTCTAATCTGTTACAGCGAGGGGGGGACAGACAGCCATAACAGACAGACGTTACAGAGGACTGTGGCCGATACGGGCATGCACGGCCAGAGGACAATTCGAGGCAGATCTCCATCACAACTATCAATTATGGAAGTCTGTTACAGTCGTCTGTTGCAGATACCACAAATTGTAGAACGCCGCCAGGAGAGCTATCGCACGAGTTTTCTAATTACAGACGTCTGTTACAGACACCAGACACAGATAGCTGGCACGTACGTCTGACACAGATTTATAGTACAGGAGTGGAAAAGGGGTGCGTATGATAACGGCCGTGGTCTACTCCGAGTCGGGTGGGACGTTCAAGACGACGATGACGGCCAACCTGGCAGTCGCACTGGAGCGGATGGGTCAGGACACGCTCGTCATCGACCTGGACCCCCAAGAGGGGAACTTGACCAGTCTCTTCGACGTCGGCGAACACCGGAGCGACCCGGAAGCCGACAACCTGGTCAAGCACGTCCTCGACATGCCCGACGGGGACTTCGGGGAGCTGATCGAGACGTCTGACGAGGGCGTCGACGTCGTCCCGAGCCACGACATGCTCGGGGACTTCACCTCGAACCTGGAGCAGAAGATCTCCTATGAGACGGGCATGAAGAACATGGATCGCGACGACTACCCCCGCTTCGAGCTGCTGTACGAGCTGCTCTGGGAGACGGAAGAGCTCCACGAGGAGTACGACGCCGTCCTCATCGACCCGAACGCGCGAGCGGAGGACCTCCTCTACAACGCGATCTTCGCGCTCCGGACGCTCGTCGCGCCCGTCAAACCCGCCGGGAAGGGGAACCTGAGCCTGGACGGGCTCGAGGAGCTCGTCGGGAACATGGAGACCGAACTCGACATCGAGATCGGGCTCTCCTGCGTCGTGCCCTCCGGCGTCGGCCAGACAAACGCCCACCGGCAGTACCAGAAGCAGTTCGCGAACACGGAGGCGTTCGACACGCCAGTCACCATCGGGAACCGAGAGAGCCTCATGGACGCCATGTGGGAGGCCCGAGGCTCGGCGTTCAAGGTGGTCGAGGAACGCTGGAAGACCTTCGAGAAGGACGGCGAGATGGTGAGCGAACCGGGGCAACGGCGCGTCCGGGACCGAGAGATAGAGACGTTGCGGCGGCTGTACGAACTCGCACAGTTCGTCGCGACCGAGACGTTCGACGGCGACGCCGACCCGGTACTGGAACTCGACATCGAGGACTACGACAATCGAACCATCGACCTGCGCGAGCGCGAAACGGAGGCGACCACCGCATGAGCAACTTCAAGTCCGGCTCCGGGAACCTCGACTTCGGCGACGGCGACGAGGACAAAGGCGAGAGCGGAGCCTCCGATGAGGCGGAGGTCGAACGGGAAGAACGAGAGCGGCCCGAAGCGGGTTCCGCCGAGTCGACGGCGGAGGACTCGGGAGGCGAAGCCCGGTCGGGACGGACCGACACCGACGAACGAACGGCGACTGACCGGGAGACAGTGACAGAAACGGATCCGGAACCGTCTATCGACGAGTACCCCTACTTCGTCCGCCGGAACAACGTCGGCGACGAGCGCGACACCCGCCTCGAGATCCACGTCCGCGACGAGGTCGCCGACCGCGAGGCCGAGTTCCGGAACGCCGTCGCAGAGCGCCTCGACGCCGGCGAGATCTCGAAGACAGACGCCCGGGAGTTCGCCCTGCTCGCGGCGTACGAACACCCGGAGAAGGTAGCCGAACTGATGGAAGACGAAGGGTTCGGCGCGCTCGACTAGAACGCCCCTGACACGGGATTTCGAGAATCGGGGGGACATGGTTGATATAGCCAGATGCGATTTATGAATTGCTAGACGGACGGCCTCAGCTGGTTTTCGGCAGCGGTTGTGAGACTCCAGTGACAGGACGTGCCGCCGGTCAGTCGAACAGACACTACGAGAGTCCCGTCAGTCAACCGGGATCGCGAAACAGCGTTCTGGCGTCGATCAGACGTCGTGGGGTCCCGCAGCGATGGTCTGGCCGAGTATGAGGCCGCTGACCTCGATATCTGTCACAGCTATCTGTTACAGATATCTGTAACAGGCATCCGATACGCCAGGCACAGCCAGTGGAGCGTGGGCGGGAGGCAAAACGCGATGTCAGCGCTCGGCGAGTGTTACCGACGAAGCCTCGTAGTCCTCGAGGAAGGTCCCGGGCCCGCCGACGGGGAGTTTGCTGCTACCGGTGTCCACCACGAGGGAGCATTCGACCGGGAACGAACTGGTAAACGGCTCGACGATCCCCTGCCTCGTTTCGGTGATAGTTCCCTGGATAGTCTCCCTGTGGGGGGCGTCCCGGAGCGGTGTCACAGACAGATCAGCCGCTACGGTACGGTCGGCATGGAGGTGTAACGTCGAATCGACCACTGCGTGCCTGAAGTTGTCGTAGGTCGCAGGCAACTGGCGCGGCGTGTGAGTACAGACTTCCTCCGAGACGGGCCAGTAATTCGCGAGGAGTGAGCCGACGAGGATGGGCGCGATGTCCGGCTGGGAGAACGTAATCGCCCGCTTGTCGCGGTTCGACCGGGAGTTCATGCCGACGGGCGCGATCACGCCGTACTGCTGATCGACTGTCAGTATCATCGGGGCGACGTGGTCCCACGATCGGGCGACTGTCGCGACTCCGTCGAGATCGGAATCGAACGACGTCGTGCCGGCGTCGCTGACGAGCAACAGCGTGAGGACGCCGCGATCCACCGCTGCTTCGAGCTCGTCGACGAACTGCGGCAGGTGACGGGCGGGAATCGAGAGCGTGATCTCGCTGTCGGCGGTGGCGATGAGGTCGGCCATCCGGCGCAGGACAGTAATCCGTGATTTGAAGACGTCGAACGGCCGGTACTCGTCCTCCGTCGTGGTGTACCACTCGGAGAGTGCCGGCGTCACCGCCTCGAGTTCGTCGGTCAGGACGCCGATCGCCTCCTCCGGCTTTCGCGCCCGGATCGTCGTCGGTGAGGCGGATTTGTCGACGTCGACGAAGCCGCGCTCCTCGAGTCGTTCACTCACGTTGTAGACGTAGCGCTTCGAGACGTCGGCCGCGTCGGCTATCTCGCTCGCCGATCCGTCGCCCTGACGCAGGATCGAGAGGTACGTGTTGACCTCCTTCTCCGACATCCCCAGTTGCGTCAGCCGATCCACTACCGTCGATTCGTCCATTGACATGGAGACGCGCATCCGTCCAATTACTCTTTTTGGACGACGGCCACCCCCCCGGTCCTCCGGCCCCGGCGATAGCGACTCGTCGGTTGTTCGGGACCGTCGTAGCCGGTTCACTGAAGACGTCCGTACCCGGTTGCGACGGCGAAGCGACTGATGAGGAGGGTAATATTGCCTGTAGTTACGAAGGTATTCAACAATATTATGGTGATGAACGCGTTGACCGTAGACGATGACAGGGTCACAGGAGTACACGGACGTTCTGAGCCGCCGCCGGTTCGCCGAGCTCGCCGGAGCCACCGGTGTAGTCGCACTCGCAGGCTGTACCGGCGACGGGGGAGACGGCGGCACCGGCGAGTCGACGGATCCGTCCGACGAGAACGCCAGCGAGGGAGACGGGGGCGACGGGACGCAGGCGTACGACAAACAGCACCTGAGCCGGACGAACGTCGTGCCGGCGAACGCGCAGTTCAACCTCCAGAACCCGAACAGCCGCTCCGCGATCGCGTACCAGCTGGTGTTCGACGAGTTCACGAAGTTCAACTACGCGCGCGGCGAGTTCGTGCCGCACGCGATCAGCGACTGGGAGTTCACCGGCGACACGTTCGAGATGACCGTCCGCAAGGGACTGACCTGGGACGACGGCGACCCCGTCACCGCCGAGGACATCGCGACCCAGCTTCGACTCAATCAGATCACGAACGGGTCGATGTGGAACTACACGGAGAGCGTCGACACGCCCGACGAGCGGACGGTGGTGCTCACCCTCCAGGGAGACGTCAACCCGCGGATCATCGAGTTCGACGTGCTGGGCGACAACTGGGTCCACCAGAAGGCCGACGTCTTCGGGGAGTACCTCGAAACCTATGAGAGCGGCGACGAGGACGAGGCCGCGCGCCAACTCCAGGAGTTCGCCTACCAGGACGTCGTCGCCTCGGGGCCGTTCTCGCTCGAGCAGGCCGGCCAGCAGCAGCTTCTCACTACCCGCCGCGACGACCACCCGGATTCGGAGAACGTCAACTTCAGCGAGTACGCGTTCCGGTACATCGACGGCAACCAGCAGACCCACCAGGCGCTGATCAACCTGACCGTCGACTCGATCCCGATCGTGTTCGCGCCGCCCGAGGTCGTCGACCAGATGCCCGACGCCGTTCAGCTCGAAACGACGCCGGGCAAGTGGGGAATGGGGCTCGTCCCGAACCACGAACACAGACACGCAGGCGACCGCGCGGTCCGGCAGGCCATCCAGTACGTCGTCGACCGCAAGGCCGTCGTCCAGAACGTCGGCGACACCCTCAAGCAGGCGCCGGAACTCCCGGTCGGCATCCCCTCCGACGACCAGGAGCGCTGGCTCGGCGACGCGATGTCCGACTTCGACGACTACGGCGTCGGCGAGACGATGACCGACGAGGCGACGGCCGTCCTCAAGGAGGCCGGCTACTCGAAGAACGACGGCACCTGGCAGGACAGCGACGGCAACCCGGTCAGGCTCCCCGTCACGGCGCCGGCCGGGTGGTCAGACTGGATCACGGCGACCGAGACGATCGTCGACCAGCTCAACGCCTTCGGCTTCGAGGCGACGGTCGACTCCCGGAGCTACGACGCGATGGCCAGCACGGTCTGGCCCAACGGCGACTTCGCCCTCTCGGCCGGGAGCTGGCTCCCGGGCGGCGCCAGCGCGGCGTTCCCCTACTTCTCGCTGTATCACCAGCTCGTCGAGCACGCGTCGATACCGTCGAACTACCCCGCGATGATCGAGTCCCAGGGCGGCTCCGAGGCCGACGTGACCGTCCCCGGAAGAGACGGCGACGACCTGACCGTCAACCCCAGTGACCGCCTCGAGGAGCTCTCGCAGACGTCGGACGACGCGGCGATCCAGGAGATCGTGTCGGAGCTGGCCTGGGTGACCAACGTCGACCTGCCGGTCATCCCCGTGATGGAGAAGCTCGACGAGACCTTCCTCACGACCGACGAGTGGTCGGTTCCGGAACAGGGCTCCGAGAAGAACCAGGTGAAGTGGCCCAACGCCTGGCTCCCGAAGCAGGGAGACCTGACGTACACCGGCGAGTGACCGCGGCCGACGCCGAACTCGGCTGACGGTCGACGCTCCTGCAGCCCCCGGTCCCGCGGAACGGCGCTGACTCGTGGCCGTCCCGGCCGAACGGGGCATCTCTCGGCCGCCGAACGCAGTGTGCAGTAGTATTTCGTACGCTATATCGACACTCTGACACGACAAGCTATGACGGACATGGACACGTCCGATCCCCCGGACGGACAGACGACGGAGAATCGCATCGAGACGCTCCTCGACGAGATGACGCTCGAAGAGAAGGTCGGGCAGCTCAATCAGCTGAACGGGTCGGATCAGACCGGTCCGGCCGTCGAGGACGTCGACCTCGAGGCGGAGATTCGAGCGGGACGCGTCGGGTCGGTGCTGAACGCCGACGGGCTGGCGGCCCGCCGCCGATACCAGCGGCTCGCCGCCGAGGAGTCGCGGCTCGGGATTCCCCTGCTCTTCGGATTCGACGTCGTCCACGGCTATCGCACCATCTTCCCGATCCCGCTGGGTGAGGCCGCGACGTGGAACCCGGACCTCGTGGAGTCCGCGGCCGACGTCGCGGCGTCGGAGGCCGCGGCCGCCGGGATCAACTGGACGTTCGCCCCGACGGCGGACGTGACCAGAGACGCCCGCTGGGGACGGGCAATGGAATCGAACGGGGAGGACCCGTACCTCGGAGCCCGAATGACGGCTGCCCGCGTCCGGGGGTTCCAGGGAGACGACCTGGCCGCGACCGACAGCGTCCTCGCGTGTGCGAAGCACTTCGCGGGGTACGGGGCCGTCGAGGCCGGTCGCGAGTACAACACGGTCGACGTGTCGGAGAGCGCGCTCCGCGACGTCCACCTCCCGCCGTTCGAGGCCGCCGTCGACGCCGGCGTCGGGTCGGTGATGAACGCCTTCACCGTTCACGACCGCATCCCCGCCGGAGCGAGCGAGCACCTCGTGTCCGACGTACTCAAGGGCGAGTGGGCGTTCGACGGTGCCGTCGTCTCCGACTGGAACTCGTTCCGCGAGCTGATCTACCACGGCGTCGCGGCGGACGAACGCGACGCGGCCCGCCTCGCCATCGAGGCCGGGTCGGACGTCGACATGGTCGGTCACGTCTTCGACGCCGAACTCGCGGAGCTGGTCGAGGACGGGGTCGTCGACGAGGCTCTGGTCGACGACGCGGTCCGTCGCGTCCTGCGCGTCAAGTTCCGGCTGGGGCTGTTCGAGGATCCCTACCGGTACTTCGACGACGAACGCGAGGCGTCGGTCGCCCTCGCCGACGAGCATCGGACCGCGGCGCGAGCGGTCGCCCGCGAGTCCACCGTCCTCCTGGAGAACGACGGCGACCTGCTCCCGCTCGACGGCGACGAGGACGTGGCCGTCGTCGGAGCGCTCGCGGACAGCGCCGACGACGCCCTGGGTGAGTGGCGCGCCCGCGGCGACCCGGCGGACGCGGTCAGCGTCCTCGACGGCCTGCAGTCGGCCGTCGACGGCGCAGTCGACTACGCGACTGGGTACGAGCCGTTCGGCGACGGGGACGGACAGTTCGGGACTGTCACGGACGACCGCCGCACCGAGGCCGTCGAGGCAGTCGATGACGCCGACGTCGCCGTCGCCGTCGTCGGCGAGCACTGGCAGCTGTCCGGGGAGTGCGCGAGCCGGTCCGAGATCGGGTTACCGGGCGATCAGCGGGCGCTACTCGAGGCCCTCGTCGCGACGGACACCACCGTGGTCGCCGTCCTCATGAACGGCCGGCCGCTCGCCATCCCGTGGACGGCCGAGCACGTCCCGGCGATCCTGGAGACGTGGTTCCTCGGAACGGAGGCCGGGACCGCCGTCGCCGACGTCCTGCTCGGTGAGTCCGACCCGTCGGGGCGGCTGCCCATGAGCTTCCCCCGGACGGTCGGACAGGTCCCCGTCCACTACGACCACCTGCCGACCGGGCGGCCAGCGGAGACCGCCGAGGACGGCTGGTCGACGTCGTACGTCGACGTCCCGAACGATCCGCTCTACGCCTTCGGACACGGGCGCAGTTACGCGTCCTTCGAGTACGCGGACCTCGAACTCGACGCCGACGCGATCGAACCGGACGAAACTCTCACCGTCTCCGTGACCGTCGAGAACACGAGCGACGTGGCCGGCACAGAGGTCGTGCAGCTCTACACCCACGACGTCGTCGGAAGCCGATCGCGCCCCGCCAAAGAGCTGACGCGGTTCGAGAAGGTCGATCTCGAACCCGGCGCGAGCCGCACCGTGACCTTCGAGATCGAGACCGACGCCCTCGCGTTCTGGACCGCCGACGGCGAGATGGCCGCCGAACCCGGCGAGTTCGAGGTGTTCGTCGGCCGCTCCGCCGAGAACGTTCGACTCACGGACGCTTTCGAGCTCGTCGACTGAAAGCGATCCGTCGACGGCCCGGCTCGGGTTCTCGGTCCAGTCGGTAGTCGCTCGTCACGCGGCACCGGCCGCACCGGACGATGCGTACGGTCGTTCCGACGGCCCGGGGCGGTATCAGTCGTAGCGGGCGACTGCCCGTACCGGTGCGCCATCTCCGTCGGCGAGTTTCAGCGGGAACGCCAGGAACCGGAACCGCCGGGGCAGGTCCGCCAGATCAGTGAGGTTCTCGAAGACGAGGTGTCCCCGGCCGAGCAGCGCGTGATGGGCCGGGACGCCTTGAGATGGGGCGTCGTCGGTCGGCGTCGGGTCGACGTTGAGGGCGTCGATCGCGACGTCGTAGCCCTGCTCGACGCAGAACTCGGCCGCCTCGGGCGTCAGATGTGGGTGATCGAAGTACGTCCCCTCGCCCCAGTACTCGTCCCAGCCAGTGCGGACGACGACCAGGTCGGCGTCGGTGGCAGGGAGCGCGTCCGGCCCGATGGGCGACCGCGGTGAGCGACCGCGGCAGTCCGCCATGACGGCGTCGCGGGCGAATCGATCGACGTCGAGGGCGTCGAGGGTCCGGCCGTCGGCCTCGGTGTGACTCGGCGCGTCGACGTGCGTCCCCGCGTGGCTGCCGCACTCCACGGCGGAGACGCGGTAGCCGTCCTCCTGATGGGTCGCGTGCGGTTCGACGGTGACCGTCGGGTCGCCCGGGAAGACCGGCATGTCGGTGTCGACGGTCCGGGTGAGGTCGCGGTAGGGCATACGGGAGTCGTCGGGAGGCTGGTACAAGACAGTGACCGGACCGAGAGCCGAACGGTTACCCATCCCAGACACAGAACGGGGACATGGACATCTCAGCGGTCGACCTCTCGCCGGTCCCCGAGGACGGCACTGCAACGGACGCGTACGAGAACACCGTCGAGGCCGCGCAACAGGCCGAACGGCTCGGTTTTGAGCGGTTCTGGGTGGCCGAACACCACGGCACGGCCGACGCCATCGCGGGGACGACGCCCGAGGTCCTCCTGGGCCACCTCGCCGCGCAGACCGACTCGATTCGACTCGGGTCCGGGACTGTGCTGCTCAACCACTACCGGCCGTTCAAGGTGGCCGAGCAGTTCGGCGCGCTGGACGCGCTCGCACCGGGTCGCGTCGACGCCGGGCTGGGGCGAGCGAACGGGTCGCCGGCCGTCGACCGCGCGCTCGGGACGGAGCGGCGAGTGCGGAACCCGGACGAGGACCACGCCGAGAAGATCGAGGCCGTCGTTTCCCACCTCTACGACGAGTACCCCGACGAACACCCCTACGGCGGCCTGACGATCCCGTCCTCCGGCGAGGAGCCGCCCGCGCCGTGGGTGCTCGGATCCAGCCCGTCGAGCGCGGCGATCGCGGGCGAACTCGGGCTTCGCTACTGCTTCGCGGCGTTCATCCGACCGGAGCTGGCCACGCAGTCCTTCGAGGCGTACCGCGATCACTTCGAGTCGTCGCGGCTGGCCGGGAGTGTCGACGAACCGGAGGGCATGGTCGCGGTGAACGCGGTGTGCGCCGAGAGCGACGCGGAAGCGGCACGGCTCCGTGCGGTCGCCGAGGCGTCGTTCGAGCGGATCCAGCGCGGGGTCGTCGACAGGCCGTCCGTCGAGGAGGCCGTCGACGAACTCGGTGGCGTGCCCGACCCGACGCCCGAGACGCTCGACGCGGGCGAGTGGCCGCGGGCCATCTCCGGGGATCCGGACACGCTCGCCGGCCTGCTGGAGCAGCTCACCGAGCGCGTCGGCGTCGACGAGGTGATGATCCAGCACGCCGTCGCGGACCACGAGGACGCGCTCCGATCGCACGAACTCCTGGCCGACGGCGTCGGACTGTCGACTCGGTGACGGAGGACTCCGAAGGTAGCCACCCGGACGTGTTGCCCCGGACCGTCCTATTCCCACGAGGGAAATAGATGTTTGTTCACACTAACCGGATTAATTTTGATGAGGTCACAATTTGCACCCGTTATCCTCCGTGAGTTGAGGATAATATTCAAGTAACGATGGGGTTTCCCGTAGTCATATGTCCGAAGATGTTCCCCCGGGACAGGTCCTCAACGAACTCGACGGCGAAGCGATCCGATCCCTCGAAGAGCAGTTGCGAGGGGCGCTCGTACTGCCGGACGGGACCGAGTACGAGGACGCGCGACGCGTCTGGAACGGCCTGGTCAACAGGTACCCCGCGCTGATCGTCCGCTGTGCCGGGGCGGCCGACGTGGCCGCGGCCGTCGAGTTCGCCGGCGACCACGACCTGCCGCTGTCGGTCCGCGGCGGCGCCCACCACCAGACCGGGAGCGCGATCGCGGAGAGCGGGCTCGTCGTCGACTGCTCGGAGATGACCAGCGTGCAGGTCGACCCCGAAGCACAGGTCGCCCACGTCGAACCGGGAACCAGGGCCAGGGACGTGCTCCACGAGACCCAGCAGTTCGGGCTGGCCACGCCAACCGGGAGCGCCGCCTCCGTCGGCATTCCCGGGTCCACGCTGGGCGGCGGCATCGGCTGGATCCGTCGCAAGCATGGCCTCGGCATCGACGCGCTCCGGTCGGTCACGGTGGTCACCGCGGACGGCCGGCTCCGGCGAGCCAGCCCCGAGCACAACGAGGACCTCTTCTGGGCGCTCCGCGGCGGCGGCGGAAACGTCGGCGTCGTCACCTCCTTCGAGTTCGACCTCTACGAGGTCGGACCCGAGGTGTACGGGCTGGGCGTCTTCTACCCGGCCGAGCACGACCGGGCCGTCTTCGAGCGGTTGCGCGAGGTGATGGCCGACGCTCCGCGGGAACTCACGACGCTGGCACTGAACGGCCACGTGCCGCCGCTGCCCGCGCTCCCGGCGGAGCTACACGGCGAACCCGCCGTCGCGGTGATGGGCTGTTACGCCGGCGACCGCGCCGAGGCCCAGGACGTCACCGCGCCCCTGCGGAACGTCGCCGAGCCACTGATCGACATGAGCGGTCCCATGCCCTACGAGCTGCTCCACGAACTGGGCGCCCAGATGTATCCCGACGGCCGCAACTACTGCCACCGCTCGGTCTTCCTCGACGACCTCGCCGGCGAGGCGCTCGACCTCGTCGTCGACGGCGTGGACGACGCCCCGTCGCCGGCGAGCGGAATCGGCGTCTGGCCGCTCGGCGGCGCGGTCCGAGACGCCGACGCCGGCGGCGCGTTCCCGTGGCGGGACAAGGATTACATGGTCACCGTCGAGGCCAACTGGGACGGTCCCGACTCGAAGGCCAACCTCGAGTGGGCTCGCGAGACCGACGTGGCGTTCCGCGAGGCCGGCGGCCAGGGTGCCTACGGCGGATTCACCGGCGTCGAGGAGGGGGACGACGAGGACTGGCCGCGCCGCGTCTACGGGGACTCCTACGACCGACTCGCGGAAGTCAAACGCGAGTACGACCCCGAGAACCTGTTCCAGCTGAACGTGAACGTCGATCCGTCTGACGCCTAGTCCGATCCGTCTCGGGATTCAGAACGTCGGACAGAGGTCAGTCCACGCCGCGTCCGGCACCGGATCCTCAACGGCGACGGGGTCGGAGTTCCCATCGTTCGGTCCGATCAGTCGTCCGCCGACGACACAGCGGCGACCGCACTAGCGTTCGTCTTCACCGTCGTCCGCCGTTCCGATGGATTACAGACAGGCAGTACAGACGTCCATTGCAGACATCCATTGCAGACGCCCATTGCAGACGTCCATTGCAGACAGTACATCTGCAAGCGACCGTGGGAACAGCCTGGTCTGCGACGAACGCGGTGTCGGAATCGGTAGACGAGGTCCGTATCCGGAAGCCGAGGGTTCCACTGCTTCCTCGCCGTCGACGAGATCGCTGTCCGGTCGCGATACGTCCCGGTACAGCCGACGAGCGCGTGGTAGACCCACGGGCCCGGTTGACTGGATCCAGAGAGGCACCGCTCCTCGCCGTGCGAAGCGGTGAATCGGGACGCGCGTCCACCGGTCGTGTGAGGCGTCGTCCTGTCTGCATCTCGTAGCGCAGTCATCCCCAGAACGTCCCCAAACATTCAAGCCCGGTGGCGAGGAGTAGCGGGTAGTGACTCCACTGCGGCAGGTCTGTATACTGGTCGTCCTCGGGAGCGTCGTCGCGACCGGCTGTCTCTCGGGCGTCGCGCTCGGAGCGGAGCCGAGCGTCGACGCCCGTCCCGACTCGGCGAGCGCCGCCGGCGGAGTGTCCCAGACGGTCGTCGTCGGAAACGCCGACGAAGTGGGTCGCATCAACGTGACCGCCGCCTACGACACGCCGCCGCTCGCCTCCGAGTTCGTCGTCGATCTGGGACGGATCCCGGCGCCGGTGAACGTCACGTCCGTCGACGGGTTCGAGGCGCAGGGCGACGGTCGGTACCGGTGGACCGGCGCGACCGACGACCCCGTCCTCGAGTACGTCGTCACGGTCGAGAACCCCCGGACCCTCACCGACGGTCCCGTGGCGAATCCGGGACCGTGGGCGTTCGTCGGGCCGGGCGCCGTCCTGCCGGGCATCGAGGGCCAGCGGCCCGAGACCACGCTCCGGACCGACGGGCCGGGGTACGAGACCGACAGCTGGCTGTTCCTCGGTTCGGTCGAGACGTACACCCGGACGGTCGAGGGGGAGCAAATCGTCCTGATCGTCCCGGAGGCCGCGGCGCCGGTCTCGCAGCCCGAGGCCATCCTCGCGCACCTGGCGACGACGAGCCGGGAGATCGGGATCGGCGGCCGGAGCGACCAGGTGAACGTCCTCGCGCTCCCCTCGGTCGGCATCGAGACCCCGTGGAGCGGGGTGGCCTACCGCCGATCCGACGTCGTCGTCCGCGCGGGGGAGCCGATCGCGTCCGAGCCGAGCGTGTGGGCCCACGAGTACGCGCACACGCGTCAGGACTTCCGGACGACGCCGGCGACCGAGTGGCTGATGGAGGGAGGTGCGGACTACTTCGCCGGCTACGAGTCGCTCCAGCAGGACCGCCTCAGTTACCCGGGATTCGCGAGCCAGTCGTCGGACCGGCAGTTCGAGAACGCCGTGCTGGCCGACAGCGACACCTGGCAATCCGAACTCGTCCCCTACTTCAAGGGCGAGCGGGCGCTGGCGCACCTCGACGAGCAGATTCGCCTGGCGACCGACGGTAAGCGGACCCTCGCGGACGTCTTCAGGCGGCTGAACGGGGCAGACGAGCCGGTGACGCTGCGCCGGTTCGAGCGGACTGTCGCCGACGTCGCCACGCGGGAGACGGCCGGCGAGTTCAGGCGGTACGTCACCTCGCCGGCGTACGCGCCGCCGCCGCAAAACGAGTCGAACTACGTCGAGTCGCTCACCGACGACCCCGACGGGGACGGCCTCTCCAGCGCGGCGGAGATCCGGAACGGGACGTCCCCGTTCGACGAGGACACCGACGGCGACGGGCTCTCCGACCGCGTCGAACTGGCTGAGGTGGGGACGGATCCGACTGACGGCGACACCGACGGCGACCGGCGCGCGGACGACGGGGAGTCCACGTTCCCGGCGACCGACCCGACGGTCGCCGACACCGACGGCGACGGCCTCGACGACAGCCGGGAACTCGAACTCGGGACGGACCCGACGGCCGCCGACACGGACGGCGACGGACTCAACGACAGCCGTGAACGCGAGCTGGGAACGTCACCCCGGTACGCGGACACGGACGGCGACGGCCTCACCGACGGGCGCGAGGTCGAACTCGGGACGGATCCGACGGCGGTCGACACCGACGGTGACGGTCTCTCCGACCGGGCGGAGCAGCGGGGAGCGACGGATCCGACGAGCGCCGACACCGACGGCGACGGGTTCGGCGACGCCGCGGAACGCGACCTCGGGACCGATCCCACGGAGCCAACCGACCGGACCGCGTATCTGCGAGCGTCCGTGACGACCTTCGTGGACGGACTGCTCTGAACCGGCCGTCGTCCCCCGCGGCAGCGACTGTCTCTTCGCGGACGCCGAGCCGACTCACCGGAGTCCGCCGCCGGCCACAGTCAGAGTTTTAAGGGATAGTTCCCCTCTCAGGGGTATGACAGCGGACGACGTCGCCGAGCACGCAGACAGCGTCCTCGGGGAGATCGAGCGGGCGGTCGTCACGGACGAGCACTTCCTGCAGACGATCCTCTCAGGGGTCCTCGCCGAGGGGCACGTGCTCCTCGAGGACGTCCCGGGAACGGGGAAGACGCTCGTCGCCCGCAGCTTCGCCGAGGCGCTCGGGCTGACCTTCAACCGGGTGCAGTTCACGCCGGACCTGCTGCCCGCGGACATCACCGGGACGGAAGTCTACGACGAGCAGACGGCCGCGTTCGAGTTCGTCGAGGGCCCGGTGTTCGCGAACGTCGTCCTCGCCGACGAGATCAACCGCGCGCCGCCGAAGACGCAGGCGGCGCTGCTGGAGGCCATGGAGGAGCGACAGGTGACCGTCTCCGGCGAGACCTACGACCTGCCGGAGCCATTCTTCGTCATCGCGACGCAGAACCCCGTCGAGCAGGAGGGGACCTTCCCGCTGCCCGAGGCGCAGGTCGACCGGTTCATGCTGAAGTCGTCGATGGGCTACCCCGACCACGAGGGCGAGCGGGAACTGATCGATCGGCGACTCGACCGGCGGACCAAGGACCCCAGCGTCGACGCCGTCGTCTCGCCCGACGACGTGCGCGCGATGCAGGCCGAACCCGAGGACGTCCGCGTCGAGGAGCCGGTCCGCGAGTACGTCGTCTCGCTGACGCGCGCGACGCGGGCGGACCGGCACGTCGACGTCGGCGTGTCCCCGCGCGGGACGCAGCGCTTCCTGGAGGTGTGCCGCGCGTGGGCGCTGCTGCAGGGTCGGGACTACGTCGCGCCCGAGGACGTCAAGGCCGTGGCGCCCGCGGCGCTCGCCCACAGGCTCGTCCTTACGACCGAAGCGGAGATGCAGGAGGCCAGCAAGCGAGCGATCGTCGAGGCCGTCCTGGACGAGGTCGAGGTGCCCGCGATCGCGCAGTGACGGCCCCGTCGCCGTCACCGGGCCGATAGCTGCCGGCCGACGGTCAGGAAGACGACGGCCACGGCCGCGGCACCGATGGCGTAATTGAGCGGCGAGAGCGCCTGTCCGCCCGCCGTCGCCACGCCGACGAGCGAGAGCGCGACGGCGACGCCGACCGCGCCGACGAGACCGCTCGCCAGCCCGTGGAGGACCTCCATCCGGGCACCGGAACGCCGCCCGACCTCGGATCCGACGGTCCACCCGTAGGACCCGACGTCGGCGACGAACACCGCCAGCGCGAAGAGGGCGAACCCGGCGATGGGGGACGACGCCGCGACGAGGACGACGACGCCGACGGCCGCGACGCCGACCGAAACGAGCGTGACGCCGGGCGTCCGACCGTCTATCGCCCGCCGGAGCAGGTACAGCCCGGTGACCAGCACGGTGGACGCGATCACGGCCGCGAAGGCGACGACTACGGCCACCCCCTCGACGTCCTCCCCGGCGTACAGTCCCGGGACGGCCCTCGCGATCAGCTCGAGGTCGAGGGCGGGCACGCTCACGAGCGCGACCGCGATCGCGGCGCCGCCAGCGAGGAGGCCGACCGTCGGCAGCGTCGCGACGGTGACCTGCTGGAAGGTGAGCGATTTCGCCCACCGGAGGAGAGCGGTCGCCAGGAGCGACCCGAGACTGAGCAGCACCAGTCCGACCGCGAGCGCCCGAGCGGGGCCGCTTCCGACGAAGGTAACGAGAACGCGAAGCGGCGGGACGCCCGCGAGGACGCCCGCCAGAATGCCCGCCGCGTCCGCGAGAGTGAGGACGCTACCCAGGACGAGCGCGACGAGTCCGGCGCGTCGCAGGCCGCGCGCCCATCGGTCGGCGAGTTCTCGCACCGTAGAGCGTGTCTCGTCCGTGAGGACGGTCGGTATCGACAGCCGCGCGACCGCGCTTCCGGCGCTGATCAGGCCGGCCGCAGCGATGAACAGCGTCGGCCCGGCCGTCGAGAGCGGCCGCGACGTCGAGCCGAGCTCCCGCCCGATCGCCGCAGTGGTCCCGCCGACGGCGTCGACGAGCGTCCCCATCTCGCCGGCGAGAGCAGCGACGGAGACGACGGCGGCGAGGACGACGGCCACGGTCGCGATGACGAGTCGCGAGGCCGCGCGCCGAACCCGGCCGTCCGCGAACGACTGGCCGACGACGAGGCCGCACCCGAAGCCGAGGACGGTCCCGCCGACGGCGATGCCGGCGCCGGAGACGTCGCCCCGGAGGCCCCAGACCGCGGGTGCGGCCAGCGCGGCCGCCGTCCCGACCGGCGCAGCGGCGCCGCCGACGGGCATCGCCGCGGTCCGGTCGGCGGCGAGCAGTCGGACGGCCAGTGCAAGCGTGACTCCGCCCGCGATCCCGGCCGCGAGCGGGCGCGAGAGGGGCGTCGCCCGGTCGACAGCGGCCACCGTGAGCAGGACGGCGAGGGCGACGCTACACAGCGACACGACGCTGTAGTCGCCGCCCAGTCGCCGCGGGTCCATCGCTCGCGCGTAGCCGCCGAGCGTCGCACGCACTCTCTCACGCATCCTCCGTCACCTCCGTTGCGTCCGCGCCGTCCCTGTTCAGTCCGCCCGCCCCGCGGACCAGGGTCATCCCGAGCGCCTCCTCCGGATCCCAGTTCACGACGGGCGCGTCCAGCGACTGAATCTCACGGAGTCGCGCCCGCCTGTCGAGCGCGGCCACCCGCGAGCCCCAGGTCTCCTCGCCCGTCACGTCTGGCGAGAGGACGGTCGTGGCGTAGCCGCGCCGCTCCAGTCGCTCGATCAGTCGGACGGGCTCGCCGTCGAGCACCGGGGAGACGACGACCACCTGCACCCGGGAGTCGACGTCCGCGACCAGCCGCTCGACCGGGTCGTCCCCGCCGTCGGTGACCTCGGCCCGGTCGGCGTCCGGCCCGTCCTCGCCGGCCGTGCCGGGCGTCGGAGCACTGCTGGCCGAATCAGTCGTCTCGGGGCCGGCTCCGTCGTCGCCCTCCGCAGACTCGCCGTCGCCGTCGGGCGCGTCGAGCGCGTCGGCCACGAACGGCCCGACGCGGGACAGGACGTGCCGGATGCGCTCGCGCGTCGCCGTGCCGCCGCCCGGCGGCACGAACGAGCGCTCGGCGGCGTCGTCCCCGATCACGGCCAGGCCGACGCCGTGGTTGTCCTCCTGGAGGGCGCGGACGCCGCGCTCGACGGCGTAGGTCCCGAGCTCGACGGCCGTGAACGTCCCCTCGCCGGAGCCGACGGCCGCGGCCGGCCGCGCGTCGAGGACGAACACGACGGACCGGGACCGCTCCTCGCGGTGGACGAGCGTCGTGAGTTCGCCCGTCCCGGCGAGCCGGTTCCAGTCGATCCGGTTGGCCGGGTCGCCCGGCTGGTACTCGCGGGAGCCGTAGAACTCGACGCCCTCGCCGCCCTCGTCGGACGCCGAACGCCCCACGTACTGCCGGGTCCGGTCGGGCAGGGGGAACGACGGCAGGTGCTGGAGACAGCGGAGCCGGGACGCGCCCGTCGCCGACGCCGTCTCCGTCACGACGTGGCCGCCCTGGACGCTGCGCACCTGATACCGCACGTCGTCGAACTCGTGGACGCCGCGGCGGGCCCGGATCGTGTACTCGAGAGTCGCGGTGCCGTTCGGCGGGACGGCCACGGCCGCCCGCGGCGTCCCGTCGACGACGGGGAGCGGCCCGGGGACGCCGTCGACCACGCGGACGTCCGCGGCGACGCCCTCGCTCTCGGACGCTATCTCCAGGCTGACCGTCACCGCGTCGCCGGGGACGGCCGTCTCCCCGTCGACGCGGCGCTCGAACGACAGGTCGGGCTCCGGCGGGACGCTCAGGTAGTCGTAGGCGACGTACGCCAGGGGGACGGCGCCGGCCACGAAGAGCAGCGGGTGCCCCAGCGCGAGTCCCCCGACGGCCGCCGCGAACGTCAGCAGGACTGCCCCGCTCCAGCGCCACTGGTGAGTCGTATTCATCGGCCCTCACCCTCCGTGGGCGCCGAGGCTCCGTCTGTGGTCGACGACGTCGGAGCGTCGTCAGCGGCCGACGGCGTCGGAGTACTGTCGGCGGCCGCCAGCGATTCGAGCGCCTCGACGGCGCGTCTCGCCCGCCTGTGGTCCGCGTCCTCCGAGCGAACGTAGTCCCACAGGCGAGCGCGCAACGGGAGCGGGCCGGCGTCGCGGCCGACGAACGCCGCGGCGCGCTCGTCGTCTGTCCAGTCGCCGCCGTCGATCGCTGCCGCCGCCTCGTCGCGGGGACGCCCCGTCTCCGCGGCATAGAGTCGGACCGCGGTCTCGCGGAGGTCGCCCGACAGGTCCGCGACCGCCTCGCGGTCGGCGTCGCCGTCGCCGATCCGGGCGAAGCGGTCGTCCACGGCCGGGCGCGGATAGCCCGTCGAGCGGCCGTGGATCGCCTCCGGAGCAGCCTCAACCAGCGGTTCGACGCTCCCGTCGGCGGAAGACGAACCTCGGGAACCCCCGAGTTGCGAGGCGAGCGCGATGGCGACTGTGACGAGCCCGAGCACGGCCGCGACGGTCTTCCTGACGACGTCGGTGCTCGGCAGGTCGGTCCCCGCGACAGTCTCGGGGAGCGGGACGGCGTCCGGGGCGACGACGAGCGCGACGAGGCCGACCGCTCCGGCGAGGCCGACGGCCGTCTGCAGGCGGCCGAGGACCCTCATTCGTCTCCCTCCCGGTTCGCCTCGTCGGTGGTGCGAACTCGCTCGACCGCCGCCCGGACGTCCTCGACCGCCGTCGCGGGGTCGCGTCCGCCATAGGTGACCGCCCTGAAGGCGTCGGCGATGGTCCAGACCGCCTCCTCGGGCAGCCCCCGGTCGACGGCCCGCTGCCCGACCTCCGTGGGCGTGAGGGTCTCGACCCGACCCGGGACGCGCCGCAGGAGCGCGTCGAACGCCCGGCGGATCGCGTCGAATCCGGCGGCCGTCTCGCCGCCTGCCGCCGCGGCTGCGGTGCCGCCGGTTCCGGTCGCCGCCGTCCCGCCGCGCAGGAGCGAAGCCAGCGAGAGCGACCGCACCCGGGCTACGATCGACTCGACCGCAGCGCGAACGCGTTCCCGGAGGAGCACCAGTGCAGCCCCGGGGTCGCGCCGCCGGAGCGACGCCGCGAGGTCGGCGAGCGTCGCCCGGAGGCGGGAACTGACGGCGACGAGCGCGTCGGACACGTGCAGCAGTACGACGATCAGCCGCAGGCCGAACCACGTCGCGTACCGGTAGCCGGCCGCCGCCGCGGCGCCGATCCGCCCGCGGAAGACGACCAGCACCACCAGCCCGATCAGGACCGCACCGACGCCGACGGCGGCCGCGATGTACGGGGTGTACAGCCCGTCAAGCGTCGTCGAGGCAGTCATGTCGCCCCGCTGGGCCTCGACCCCGACGCTCCCCCGTCTCGGGAGCGTGACCGTCGCCGCCCCGTCGGCGTCGGTCCGGACGGGGTCGTCATCGCCGACCGCCACGGTCGCGCCGTCGACCGGCCGGCCGCCCTGCGTCACCCGGACGACGGCCGACTGCCCGGCTGCGAGCATCCCGAGTCCGGGGTTCGTCACCGAGACCTCCAGCGGGTCGGTCCCCAGTTCGCGGCTCCCGGCCGCCGCGCCCCGTTCGACGGCGACCGTCGTCGACGCGTTCCACGGGACGTCCACGCTGAAGCGGCCGTTCTCGCCGGTCCGACCGGCCGGGTCCCCGTTCACGAGGACGCGCCCGTCGGCGACGGACGCGCCGTCGACGTGCGCCAGGAGGGAGACGGTCCGACCGGGTCGCGGCTCGCGGTACGGAGCGACGCTGACGTTCGTCGGGACCGACACGTTCTCCGTGACGATTCCCGGAGCGGGCGCGCCCGCCTCCAGCCCGGGGTGGTACTCGGTGCCGGCGTCGCCCGCCGTCCGGTGGCTGGCGCGCTCGGCGGCGATCGTCAGGTCCGCCACGTACGGGACGACGGCCGTCGTCCGACCGAACTGGTCGGTCCGCCCCGCGAACTCGCCGTCGAGGCTGACGCCGACGCCGTCGACCGGGCTCCCGTCCCGCCGGACGGTGATCGTCGCCGGCTTCCCGGGGCGAATCGGTTCGGAGACAGAGATCTCGTACGCCCCGGTCGCGTTCTGTGTGGTCCACTCCGGAGGGTTCGCCGACGAAGCACTCCCGTCGGACGAATCGCCGTCACCCGACGAACTGTCGCCAGTACCCTCACCCTGGCCCTCGCCCTGGCCTGCTCCGCTCTGTCCGGGGCCCTCCGGGCCGGGCATCTCCGGTTCGAATCCGGATCCGAGACCCCCGCTTCCCTCGGGGGGACTCCCGGCTAGCAGCGCGCCTCCGACGAGCGTCGCCAGACACACGAGAACGAGGGCGAGTCCGGACGCCCGTCTGAGCTGGTCACGACGCCGCGTCATCGATCGTTACCGCTGTCAATCCGTCTCAGTGCCATGGTTTCGGTGAGTATCGCAACGTAGTCTATCGCACCGGCATCCCGCCTGCCCGTGAACTGCCGTCTCGGATCCGCGTTCGGCGTCACAGGTCGTCGACACCGAGTGTCTCTCGAGAGCGGGTCGGGTCACGTATCCGCTCGTCCGAGCGGTGCCGCTCTACGTGGTCGCCCAGCGCTGTCTGTGCGGCTTGCTGTACGTCGGACGATCTCCCACCGGGTTCACTGCCGAGCCTCACCGGCGCCCCTCGAGCTGCGACAGGGGCGAGAGGGCCTCTCCGGCCGGTAGAGTAGCGAGTCGCGATACCGGTGGTCTCCATCGAACGATCCTATACGTGTAGCCAACCATATAGATTTGGTAATCAAGTTGCCAGTATATAGAACGACGCCGTCGTGGTGGTTTTCGGCCGGTATTCGGCCCCAGATCGAGAGATCAGTGACTCAGAGAGGTTCGAGTTGTAGTATATCTGAATATAGTTGACAGACGGGGTACAGTATCGGAGAACGTACTGAGTTAGTGCCGTCGCTGTACTTCGTCCATCTCGCACTGCACGCAGAGGTCGTCGGCGAAGCAGGCGACGTTGTCGTACGGACACGCCCGTTCCTCGACGTCAACGGAGAGGGTCCGTTTCTCGCGTTTCCACGTCCGTTCCAACTGGCGGATATCGGTCTTCGCGGACGAGAACACGATCTCCCCGTTCCGATCCTCGATCTTCACAACCGTCGTGCTGGACTGCTTCGTCTTCATGAGTGCGATGGCATCCTCATAGGACGAACACGTGGTTCGGTCACGTTCCCCACTGTCGTCTAACGAGACGACCGTAATCGACCCGTCGTAGGATTCTGTCGATTCCAGCGCGCCAGTCATGCTGGCAACGTTCCTAGGTGTAATATAATAGAATCGACCGTCTATAGCGAATCTAACGCTGTGGGAGCAGCAGGGAACGTGGTCTGAGAACGTATCGACGTTGTCCCCCCACCCCCCTCGTCCAGACTGTATCACTGACCCGGTACTGACGAATCCAGACCAGTATTCAACACTGATAGGATCACTCGAATCCCCACCCCCCTCGTCCAGACTGTAACTCCCGATGGACAGGCATCTGGGCCGTCGTATCGACTCACTCTGGAGGTTTATAACCATTACTTGTATTTTACTATACAGGATATAATTAGCAGATGTTACCAGACATTACCAATTTACTGTGGTCCCCGGAGTAGACAGTGGGTTTTACCGATAGTCTCGATTCGAATCGGGACATACAGTCTGGACGAGGGGGGAGGAGGGTCTAATATTAATACTAAAACCCCATTTGAGACGTGAGAATAGCCCTCATTCACCACATATATTCAGTTACAGTCTGAACGAGGTTCCACCAATTTTATTTCCATTTATTAAGACATAGTACGTATGACTGATTCGTCCAGACGGGATATCTTCTCAAGTGCAGGAGGGGACATCATTGCTAATCGCGAGCTTGTCGATATCAGTCATGTACCTGCTCTGGATCGAATCGTCGGTCGTGACACGGAAATCAGCGAAGTCGGCTCAGCGCTCGCGCCCGGTACGATCGGTGCGCCGCCGGAGTCGATAACGATTTACGGAAAGACCGGAACCGGGAAATCCCTGATCGCGAGAAGTATCACGTGTGAGGCTGTCGCCGAAGCCGAGGATAACGGCCACCGCCTCACATACGCCTACGTGGATTGCTCCGACGACGACACCGAGACACAGGCGAGCCGGGCTATGGCCCGTGCAGTCAATGAACATCTTGGTGCCGATCGTGATATCCCGATGACTGGATACTCCGGTTCACAGTACCGCGAGATGACTTGGGATTTGCTCAACGATCACGACGTCGACGTCTTGATCACGATTCTCGACGAAATCGATCTACTATCTGACGACGATATTCTACGAAGCCTATCCCGAGCAAAGGAGAGCGGGAAAACAGACACGCATATCGGGGTTATCTCAATCAGTAACAAAGTAGAGTACCGTCGAGAGTTGAGCGAACGGGTCGATTCTAGCCTTCAGGATCGAGAGTTCGTGTTTGACCCATACGACGCCGAGCAACTCCAGGCAATCCTGACAAACCGTTCGGATGCGTTTGAAGACGGGGTCCTCCAAGAGGGAGTGATTTCACTCATTGCAGCCAAGGCGGCACAAGAACACGGGGATGCACGAAAAGCAGTCGATATGCTGTACGAAGCTGGCCGTATCGCTGAGCGGAAAGGCGCGTCAGAAGTAACTGAAGACATGGTCGAAGAAGCCGAGCATCGGGCGAACGTAAACCAGTTCAAGAGCCTTATCTCAGGTAGTGTTCAGCACGTCAAGTATCTCCTGCTGGCACTAGCGACCCTCACCACTGATTCCGAAAAGGAACATTCCCAGTTCCGAACCAGCGAGATCTACGACCTCTACACTACAATCGCAGAGCGTGAAGGCTACGATCCCCTGTCGCAGAATCGTGTTCTCGAGTTACTGGACGAACAGGCATTCCTTGGCGTGACTGAAAATGAACTTACGAGCGGTGGTCGGGACGTGGAACGTATACCGTTCACAGATTAATGCAGGATCACAAGGTCGTCTTAGACGCAGTCAAGGAATCATGATTCAGTTTACAGCCGGGATGAAGGGAGGGGGAGAACAAATCCTACGAGCGAGAGATACAGTCTGGGTGAGGGGATGGGTGACCAGAGTGACGGGGGGTATCGGAGTGAAAATGCAGACATCCAAATCACGGATACAGTCTGGACGAGGGGGGAGGGAAGAATCGGAGTGAAAACCCAGACACTCGAATCATAGATACAGTCTGGACGAGGGGGGAGAGGCACTTCCACGATACGCTGTTTCCCTCTGCCAATGCAGGGAGCAAGCATCGTATTTCTCCCTACTTGCCTGGGAATACGAGTAAGTCCCATCAAGCGTGCGGGCGAAACTGGCTACGCTACGACACCACTCCTCGCGAGCAGTATCAGCCCCGTGACGATCGGCAGGCACCCGAGGATCGTGAGGAACACGACGGTCCCGACGTAGTCGCCCGTCGAGACGCCCTCGTCGGGGTCGTCCGCGAACTCGATGGACAGCACCATCGGCGTGACGGCGGACGGTCCCGCCGCGAGGACGACGAACGCCCACGTCACGGCGGAGTCGCCGACGTCGATCAGGGCCACGACGGCCACGGCGACGACGGGAGCGATCAGGAGCTTCAGCCCGACCGTCGGGAGCGTCTGTCGGACCGTCGCGCCGACGTCCATCTTCGCGACCTGCAGGCCGAGGATCAGGAGAAAGATCGGGATCGAGGCGTCGCCGACCATCCCTAACGTCTGCATGACCGTCCCGTCCGCCGGTGGTGCGGCGTCGAGCCCGGCGACGGTCATCGCGGCCACGACCGCGTACACGACCGGCTGGCTGAGCACGCGCCGGACCGCCTCGCGGTGGCCGCCGTCCGATCGACCCTTCGACAGGAGGTAGATGCCCAGCGTGTACAGCACCAGGTTCTGGACGACGACGAACAGCACGGCGGTCGACCGGCCGGCCTCGCCGAACGCGAACGAGGCCACGGGGATGCCGAAGTTGCCGACGTTCGGAATCGCGGCGGCCATCGCAGCGCCGTACACCACGGTCCCCTCCTGGCCCCGCGATCGGTCCGTGGCCCAGGCAATGACGCCCATCACGAAGGTGAATGCAACCATCGCCCCCGCGATGCTCGCGACCGTTCCGACGTCGATCGACGTGGTGACGAGCGTCTCGAACACCAGCGCGGGCAGGAGGATATACACGGTCACCGTGCTGAGTCCGTCGATGTCGACGTCTCGAGCCCTTCCCAGCAGATACCCCGCGGCAGCGATCGAAAGCGGCGGGGCGACCGAGGACAGGAAGATCGACAGCACCGACCGGAGCAGATCGATCGCAGTCACGTGTCGGTCTATCCGCGACCGGTCTTATCCGCTACGACTCGCGTGATCGACCCCATCTCGGTCTCGGCGGACTCGTCCCGCCGCAGTCTCGGCAACGGCGAACTACTCGACCGACTCCCCCTCGGTCGTCAGCGTCGCGTCGATGAGGTTCGCGGTCCCGCGACGGAGACGTTCGGACACCGCCTGATCGGAGATGCCCAGCTCTTGGGCCACCTCGTCCACCCCGGTCTCACGGGGCACGTCGAAGTAGCCCCGCTCCCGGGCGGCCACCAGGGCGTCGCGCTGCTCTGGCGTCACCGATCCGAACGATTGCCGCGGGGCGCCGGGTTCGGTCAGACTGCGGAGCTCGAAGCTCGTCTCCCGTTCGGAGAGGGCGTCCCGGAAGGCCTCGAACTGGTCGCGCGAGACGAACCGGATGCGCAGTTGCCACCCGAGAGCGTTCGCCTCGGCGTCCAGAATCGATCCCCGCTGGTCGACGTAGTCGTCGATGCGCTCGTCGACGTCCCCGCTCCAGTCGAGCTGGTAGTACTTCTCGTCACCGAACTCGTAGCTGTCGACGATCTCGTCGACGCTCGGATCGGCCGCGAGGACGTCGTCGGTAGCGTCGAATTCGGTGTGCGCGACCCAGAGACAGGGCATCACCCACGCCCTGCTGTGGGCCGCGATGCGCTCGGCCTCAACCGCGAGGTCGGGCAGCTCCCGGAAGGCGTACTCGAGGGCGACGGCCTCGTGGGGCAGCGAGAAGGTCGCGATGATCATCTGCCTCGATACGGGCCGGATGGGGAAAACACGTGCGTCACTGGGGAGCAAACGACCACACCGAGCCGCCACTCCGGAACTACCGAGAGGCTACTGGACAGCTCACGACCGGTGTCCGTCGCTGTCCGTCGGCGATTATACGATGAACAGGCGCAATACTACGGCCTTCAGGCCGTGGATACGCGCCGCCATTTGAGAATCGCTCCACGCTGCGATGACCAGTCCGAGATTTCAAATCCATACTCTCAAGTCGCAGGCGACCTTCGTAGGAGAGAGGAATCAGGCCGGGAAGAGAGCGATTCCTGCCAGTCCTACGATGGCGGCCTGCCCGCCCCCAAGCAATGAGACAGTAATCGGAACCAGTCCGGGTGAACGGTCGGTTCCTATAATGAACCGGTGCAGTGCCTGACTGCTGTACACACTACGAAAAGTAACTCCGAGTCCGTTGACGCCCACTCGACCCTCGCTGGGCACAAACAACCACGAGGGTCGAACGCGGCATGAGGATAGGAGTACCGGGGGCTTGGCACTCCCAGCAGTCCCACCCGCTTGAGACCACGAGCGTCCCTCTCAGATTCGTACTGGTTGGATGCTCGGTGAGATTGCAAACCTGAAAACTCCAACGCTCAGGATTCCTCCGCGTTCACGCGGAGGAGGATGTCAATGAAACGTCGTCCGTGGTGACTGGTATGGAGGACAGACAACCAATCACCCAGCGCGTCGTGCGAGCAGTCGCCAGTCAGACCGAGTCGGATCCGTTAGAACTACCGCCGTTAGGGAGAGCCGTCGACGTCGATGCGCTGGACAAAGTCGAAGAGATCTCGGGAGAGACGACCGTTCAGTTCGACTACGCGGGCCACACTATCACTGTTCACGACGACGAGACGATCGACTTGCTGCGTTCCTCCGATCACGGCGTACAGGCGTAGTCCAGTCGGGTCTGCTCTACTGCCGGCCAGATCCGCTGACTGTTCAGGTGCCAGTTCGGACCGGTCGACCAGCGTCAGGCCGAGTCACTGCTGAAGCGCAACCGATAGTCGAAGTAGTCCCCGTCGTATAGCAGCGTCCCCCCGCCGTGGTCGTCCGTGAACGCGTCCTTTTCGACGTTGCCGTCGACGTACGCCCGCTCGTCGAGGGCCCGCAACACCGCTCGATACTCGGGTGAGTACGAGTGTGACTCGCTGTATCCCTCGCCGTCGCCCCGCGCCTGCCAGAGTATCTCTCGGGCGTCCTCGGAGAGGTCGCTCTCCGCGATACGCGCGTCGACGATCTTCGCGCGGAGGATCGCCTCCATCCTGTCGGGACTGGTCGCGACCTGCTGGACGGTCGCCCGGTAGACCGGCTCGTGGAACCGCTCGTCGCTGACGTCGACTGCGTACGTCGTCTCGCGGAAGGTTACCCGGTCGGGGGCGTCGTCGGCCAGCAGCCGACTCGCCTCGATTGCCTCCTCCCGCCGGTACACGTACCCGCCGCGCTGGACGAGTCCCCACGCGACGCCGCCGACGTTACCGCGAGCCCGGGCAGCCATGTGCGCGACGTGGACGGCCCGCTGATCGCTCTCGGGAAGCCGGTCGGCGTCGATCGGATCGGCAGACGCGTCGTCGTCGTCGGCAGACGAGGCGTCGGCGTCGTCACTCACCTCGGAGAGTCGAAGCACCGGACGAGTCTCGGTCGCTTCGTCGACGACGACGGATCCAAGCTGGTAGTAGGTGCCGTCGCGCTCCGCGTACCTGGGATCGTCGTCGGACGTGCGGAACGGTTTCCGGTACTGGGTCGTGTACGTCGATCCGTTCAGCGTCTCCTCGAACGCCGCTTCGTCCCAGTCCGGCTGCGTCTCCGAGAGGTCGGCGACGTACCGGTCGCGGAGCGGGCCGTCCCGCGGGGCGAGAGTGAGCTGGAGGGACCGCTGGGTCCCTCCGGCCTCGTCGTTGTCGCTCGACGCAGACAGGCTCTGACAGCCAGCGGAGGCGGCGACCACGGCGGCGACTCCCACCGACAGGAACCGGCGTCGCGTCGAATCGCGGGGGATCATATGGGGCCACTCACCGCCCGACATAATGCCGTTTTTGGACGGGACGACGAACTGGTAGCCGACGTCGAGACGCTCGGAGCGCTCGGGAACGACTCCCGCTACGAGGCGCTCCGACTCATCGCCGCGGCGGACGACGAGCTCTGCGTCTGCAAGCTCGAACCGGGGCTCGGCGTGAGCCAGGGCGCCGTCAGCCAGGCGCTGTCGCGGTTGTTCACGAGCGGCGCAGAGGGCCGATGGCGATACTACGCGACCACGCCGGGGGCCTACCGGCTCCTCCACGCCCTCGGCGAAACGAGAACCACCGGATCTGACTGACCGAACAGCCGACGGACGGACCACCACTTGCGCCCCCTGAGCTGTTCGTGGAGGGTTTCTCGCAAGATGCTCGCGGGGACTCCCGCGTTTCCTCCTCGGCTGCAGATGTCCGGGGTTTGATCTGGCCTTACAACTCGAAAACGGGGGGCTGGTCGCTCCCGGCTGGTCGGTTACAGCTCGAAAATGGAGACGTAACGAGACAGACTGGGACGGAACGGCGAGTATTACTCCGATCGCCCATCTGGATGGTGGATTCTCGATTTACAACTCGAAAACGCGGGGCTGTTTTCGAACAGCGGCCGGAAGTCGGTAGTTCGGCTATTTTCCCACAGCTATAGTAGAAAGTGAAACTATTCACACATCGAGGGGCACCCGAGGTGCCCCTCGAGTGTGTCAGTGCGTTCAATTTCTACTATAATCGCATCTCGCTGTCATCGTTGCGAGGGCGATCAGCTCTCGTGCTAATCGTAACTCCGGATACCAGGGGAGGAAGCCAACTGGTTCAGTCGCTCCTCGGATATCGGGCTGTAACGGATTACATGTATCCACTCGGATCAAAGACGGGAACCGAGCCGATCGGAACCCCCACACCCCGTGTGCGAAATGAAAACGGTCGAGGAGAGGAGGGAGGGGATTGCGAGATGGGGCCTGTTGTGATCGATTTTGTCGATTTCAAGCTGTAGAATGCTACTATATGTATATTTGAGGAAAGCAGACTAAAAAAGGAGGTTTTATATGGTATCATGCATAACTGTAACCGTATTGCAAACATCCCATATCTATAATAAAAAATAAGACTATATAGACAGGTACATCATACGTCTTTCACTATCGCGGAGTTCACAACGCGTAGCTTCAGTATTTCCATTTTGTACGACTCATGGCGACAAATCGGTGTCTCTCGCTTTCACGTCTGTTTCGTCCGCCGCTTGCTTTTGCGCCGATTTCACTTCGCACACGGGGTGTGGGGGTGAGAGGCCGCCGTCGTTCTTCGTCCTCGACCTCTACATGTTGAGTAGGGGGAGGCCTCGGGGTCGTCCGAGACAGTGGAGCCGTCTCGTGATGACGAGAGAGCTTCGATCTGCGAAGTCGCTCGTACTACGCCAGCAAATTCATCTTGCACACGGGGGGAGGGTAGAGCACCGTCGCCCGCTTTGAACTCAATCTGAGGCCGAGATGAGACTCACGACTTTTCATATCGCACACGGGGGGTGGGAGGGGAACAACCGCTCGAACGGAGGCCAGGAGAATTCCCTGGTGGTCTTCATATCGCACACGGGGTGTCCGTCCGGAATTTGATTTCGCCCGCGGTCGGAGTGCTCGAAATCACCACCACCTACAGTAGGCTTCTAGCCCGGAGATTCGCCAAATTTAACCTCGCACACGGTACCCATACCTATTTACGGGACGGCCTACACACGGAAACCATGGCCGACGGCGACGATCAACAGTCTCTCTCCAAGTCCATCAAAGGCCGTCTGCAGGAGGGAGTGCAGAACTCCGTTTTCAGGGACAAGGGGCTGCTCGACCCGGACGCCGTCATCGACGAGGACCGGATCGTCGGTCGCGATCAGCAACTCGACGACATCATCACGTACCTCCGCCCGGCCCTGCAGGGCAACCGTCCGCCGAACATGCTGCTCTACGGGCCATCGGGCACCGGCAAGTCGCTGATCATCAACGCCGTCTGCCAGCAGGTCCTCGAACTCGCCAATTCACAGGGCAACCAGTTCGGCGTCATCAAGATCAACTGCCAGACGATCAAGTCTCACGACCGCGCCGTCTACCGACTCGTGAAAAACGCCGCGACCAAGGCCGACGTCGACGTGGGCGTCCCCGAAAGCGGTATCTCGACGGACCAGAAGCTCAACCGCTTCTACGAGATCCTGAGCGATAACTTCGATTCGGTCATCATCATCCTCGACGAGGTCGACCTCCTCGTCGGTCGCCAGCGCGACCCCAACGACGAGCCGGCGTACTCGAAGTTGCTCTATCAGCTCTCGCGCGCGTCGCAGCTCGGCCGAATCGACGGTCACGTCTCCGTCGCCGCTCTCACGAACGACCCCCGCTTCATGGAGGACCTCGACGGTCGGGCGGAGAGTTCGTTCAACCCGCAGGACGTCGTCTTCCCGGACTACGACGCGAACCAGCTCCAGGCGATTCTCGAGCGTCGCCGCGACGCCTATCAGGACAGCGTCCTCGAGGACGGGATCATCCCGCTCAGTTCCGCGTTCGCGGCGCAGGACCACGGCGACGCGCGGAAGGCCATCGACCTCTTCAGGAAGGCCGGTGAGATCGCCGACCGCCGGGGTGAGGACACCGTGTGCGAGGAGCACGTCCGCGACGCCCAGCGGGAGGCCGAACGCGACCGCACGCTGACGCAGATGCAGGGCCTGTCGACGCAGAAGAAGCTCTCGCTGTACGCGACTGCCATCGTGCAGGTCCACTCCCAGCGGAACCTGAACGCCGTTCCCAGCACCGTCGCCTATCGGGTCTATCAGTATCTCACGGACTTGCTGGACGCCGACGAGAAGTCACGCGACTCCTACCTCCGGTACATGAGCGAAGCTGAGACCTACAACTTCGTGACCTCGGAGAAACGCGGTCGGGGATACGGGAGTGGCGTCCACAAGGAGTACACGTTCATCGACGACCCCGACGTCGTCGCCGAGACGCTCCAGGCCGACATTCGTCTCGAGGAGATCGACGACGACGAGGACCTGATCAAGTCCGTCGTCACCGCTCAGATCGACGACTTCTTCGACGGGGAGTAGCCGAAAGCCACGCTCCACGCCGTCGTCGAATTCATTTCGCACACGGGGTGTGGCACGTTCGCGGAGAATGACAGGGTCCGAATATGCGTCCGGCAATGATAAGTACAATTTCATTTCGCACACGGGGTGTTCCCGATTGACCACGGATTTCACCTTGCACACGGGGTGTCCGCTCCGAACAGTCGCTAGCAATTCACTTCGCACACGGGGGGACGGCCCCTCTGACGTTGCGAGAAACCCCCCTCTGGCGTGACGAGAAACAACCTCGTCCTCGAACCGACGTGAACGCCGAAGCAGAGCCGTCGGCCAGCCGACGACCGAACCTAATACTTTAGGGGGTAAACTTTCCCCGGTATCTCTGTTACAATGCAAGTGCCGGGAGCGTATAGTAGAAATTGAACGCAATGACACACTCGAGGGGGCCCCTCGATGTGTGAAGAGTTTCAATTTCTACTATAGGCCGATCTGGAATCCCGGACCACCACCCACACCGATGCCTGACGAGGGAGCGTTTTCACCTCTCTCGTCGACGCCTCTGACTCATCCACGTCGTCCCCTTTTCGGTACGCCCGGCCGTCAGTCGCGTATCAATGACCGCTTCTCCGGCAGTGAGTTTCGAGCGCGAGTAGTCGGCAGTGAGTTTCGGGAGCGAGCGGAGTCGCCTGCTTTCCCGGGGCGACCACCGACCTCGTGTATCGCCTGACGGCAGGTCGGCACTGCCGAGAGCAGCGAGGAGGGGCTCACTCACCCGACCGTTCGTGGCCGACCACGTTCCCGACTGATTTCGTGATTGTAAGGCGGTGCGTGTACGCGTCTGAGAACGTGTGGGTCCGGAACTCGACGATCCACTCTGCCTCCCGTTCCACCACCTCGACGACGTCTCCGAGCTGACCGACGCACTCCTCGTCGGCGTAGTCCTCGGCGATCCCGGTGGCCGTCTCCGCGTCCGGTACGTCGTCGCCCATAGCGGATTCTTTGCCCCGAACGGGGATATGACACTCGGTGACGCAGTCCACACAGCGTAACCGCATCGTCCGGCTGGTGGAGCGTTCGCTACACGGCATCGGAAGCGCCGAGCGTCGTTCCACTGCCTATTTACGTCGGCATCCCCGAGTTCATTCCAACCGAAACACGTGCTGTCCCCGGGCAGGGGCGAGCGATCTGGAGCGCTGGCGTCCGACGGCGCCGCTTCTACTTGCAGTCGATCCGGCTCCTGCCCTCCGTATCACGGCGAACTCGTCGCGAGTTCTGGGATCGCCCTGATCGGACGCAACTATGGACATCGAAATCGCAACTATCGGCGGCTACGAGGAAGTAGGCCGCCAGATGACGGCAGTCCGTGCCGGCGACGACATCGTCGTCTTCGACATGGGGCTGAACCTCTCGAAGGTACTGATTCACGACAACATCCGGACCGAGGGCATGCACTCCCTCGATCTGATCGACATGGGCGCGATCCCGGACGACCGCATCATGTCGGACCTGGAGGGCGACGTGAAGGCCATTGTGCCGACGCACGGCCACCTCGACCACGTTGGCGCCATCTCCAAGCTCGGACACCGCTACGATGCGCCCGTCGTCGCCACGCCCTTCACCATCGAACTCGTCAAAGAGGAGATCAGCGACGAGGACAAGTTCAACGTGGAGAACGACCTCGTGACGATGGAGGCCGGGGAGACGATGTCGATCGGGGAGCGGTGCGAGCTCGAGTTCGTCAACGTCGCCCACTCCATCATCGACGCGATCAACCCCGTCCTCCACACGCCGGAGGGCGCGATCGTCTACGGGCTGGACAAGCGGATGGACCACACGCCCGTTCTCGGCGATCCCATCGACATGAAGCGGTTCCGCGAAATCGGCCGCGAGGACGAAGGCGTCCTCTGCTACATCGAGGACTGTACCAACGCTAACAAGAAGGGCCGCACGCCTTCCGAGGCCGTCGCGCGCAGTCAGCTCGAGGACGTCATGCACAGCCTGGAGGACTACGACGGCGGCATCGTCGCCACCACCTTCTCCAGTCACATCGCCCGCGTGAAGTCGATCGTCGAGTTCGCGCAGGAGATCGGTCGCGAACCCGTGCTCCTCGGTCGGTCGATGGAACAGTACTCCGGCACGGCGGACCGCATCGGCGCCGTCGACCTCCCGGACCACATCGGGATGTACGGCCACCGGAACTCCGTCGACCGGGCCTTCGAGCGCATCATGAACGAGGGGAAAGAGGACTATCTCCCCGTCGTGACTGGCCACCAAGGCGAGCCCCGGGCGATGCTCACCCGGATGGGCCGCGGCGAGACGACCTTCGAACTCGACGAGGGCGACAAGGTCATCTTCAGCGCCGGCATCATCCCGGAGCCGACCAACGAGGGCCAGCGCTACCAGTCCGAACAGCTGCTGCGGATGCAGGGCGCCCGAATCTACGACGACGTCCACGTCTCCGGCCACCTCCGACAGGAGGGCCACTACGAGATGCTCGACGCCCTCCAGCCACAGCACGTCGTCCCCGCTCACCAGGACATGGGCGGCTTCTCCGGCTACGTGGACCTCGCCGGCAACCAGGGCTACAAGCTGGGCCGCGACCTCCACGTCACGTCGAACGGGAACGTCATCGAGCTGGTCTAACCCGGTCTCTCCCGATCACTCGGGTCTCGCCGACGGTCGGTAACGAAACCGTGAACGTCGACCCCGCACTCGGTTCTGACTCGACTGCTCCTTGGATCCGATGAAGGCGTCAGAATCGTCGAGTTACTCCCTGCGTTCAGTGGTTCATACGAGTTTGTGTGATAGGCGACCCGCCAGAGTTTGAGGACAGCACGGATGACCAATTCTTCGGGAGATTGCGTGATACAGGACTCTTCAACCTCGTCTGGATTTGAACTCGCATCGGGCGGCGGGTGATAGTGTTCGGGCCCGGTGGCATGAATGTGCTCTGTTGAATCCGGAGACGGTGAACGGATAGCGTCGCTGTGAAGGGAGAAGCGAAGCGGAAGAATCGGATGTGTCCAGCACCCTCTTCCGCTTCGTTACACAGGCAGTGTCGCTGGCTCAAAAGCGCTGTGCCGCCAGCCCCACGTCGGCGGTGAGTGACCCGGCTGGCAACGGGTTTCCTGCCTGGAAGCACGTGACGCTGCATTTCTTGCGGATCCACATGGACGCGACGTACCGCGAAATCGTCGACTGGGTGAGTGAGATGGATCGTGTTCGTGGTTTGCTTCGGCTAGCGAGGTCGGCGTTTCCCGCGCCCTCAACGCTGTGGCGGTCGTTCGAGCGGGCGCCGATGCGTGTCTGGCGCCAGCTGCTCCGGCGGTCAGCGGCACGCTGCGATCCCGGCGATCATGGCGCGCTGGATGCCACGTTCTTCGACCGGCAGGCGGCATCCAGCCACTACATCGCGCGGTCGGATCGCCACAGACGGACACTGAAAGCGACGGCCCTGATCGATACGGAGTCGTGTGCCGTCCTGGACGTCCACTGCTCGGCACACTGGCCCCACGACACTCAGGTGGGCCGTCGCGTCGCGCTCCGAAATACGACGAAAATCGAGAGTCTCGCCGGCGACAACGGCTACGACGATCAGTCGCTGCGGGACGCACTCCGCACCGCAGGCGTCCGGCCGGTCATCAGACACCGGCTGTTCGCCCACTACGACCACGTACACAACGCACGGTTGGACAGCGGGCTCTACGGGCAGCGCTGGATGGCCGAGACCGCCTTCTCGGCCATCAAGCGTCGATACGGCTCCGCTGTCAGGCCACGCGCCTGGTACCGAGAATTCCGCGAACTGGTGCTCACCGCCGCCGTCTACAACCTCGAACGCTCCATGAAACAGTGACCGCAACCGGATTCAACAAGGCAGTTGTCACCGAAGACCGAATACGGCGAGACACGTTATCCAGTCGTCACCGTCTGGGTTCGGGACGTTGATTGCCGCAGAGTATGCTCCCGAATCAAGCGTGGTCGACTCGTTGATGTATCCCACGACTGTTTCGACGGTCCACTTCTCTGAGTCACCGGCTGCAACTGTTAGCTTCCCACCACCAGAACTCTTCTGTTCAATCTGGGACCAACTGGACCCGCTCTTCTTCCAGACTGACCACGAGTAGGGATTGAACGAAAGGTCGGTCCCTGACTCGTTCGTGAGAGTCAGTTCAAGTGAATCGGGAGCGTCAGCGACAGTCGGTGTTGGAAGGAGGTACACCGAGGCAGTGTCGGTCTCAACCGTCTGCGAACACACCGTAGCGTTGCCATTGCCGGATGGAGGGCACCCGAAGTTGGCAATCTTTTCTGCCGATACTGGTGTTGCCGTTGGGTCTGTGGACGGCTCCGACGCGAAGGAGGTACAGCCGCTCAGGAGCGCAATTCCTGTGCCTGCCGAACAAAGAACTGCCCGCCGGGACCAAGGACGAGTCATACCAATTGTTCTATTACTGGCCGACATATGTTTTGGCAACGTGACCGAAACTCTCTGTTACACTCGCACACCTACTGAGCGGCTGTTTCACTCCGAATTAGCTGGTGAGAACCCGCCTCGATGTGATGAGTCGTTGCGGTCAGTACAGAAGGTGAGTCCATCACAACAGCAACGCACAACTCATTTCTCCTTGCCGAACTCTACCGCTTCTTAGCCGTGGCGTCTTGACTTGACGAACCATAACTAAGCAGCCCTCTGACTGTCCGGATAGCGACCGACTACAATACCTTCTGCTCTATTGAATCCACAGACGGCGTAGGGATCACTCCTTGATTGCTTGTTCGAGATTATAGACTGCGGCGGTGAGCACGAGTTCACGAAACTCTCTGTACCAGATGCCCGGCCTGACAGCGGAGCCGTATCGACGCTTGATGGCCGAGAATGCACTCTCGGCCATCCAACGCTGCCCGTAGAGGTCGCTGTCCAACCGTGCGTTATGTGCGTGGTCGTAGTGGGCGAACAACCGGTGTTTGATCACTGGCCGGACGCCATCTGAACGGAGTGCGTCCCGCAGCGACTGATCGTCGTAGCCTTTGTCACCGGCGAGACTCTCGATTTTCTCAGTGTTGCGTAGCGCTACCTGACGGCCCACCTGGGTATCGTGGGGCCAGTGTGCCGAGCAGTGGACGTCGAGGACGGCACACGATTCTGTATCGACCAGCGCCGTCGTTTTCAGCGTCTGTATGTCGCGATCCGACCGTGCAACGTAGTGGCTGGATGCCGCCTGGCGGTCGATAAACGTGGCATCCAGCGCGCCGTGATCGCCTGGATCGCAGCGGGTTGCCGACCGGTCGAGCAGTTGGCGCCAAATGCGTGTCGGCACCCGCTCGAATGACCGCCACAGCGTCGAGGGTGCCGGGAACTCGAAGCGGGCCAACTGCAAGACTGCGCGCACCCGATCCATCTCACTGGCCCAATCGACGATTTCCGCGCAGCTCGCGCTCATATGAACCCGCAGAAAATGCAGCGTGAGATGCTTCCAGCCAGCAAATCCGTTGCCAGCCGGGTCGCTCACCACCGCCGTGGGGCTGGCAGCACAGCGCTTTTGAGCTAGCGACGCCGCTTGTGTAACGAAGCGGAAGAGGAGTTTAGGCACATTTCCTCTCTCCGCTTCGCTTCGACCTTCACAGCGACGCTATCCGCTCGCCGTCTCCGGATTCAATAGAGCAATACCTTCAGAATAGAAGGTTTATACTGGAGGTCAACCAGCATATATTGTGGTCGTGCCTGTCAAATTATCTGGGACGACAGCGCCAAGACAGGCCTTTGAGTCTGTGATCGCAATCGACGAAACCGGTATACACGAAGACAGGATACCGACTGTTGTAAGCGCTTCACTCATCGACAGGGAACAGTCAGTCCATATCGTGAAGGGACTTCTCAGTGCAGGTGCTAAGCCTTGGCTACAAAAATCGACAGACTTGGATACCGATGATATCTACAGGTTCTTCAGACAAACTGAGATACCGACCCGAGCGCGAGCAGCATGGGGGTCACCTACTCGCGGCCAGCGGGCACTCATGGCCGTCGAGGCGATAAAAGAAGTCGTCCCAGCAGGAGTCTCACGCGACGGCGACACAACTAACTGCCTCGTCATACTGGATGGTCGTGTCTCAAACTTCGGGGGGAAACAGAATATCCTACGCTCTCGATCCGAGATACTTGACGACTACTTCGAGAACCAGAACAACGTCAACATCGCTTTCGCCACACTTGAAAAAGGTGACAGAACATACCCTGAAGTCACTGTGGCGGATTGCGCCTGTAACGTATTTCGCCATCGAATAGAACAGGAGGACGCAGTTGAACCAATAGACAACGTCCAGCGATTCGATAGCTCACGGTCTGTCCCGTCCGTTACTTTTGAGGACCGTGTTTATGAACTGGCTCCGAAAGGCGTCGCTCAGAAGAACACGTTTGAGTCGAAGGTGGCGGCGTGGCTGACGGGACACCGTCCATCAGAAGACGTACTCGGAGAGCTGTCACAGCGACAGTTTGAGAATCTCGTTGAGAACCATATTGACGATGAGGATGTCTCTCAGTACGTTCTCAACACCAGAAACCAACTGGGGAGTCAACAGGCGTGAGCCACTACCTCACTGCCCTTCCCAGGCCACGCACCACGGAACCGTGATGTTGACCTGCTCCCGTGTTCATCAGAAACGTAGTACCCGAGCTACAAAAATATTCTGTTCTTAGAGTGTCCATGTAACTGTCTTGAGGGGCGAATCAACCGTCCCCGTTGTGTCAATACCGATTTGATCCGCGTAGGTTGCCGTGCTGCATCCGCTGACCTACCTAACAGGTGTTTCAGCGGGAAAGCTGTCGATATAATAGGATTCCAACAGTACTCTACTATCGAAAAGAGCCAGCTACTCCGTTTATACGCTGAACAGGCGCAATACCACGGCGTTCACGCCGTGGATACGCGCGGTGACCTAGTGATATATTCTACCGCCAATTGCATTGCTGAGTTTCCATTCTATACTGTCAAGTGTCAAGAACTGCTATACAGCAGTAAGGTCAGGTCGGAACGGAGCGGATTCCGAACGACCCTCGGAGGCGGCCAGCCCGCCCACATAACGAGGCAGTATCCGAAACGCCGACGCGGTGAACGCGAATCCTCGAAGGGTTCGTCCTTGTGCCCGTCGGCCTGAGCAAGCCCGACGATAACTCCGAGTCCGGCGACGTGTCGGAGGCTCTCTGCTGGCAAAAACACAACAGGTGAGAGTCAACGACACCGAGGATAGGAGTAACAGCCGCTTGGCACGGCTAGACAGCCACCGACCACGATGGCTGGGTTAGCGGCGGACTCCCGTGAAGTGGCGGCGTCCGTGGTTGCAGACCTGACACTCCCACCGCTCGGGATTCCTCCGCCTTCAGGCGGAGGAGGATGTCAACAGGTGATGACAGAGTTTCACATGCCATGGGTGCTGGGGAAGAAATTCGATTAACAAAGGACGGAGACACAGAGCTCTGGACGGCAGTAGATGTCGAAACAGGTGTTGTCAGCTAGGGAGAAACCCGTGAAGCAGCCCTCGAAAACCTCGACAAGGCGGTTGAAGGACACGACGGTGCAGGTCGGCCGCCCATCGACGAAGAACTTCGGGAGCTCGGCATCGATCCTGAGGAGAACACCCCAGGTAGGGAATTGCCCGACGTCCTCAAGTAGTACACCCTATGGGTACACCAGCGTCCTCCGAGAGCGACATGGATCTAAACGAGACGCTCGAGTTCCTTTCTGAAGAACTCGATATCGAGCGCAGCGAGCACGTCCGAGAGGGCGGGCGATCAGTTGCTGATCTTCGCGACTGACCAGTAGGCTCCATCATCTCTATCGACAACGGTCGTCTCCAGACAGCTGATGACTGCCTTCTTGATCGAAACGGTTCGATCTGAGAGTCTCGGTCTACCCGTCCAGTTGTGGTCTTTCCCGACGAACTCGATCCAGAAACCTTCGTGACTACCAGGTTTCTCCCCCGACACCTTGGTACGTACTCCGTTGACCTTAGCAGTACATCTCGGTCACGCTCGTAGTTCTGAGTGAGATCGTACGTTCCGGACGCGCTCCACGGGCTGTGCGCCTGGCCGCGTGTAGCCCATTCCCGCCGGGCAGCTTCCGGCCCCGCCGCTCGTCGTTGGCGCTCCTCGCGGTGGGACCGGACTCCTGCCGGGTCGGGCCGGGCTCGCTCACGCACCACTCGTTCGCTCGGCGGGCGCTGCACCGACCGCCCGCCGCGCCCGCATCGATGCTCGGGTACGTTCGCTCGTGTGGGCGGCCCGACGTCCTTGAACCGCACCGTCCGTGCCGCCTCCGTGTCTCGTCGCTGGCGCTCCTCGGCACGGACCCGCGGATGACGGCTGGGTTCAAGGGCTTCGCCGGCGCTCGCCGCGTGCTGCCCGAGCACCTGGCGGACGGTCGGGAGCACGTCACGATTCCGTCGTCACAGCGAACGCGGACGGTGGATCCACGGGCGAACCTGAGTCAGGACGAACTGGCGAAAGTGAACGAGCGCGCGGACAAGATTGCAGCGACCTTCGAGGCACTGTCGCGAGTCGACGCAGCCCGGCGGTTGGCCGAGGAGTGGGAGAAACACGGATAGACGTTCACAGAAGCTGTGTTCGAGGTTCTGGACGAGTAGGCAGACGATCCCCCCGTCTCGACACAGGCGGCTGGCATCGATCCCGACGCCGAATGGGTCACCGTGGAGGGCGAGATCGTGCGGTTGTTCGACGAGACCGCACCCCGGAAGTAGTACCAGGTCGGATACCTCGAGGACGAGCAGGGAACGCGGGCCAAGGTGACGGTCTGACGACGGTCCGCGTTCGGTTCGATGGTTCGCACCCTCTTGGAAGGCGAGCGCGTGCGGATCGCCCTCGGAAAGCCGGATGAGTACAACAGTCAGCAGACAGTCGGCGTCACGAGCGATACTACGACCCTCTCGCTCGACGGGTAATTACCTGGCCGCGCTCTCTTTTTTGTTTTGCATTGTTCGTCGACGGTGGGACTGGTGAGATGATAGTGGGGCAGGCAGGGCATTCGGGAGCGACTACAGGGGCCGATTTAATATATCAGATTCCGTGGAAATCGGCACAACCCCGGCAGAGCGGAATGCCACTGAATCGTGTGGGCAAGATAAAGGAGTAATGTAGATTCGAGAAATCCGGCTACCATCATGCGATCTCTCCTACATTACATTACTGAATCTAATGTAGATAGGGCATTATACGGCCGCCGTATTGCGATTTCATCCGACAGTAGTGGTGTTCGTCTATTACAGTCATATATCCTATAGTTTCTGCTGAGCGCGCTATATTGTATCTCGAAGGAGCGATCGGATTAGCGTTCGAGTGGTGTGCGGGAATCGAACGAATGGGTGGCTTAGCTACTTTCTATCGAGAGTGGTGGAGTGAACGACAGACGTTGCGATGTCCCGTAATCGACGGTCTAGTCTACCGCTCTGCTACATCCTTTCGAGCGTATCGACGACACGATCCTCCTGATCTGACTACTGATCGTCGACGGCGTCGTCCAGCACCCGGCTACAGATGCTGAGTATCTGCGGATACTCCCCTGTGACCGTTGCAGGATCACCTACAAGCCTGCATCGGTGAATGGTTCGATACCTGCCGATCCGTTCTCCCGGACCAAGTCACGGTATCCTTTGACCATGTTCAGGGCAATCCGGCCGAAGTCGTCCGTGAAATCGATCAAGATGCCGATTACGGTCCCCGGGGCGCTTGCATTCTACTCTATCTAGTCTTTTGAGCAGGCTGGTCACGGGACCTTCCCCGGACGCGGTGGCGTCTCCGTCATTGCTCCGCCCAGTGCAGCGACTTCGACAATATCGTAGAGGCTACCAGAGCGATCGATAGCACTCCCAGCGGTACATTCACAGATCCACGGAACGGCTCTTCGTCGGTAGTGTCGGGAAACGAGCCCGTCCCCGACGGGGTTCTGGAAGCGACTGGCGAACGTCAGCGAACGCTACGTATCCCGGTGGAAACGCCTGATCTGCCGTGACGATCAGAAGGGAAATCTATCGCGTGCCGACTGAACGGCGAGTCGGGATAGCAACTGAGCGGGGCCGCGCTTCGGGAGATCTCGAACCGTATCGATCGGACTCGGCGGTTTGCCGCCGCCGACGTCCAGCTCCCAGTCGGTCTCGTCGGTGAAGCGGTCGACTGCGTGCTCCACACGCTGTTGCACTGCGTCGGCGTCCATCGTTTCGACGGTCCCGTCGCGGACCACCACGTCGCCGTCGACGATCACCGTCTCTACGTCGGCCGGCGCGGCGTTGTTCACCACGTGGGCGGGCACGTTCGTCAGCGGCGTGAACTTCGGCTTGTCTACGTCGAGCACGATCAGATCCGCTCGCTTTCCCGGTTCGATGCTACCGATCTCGTCCCCCAGTCCGAGTGCGCGGGCGCCCTCGACCGTGAGCATCCGCACGAGTTCCATCGACTGGTACTGGCCCGCCGTCCGCTTGACGTTGGCGGCGAGGCGGGCCTGTCGGGCCTCGCCGAACATGCTGTAGGAGTCGTGCCAGTAGTGGTCGTCGATCCCCAGCCCGACGTCGACCCCGGCGTCCCGCAGCTCGGGCACGGGCGTCCACTGCATCTCCGCGTCCGGGTTCCAGCAGGCGAACACCGACGGGCAGTGTGCGACGGACGCGCCCGCCGCGGCAGTGCGCTCGACGTCCTCGTCGTCGGCGACCCGGAAATGCGCGGCGATCAGGCGGTCGTCGAGGAGGCCGACGTCGTCGAGGAGGCCGATCGAATCCGCGCTACCGTTGGCCCGCGCCATCGCGTTGCTCTCCTCGAGCTCCAGCAGGTGCGTGTGGACGAGCACGTCCGGGTACTCCGCTGCGAGCACCGCCGTCCGCTCCCACAGCTCTCGGGTACACGACCAGTCGTCGTGCGGGCAGATCGTCGCCCTGATACGCCCGTCGTACGTGTCGTGATACTCGTCAATGAAACGGCGAGCGTAGTCGAACTGCTTGTCGACGGGCACGTCCCAGAACAGGTCCGTGATCGCCGGCCCGAAATAGCCGCGCAGGCCAGCGTCGCCGAACGTCTCCGCGCCCGCCGCAGGTCGGACATCCATCGAGTTGACCGTCGTGACCCCGCCGAGTGCGAAGTTCAGCGCGGCGAGTTCGTAGCCCGCCTCCAGGAGGTAGTCGAACTCCCCCTCGCCGAGGCGGCCGAAGAGGGCCGTCATGCTGCCCATCATCTCGAACAGGTCGAGGTCGCTGAACGCGCCGATCAACGGCGTCAGTTCCAGGTGGGTGTGGGCGTTGACCAGCCCCGGCATCACCAGTTTCCCGTCGCCGTCGATAACCCGGTCGGCCGCAACGGCGTCGTCGCCGTCCCCCGACTTCCTCACGTCAGTGATACGGCCGTCGTCGATGAGGACCGTCCCGCGCTCGTACAGGCGGTTCCGGTCGTCTACTGTGAGCACGAGCGCGTCGTCGATCGCTGTATCAACGGCCACCGCCGGTCACCCCCGAACCAGAACTCGTCGCGTGCGTTGCAACGACGGACTCCAGTTGCCCGGGACAGGTCGTACGGTGTGGCCTCCCCGACGGGAATTGCTGCGCGCCGCGACGTGCCACGTAGCGACTAGTGGTGGTCATGGCTCTGGGATCCATCGGCCGAGATCTGCGGACGCTGCCGGAAAAATCAGCCGGGTCCGCCGCAAACGGCTCCTTGCAGTGCTCAGAACAGAAATGGTACGCCCCGCCGTCGTAGACGCTGCGTGGTCCGCTATCGTCGGTGCGCACTCCACAGACCGGATCGCGATACCGGCCGGGTGCACCGAGCCCGAGCCGGTAGACGTACAGCAGGAACCCGGAGAGCGCGAATGCGATCAGATCGAGATAGAACGCGTAGCTCCGTCTCGGAGGCGACGTCGTCGGTCGTGCGTCCGACGTAGTCGAAACTGCCCGACGTCGTGGGCGAGAGTGGTCGTCGGGGGTTGTGCTACTCTGTCGGCGTTCGTTCCAGATGCACACGAGAAAACCGATCGGAGTGGGGGAATCAGTTTCGCACCGTCTCGCTGACGCACTCCGTGGGGGGTCACCGGGGGTGCCCGGCAGTTAGGGATTTTTGTCCACGCATAAAAAATCCTGGCCGTTATTCTCAGAATGTGAAACTCCGGTCGTCATTACGGTTCCCTTGTATGTCGTTACGTTCCCACCGACTGACCTAGGTGGATACCGTTGTCGAGAACTGGGCTGGTATGGTAACCCCCTCACAGGCTGGCATCCAGCCGCGCGTCCTGCTCCCAGGGACGACGTCTGTGGTCGGCCGCGTCCCGACAGTTCGATAGTGGGGAGAAGAATGGAACAAACTGCCTCCTAATACTATTGGTATGCTAGTGTTCTGGGCCGTGACGAAGTGGCTCAGCTGGTGGGTCGCTCCCGGTCGAACTTCGAGATCCCGCGCGTGCGTAAACCAAAGACAACCAGCAAGTAGCAAATGGGACCGGGGGGCGACGAGATGTGGGGTGAGTCGGATTTTCAGGTACTGCTGACACAATACGGATGGAGGATGAAGTGCCGACTCTCGGCGGAACGGCGACCCACGCTGATCTGCGAGCGGTTACACCGCAGGCTGACACCGAACCGACTTCCGCAAAGCACGTCGTGACAGTGGGGAGCCGCGCCTTCACCGCGGGAGTAGGGCGGGGTGGTCTACGTGACTGCCGCTGTAGCTGTCAGTACTTAAACCCGACCGATGGGTATTAGTCGCAGCCTCACCGTGGCGTGGTTTTGCATCTCATAACCTCCTGTCTTCGATTGGTTTATGTGGGGGCACCTGCTACGGAGTGATACGTTCGGAGGACGGCGCGACGCTGGGATCGTCCCTTCGCTGCTGTCCCCTCGACACACGGGGTTCCGAGCCCGGTTCGTGTGTCGGACGGCCGCACTCGAACCCGCCGTGGTGTTCTACACCAGGGTGGCTCTATCGTGTGGCCTCCGTCACACGCCTGGGACGAATCGGATCCCTTAAGTAGGGTTCTGCCCTACGATGATATCCGTTCGAGGGGCTGCGGGGTACGAGTCCTGCTCGTTCCGCCGTCCCACTCTAGACGGGGTTTCCCCGTCGATGATGAGTACGAACACCCATGAGCATCTCACCCCTGCGGTCCGCCGTACAGATGGGATGTGATGTAAGCCCTGATAGTTCGGTGATACCCGATCGGTGCGTCCGACGGTGTCACCGACTTCGACGGACCAGAGAGACAATGCGTGTCTCCGCCAGATCCCTGGCTCTGCCAGGGACACCATTCCGGTTGATCCTGCCGGAGGCCATTGCTATCGGAGTCCGATTTAGCCATGCTAGTCGCACGGGTTTAGACCCGTGGCAAATAGCTCAGTAACACGTGGCCGAACTGCCCTACGGACCGCGATAACCTCGGGAAACTGAGGCTAATCGCGGATACGGCTCTCACGCTTGAACGCGGAGAGCTGGAAACGCCCCGGCGCCGTAGGATGTGGCTGCGGCCGATTAGGTAGACGGTGGGGTAACGGCCCACCGTGCCGATAATCGGTACAGGTCGTGAGAGCGAGAGCCTGGAGACGGTATCTGAGACAAGATACCGGGCCCTACGGGGCGCAGCAGGCGCGAAACCTTTACACTGCACGCCAGTGCGATAAGGGGACTCCGAGTGCGAGGGCATAGCGCCCTCGCTTTTGTCGACCGTAGGGAGGTCGACGAATAAGGACTGGGCAAGACCGGTGCCAGCCGCCGCGGTAATACCGGCAGTCCGAGTGATGGCCGATCTTATTGGGCCTAAAGCGTTCGTAGCTTGCCGAGCAAGTCCACCGGGAAATCCAGCGGCTCAACCGCTGGGCGTCCAGTGGAAACTGTTCGGCTTGGGACCGGGAGACTCGAGGGGTACGTCCGGGGTAGGAGTGAAATCCTATAATCCTGGACGGACCACCGATGGCGAAAGCACCTCGAGAGCACGGATCCGACAGTGAGGAACGAAAGCTGGGGTCTCGAACCGGATTAGATACCCGGGTAGTCCCAGCTGTAAACGATGCCCGCTAGGTACGCCGCTCGCCATGAGCGCGCGGTGTGCCGCAGTGAAGACGGAAGCGGGCCGCCTGGGAAGTACGTCTGCAAGGATGAAACTTAAAGGAATTGGCGGGGGAGCACTACAACCGGAGGAGCCTGCGGTTTAATTGGACTCAACGCCGGACATCTCACCAGCACCGACACTGATAATGACAGTCAGGTTGACGACCTTACTCGAGTCAGTGAGAGGAGGTGCATGGCCGCCGTCAGCTCGTACCGTGAGGCATCCTGTTAAGTCAGGCAACGAGCGAGACCCGCGTCCGTAATTGCCAGCGATACCCTCGTGGTAGTCGGGTACATTACGGAGACCGCCACGGCTAACGTGGAGGAAGGAACGGGCAACGGTAGGTCAGCATGCCCCGAATGTGCTGGGCAACACGCGGGCTACAATGGTCGGGACAACGGGTTCCAATACCGAGAGGTAGCGGTAATCCCTGAAACCCGGTCGTAGTTCGGATTGTGGGCTGAAACCCGCCCACATGAAGCTGGATTCGGTAGTAATCGCGTGTCAGAAGCGCGCGGTGAATACGTCCCTGCTCCTTGCACACACCGCCCGTCAAAGCACCCGAGTGAGGTCCGGATGAGGCCTGGAATCCCAGGTCAAATCCGGGCTTCGCAAGGGGGCTTAAGTCGTAACAAGGTAGCCGTAGAGGAATCTGCGGCTGGATCACCTCCTACTGACCGGGACTGGGGCTCTGCCCCAGCCCACCTGCAAGTCCTGCCCTCGCGGCAGGCACCGGTGACACTCCGATCGCGCCGATCGGGCACCGAACTGTCAGGGCTTTACAGTTCGTCCCTCTTCGAGGGACGGGCCGATAGCTCAGTGGAAGAGCACCTCCATTCCGGAGGCGACCTCGGTTCGATTCCGGGTCGGTCAATACAGCGGGCACCGCGCCCGCACAACCGATGCACCAATCCGCGAAAGCGTGATTGGGAAGGGTTCGATGTTGCCCCGTTTACCACCCGGGGTAAAAGATGACAACCGTGTGTACGTGCAATCCAGACGTCAACTGGATCCGTTTCATCGTGGAACGTGTATCCGACGTAGTGGCTACTACGCCACTCGGTGAATGGCTCGGCTCGAGAGCCGACGAAGGACGTGCCAAGCTGCGATAAGCCTCGGGGACCCGCACGGAGGGGAAGAACCGAGGATTTCCGAATGAGAATCTCCATCGCAATTGCTTCGCGCAATGGGGAACGCCGGGAATTGAAACATCTCAGTACCGGCAGGAAGAGAAAACGAACGTGATGCCGTCAGTAACCGCGCGTGAACGCGGCACAGCCCAAACTGAAGCCCTCACGGGCAATGTGGTGTATTGGGCTGGCGATCAGCACTCGATCGCCGTCGAGAAGTCTCCTGGAACGGAGTACGAAACAGGGTGACAGTCCCGTATCGACGACCAGTACAGTGTGAGCCAGTCCCGGAGTATCGGGGGTTGGATATCCCTCGTGAATACGGCAGGCATCGATCTGCCAAGGCTAAACACTCCTCGAGACCGATAGCGAACAAGTAGCGTGAGCGAACGCTGAAAAGCACCCTCAGAAGGGAGGTGCAACAGGGCCTGAAATCGAGTGGTTATTGAGCGACGGGGCATAGAAGGTCCCGTGCAAAACGACCCGGACGCGAGTCCGCAGTAGGAAGCACGGGAAGCCGGTGTTCCGTCGTGCGTTTTGAAAAACGAGCCAGGGAGTGTGTCTGCGAGGCGAGTCTAACCGGTTCATCCGGGAAGGCATAGGGAAACCGACACGACCGCAGCGCTTTGCGCCAGGGTCGCCGTCTTCAAGGGCGGGGAGTCCCGCGGACACGACCCGAAACCGGACGATCTACGCGTGGACAAGGTGAAGCGTGCCGAAAGGCGCGTGGAGGCCTGCTAGGGTTGGTGTTTTACAATACCCTCCCGTGATCTACGTGTAGGGGTGAAAGGCCCATCGAGTCCGGAAACAGCTGGTTCCGACCGAAACATGTCGAAGCATGACCTCCGCCGAGGTAGTTCGTGGGGTAGAGCGACCGATTGGATGGACCGCCCTCGAGAGAGGTCGGCCATCCTGTCGAACTCCAAACTCACGAACGCTGTCGACGCGGGGAGTCCGGTGCGCGGGGTAAGCCTGTGTACCATGAGGGAGACAACCCAGAGCTGGGTTAAGGTCCCCAAGTGTGGACTAAGTGCGATCGAAGGTGGTCTCGAGCCCTAGACAGCCGGGAGGTGAGCTTAGAAGCAGCTACCCTCCAAGAAAAGCGTAACAGCTTACCGGCCGAGGTTCGAGGCGCCGAAAATGATCGGGGCTCAAGTCCACCACCGAGACCTGGCCGCTCCCGTCACAGGGAGACCGTGTAGGTCGGCGCTCTGATCGGGTGGAAGCTCGGGCGAGAGCTCGCGTGGACCGATCAGTGACGACAATCCTGGCCATAGTAGCAGCGATAGTCGGGTGAGAACCCCGACGGCCGAACGAGCAAGGGTTCCTCAGCACTGCCAATCAGCTGAGGGTTAGCCGGTCCTAAGTCCCACCGTAACTCGAATGGGACGACATGGGAAACTGGTTAATATTCCAGTGCTCGCATGCAGTGAAACCGACGTCTCGGGGTCGACCGAACCGGGCCATCGCCCGGTCGAACCGTCCAAGTTCGTGGAAGCCGTAATGGCACGAAGCGAGCGAACGGCGGGATAGGGCAACTCGGTTCAACCTGGGACCCGTGAAAAGGGAGCATGCGAACCGTACCGAGATCCGACACAGGTGCTCGTGGCGGCGAAAGCCAAGGCCTGTCGGGCCACAATCGACGTTAGGGAATTCGGCAATCTAGTCCCGTACCTTCGGAAGAAGGGATGCCTGCTCCGGAATGGAGCAGGTCGCAGTGACTCGGGCGCTCGGACTGTCTAGTAACAACATAGGTGACCGCAAATCCGCAAGGACTCGTACGGTCACTGAATCCTGCCCAGTGCGGGTATCTGAACACCTGGTACAACAGGACGAAGGACCCGTCAACGGCGGGGGTAACTATGACCCTCTTAAGGTAGCGTAGTACCTTGCCGCTTCAGTAGCGGCTTGCATGAATGGATCAACCAGAGCGCCGCTGTCCCAACGTTGAACCCGGTGAACTGTACGTTCCAGTGCGGAGTCTGGAGACCCCCAAGGGGAAGCGAAGACCCTATAGAGCTTTACTGCAGGCTGTCGCTGGGACGTGGTCGCCGATGTGCAGCATAGGTAGGAGCCGTTACACAGGTGCGGGCGCCAGCCCGTCGCCGAGGCAACAGTGAAATACTACCCGTCGGTGACTGCGACCCTCACTCCGGGAGGAAGACACCGATAGCCGGGCAGTTTGACTGGGGCGGTACGCGCTCGAAATGATATCGAGCGCGCCCCAAGGCCATCTCAGCCGGGACGGAGACCCGGCGAAGAGTGCAAGAGCAAAAGATGGCTTGACAGTGTTCTTCCCAACGAGGAACGCTGACGCGAAAGCGTGGTCTAGCGAACCAATCAGCCTGCACGATGCGGGCGATTGATGACAGAAAAGCTACCTTAGGGATAACAGAGTCGTCACTCGCAAGAGCACATATCGACCGAGTGGCTTGCTACCTCGATGTCGGTTCCCTCCATCCTGCCCGTGCAGCAGCGGGCAAGGGTGAGGTTGTTCGCCTATTAAAGGAGGTCGTGAGCTGGGTTTAGACCGTCGTGAGACAGGTCGGCTGCTATCTATTGGGGGTGTCATGGTACCTGACGGGAACGTTCGTATAGTACGAGAGGAACTACGAACGGGCGCCACTGGTGTACCGGTCGTTCGAGAGAGCGTTGCCGGGCAGCCACGCGCCACGGGTTAAGAGCTGAACGCATCTAAGCTCGAACCCCACCTGGAAAAGAGGTACCGCCGAGGTCACTCGTAGAAGACGAGGTCGATAGACTCGGGGTGTACGCGCCGAGGTGACGAGGCGTTCAGCCCGCGAGCACTAACAGACCGAAGCCATTCCATTCATCCAACATCTGATACACAGACCCGATGATTCGGGTCCAGGCGGAACCTGGATTGCACGTATCGTGACTGCTGTACGTCATTGAAGAGGTTATCCGGTCTTTCCGGAGAAGTCTCTGAATCGTTACAGCGGTCACGATCACACGGTTTCCATCGGACCACCGATCACTGGTTCCGGACGTAGTTCCGGACGCGGTTCGATTCCGCGGATCGGCGTTCAGGCGGCCACAGCGGCGGGGCAACACCCGTACCCATCCCGAACACGGAAGTTAAGCCCGCCTGCGTTCCGGCGAGTACTGGAGTGCGCGAGCCTCTGGGAAATCCGGTTCGCCGCCTACCACTCATACTCGGCGCACTTCGCGCCGACCTCATCCGTTACCCCTCGCCCAGTATCAACGCTGGGTTGAGGGGTTTTCGTCGTTTCATATCGTGCCCAGAGTGCTGCAGCGGAGATGAATGCTCGTCTTCGTTATAGTCCTGAAGCGTGAACGCCCAGGTACGGACGGGTTCGCCCGCCCGATCGAGCTCGTCGATTCTCGTCACGGACTCGAGCGCGCCGTCCGTCTCTGGCTGAAGCCGTGGGAAGGTGTCGTCACGCATTCCATCCCTGTTCCGCCGTCAAAATGCGGGAGAGACGAGTGGTCGGGCCCGCGCACTCGTCAGTCCCGCTCGACGCGTTGCTCCCCCCGTTGAGCCGGAAGTCAGGCACTCCCGGCGGGAGAACGATGCGACGGCGATTGAATATAGCTTTCGACTAGGAATCAACGCAATATATTGGGTCGTCCGACAGGCTACTGACGGGCCCGCCTGTGAGAAAATCCGTTCCGCCTCGAACGAGGCATCGCCGCAGGGCTTCGTCGGGCGCTGGGCTGGCGTGGTGACCCCCTCACGGTCTGACGTCCAGCCACGTGTCCGTTCTCCAGTCGGCTGTGGCCGACTGAACCCCGACGGTATGACGTTGGCCGGGATACGGGAAAGAACCCACTCCTAATACTTTTGCTGTGGCTGCGTGGTGGAACACTGGGCTTTCGATCCGTCGATAGTGTAGCCACTTCCTGGTCGCAGATTCGGTTCCGGTTCCGTTCACCGTCTGTGTGGTGGCCTAACCGTGTACTGGCAGCTGGACGTGATCACCGTTTCTGCCCGTCCGACGAAGATACTTCAGCGACTACGGTGATGCTAACATTTTAGGAATCAAGTAGTTACATGTTACGTTCAACACAGTCGATACATGAGTACGCTTTCGGCCCCGATTGGCGGCTCTTTGAGTCCGGGCGAGAACGTTCTCGTCCTCGATCCCGAATTCGGGGTGGACGAATCGCCGATCTGTATGGACCTGGTCACGGCCGACCGGTCGGTCGAGCAAGCGATGCTCTCGGTCACGGTGACGGAGTCACCGGGCGACCGCGTTCGGCAGTGGCAACAGCACGCCGACACTACGCCCGCAGCGGCGACGGTACTCGACGTCGACACCTCGATGGGGTCCGCGGCGTCGAATCCGACAGCCGACGAGCACCGAATCCCGTGTGAGAGCGCCTCAGTACGGACTGTCTCCGACCCGTCGAACCTCACGAAACTCGGCATCGAGATCACGAGCGCACTCGACGAACTGACTGCTGCAGAGGAGGATCGACGACTCGTCGTTTGCTTCAGGTCCCTGTCTCCGCTCCTCCAGTACGTCTCTCGCGAAGAACTGTTCAAGTTCGTCCACCTGCTCGCCGACGAGTTCGCTCGGACCGGTGCTATCGCTCACTTCCACATGGATCCGACCGCCCACGACGAGCAAACGGTCGCGACGTTTCTCCACCTCTTCGACGGCGTCGTCGAACGTGACGACGGCGCGTGGGAACTCCGGACCCGGTGATTGCGGGTCAGTTACGGGGATTTCTGCCGGGAATCGGTCGTGACGTCCGCTCAAAGAGCGGGCTCTCGCCCGTTCCGTGTCACTGGTAGATGCCTCGCGTCAGCGCGAACACGGACAGGGCGACGAAGATGCTCCAGAAACTCGGCGTAGTCCTCGAACCTTCGGTCGTCCCGTGATACACGAACCCGTGGTTTGCCCTATCGGAGCCTTCGGTGGGCCAGTTCCGTCGACCAGTCGCGCTCCCACTTCAAGAACGGCCCGAACGTGTTCTTTCAACGGACGTATATATCGCCACCTCTGGAATCGAATTGATGTCACAGGCTCAGTCGATCTACGAGCGAATCGGCGGACGGGACGGCGTCGAGGCCGTCGTGTCAGACTTCTACGATCGCGTGTTCGACGACCCGCTTCTGGAGCCGTACTTCGAGGACACCGACCGCGAGGCCCTGTACGCTCACCAGGTCCAGTTCATCAGCACCGTCGCCGGCGGCCCCGTCTCGTACGACGGCGCCGACATGCAGCAGGCGCACGAGGGGATGGGAATATCGGACGAGGCCTTCGACCGCGTCGCGACGTATCTCGCCGAGGCGCTCAGGGAGAACGACGTCACCGAGGACGACGTCGACGCCATCATCGATCAGGTCGCCGACTTGCAGCCCGACGTCGTAGAGCAGTGACTGTCTCCAGTATCCGCGCCGTACGCTGAGGGCGGGTCGGATTCCGCGCCGTTCCCCGCTAGCGGGGACTGCCGCCCGCTACGTGTCCGCCTCGTTGAGTTCGTCCTCGATCGCCCTGACCGTCTCCCGCCGCTCGATGAAGGAGTCGGCGAACGAGTCGCCCTCTTCGATCACCGACGACGCCGTCGCCATCGGATCGACGCGGACGTCGGCCTCCGCGGTCGGGAACTCGATCTTCAGCCCGTCGTCGCGGTGCTTCCAGTCGCCGTCGGTGTTGCGGCTGAGGACTTCGCCGTAGTACGCGCCGGCCTCGCTCGCGGCGGCGGTCAGGACGATGGCGGCCTCGTCGTCGGTCCCGTCGAGCTCCGCGTCGGCGAACTCGTCGGTCCGGAACGTCTCGTCGAACAGGTCGTCCACCGCCGAGAGCGAATCGATCGAGTAGTCGAGGTCGTACCCGGTGTGGCGCTCGACGAAGTCGTCGGCGAAGCTCCCCATCTCCTCGGACCCGGGCTCCGACTGTTCCGCCTCCCGGTCCAGTTCCTCGTCGAGTTCGTCCGGATCGATACCGCTGTCCTGGCGTCGCTCTTCCAGCAGTTCGCCGTCGGGGTCGAGCAACTCGCCGTCGAGGTCGTAGTTCTCGACGAAGGTGTCGTGCATTCTGACGAACGGCGGATCGGTATCGAGCGCCGCGTGGGCCGTTCCGAACACGTTCACGATGCTCTCTCCCTCGAAACCGAGCGACCACCCGTAGTCGCGATCGAGCACCCACTCGGCGTCGTAGTTGCAGATCAAGACCGGCGACGCGTCCTTCGAGCGCTCGCAGGTCGACGCGATGGCGGCGCTTGCGAGGGACGAACGCGTCCTGAAGATCCGAGTCACCATCGAGGCGCTGCCGGATCAGTACTCGCTCCGGATTCGGGACGTCGGCCCGCCGGAGTGAGACCGAGGCGGACGCCGCCGACGTCGACGGGTCCTGGAGTCGACGTGTCGGCTGCGTTGGCTGGCCGCTGCGGTGGCCTCTACTGTGCGTCAGTAGATGCGCTCGGTCGCGATCTCGGCTCCCTCGACGAGCGCTTCGAGCTTCGCCCACGTGATCTCGGGGTCGACCATCCCGAGGCCGGCCTGCGTACCGAAGCCGCAGTCGGGTGCGGCGATCAGCGGCGTCGCGTCGTCGACCGCGTCGGCGACCCGTTCCAGGCGGTCGGCGATGGTCTCGGGATGGTCGATGATGTTCGTCTTCACGTCGACGACGCCGGGGATCAGCGTCCAGCCGTCGGGCACCGGCTGCTCGGCGAACGCCCGGTACTCGTGCTGGTGGCGGGGATTGGCCTGTTCGACGCTGAGGCCGGTGATGTCGGCCTCGTAGATCTCGGGGAGCATCTCGACCAGGTCGGTGTCGAGGTGGTGGGGTCCCTCGTAGCTCCCCCAGCAGGTGTGGAGTCGGACCTGCTCTTCGGGGACGTTCGACAGCGCCTCGTTGAGCGCCTCGACGTGGAGGCGCGTGGCCCCCTTGACCTCCTCGAGGGGTTCGTCCGCGTACGCCGCCGTGTGGCCGACGGTGAGGAGTTCGGGCGCGTCGATCTGGAGGATCGCACCGGACTCGGCGACGAGTTCGTACTCCTCGGCCATCGCGTCCGCGACGGCGAAGAGGAACTCCTCGTAGTCGCCGTAGTAGTCGTCGACGTGCGTCGCGGTGACGACGCTGGGCGACGCCGCGGTCATGAACGTCTCCTCGAAGCCGGCGTCGACGGCCTCGAGCGCGTCGTGGAACGCCGCGAGCTCGGCCTCGGCTTCGTCCTGGCCGGTGTACTCGACGGGACCGGTGACGACGGGGTGCCTCGACAGGTCGATGACGTCCGTCTTGAACGTCTCCTCGGCGTAGTCGGGGAACTCCTGCAGGTCGGCCCAGAGCTCTTGCTCGCGCGTGCCGTCGATGCCGCTGAGGCGGTCCGCGACGTACCAGTTGAACGAGACGCGGGACTGCTCGCCGTTGTTGGCGATGTCGAGGCCGACCTCGGCCTGTCGCTCGACGACGTCGCGCGTGGCGTCCGCGACGGTGGCGTCCCACTCGTCGGCGTCGACGTCCTCGCCGTCCTGCCGCTTCTCGAGGAGGTCGAGCAGTTCCGGCGGCCGGGGGAGGCTTCCGATGTGCGTCGTGCGAATTCGGTTGTCGTTCGCTGCCATGGGATACTCGTGTGAGTAATAGAGCCGAGTCATAATATAACCCATGGTATTCACAGTCGCGCGGAGTCGACGTCTTCCCTCACTGTCGATCGTCGCCGGGCCAATAGCAGGACTGATCACGTGGCGTCCGACACACCCGTGTCGGCAGAACGAGAGTCCACTGACAAGCCCACCCCTTTAGGGGTGGGTAGCTGACAGAGCCGCCAGCGCGGGCACCGTCCCTCCGAGCGACTTGGGTCTGGTGGGACGCCGCCGGCGGTCAGCCCGCCGTCGACGGTACCCGTCGACCCGGTGACGACGACTGTCCGGAAGCGAAGCGGGGGAGGTCACCGCTCCGCCACGGGCGACTGGTCGGTCGACCGCTCGCTCGCCGCTTCCGTGTCCCGCCACGTGAAGTAGCTGGCGAGCGCCGGGCCGCTGACGTTGTGCCAGACGCTGAACAGCGCCGGGATGAGCGCCGCCGCGGGCTCGAACAGCGACGTGGCGAGCGCGACGGCGAGGCCGCTGTTCTGGAGGCCGACCTCGAAGGCATTCGTCCGCTTGCGGTCCTCGCTCATGCCGGTGGCGTGACCGACGCCGTAGCCGACGCCCAGTCCGATGCCGTTGTGCACGACGACCGCGAGCAGCACGAACGCACCAGCCGTGAGGATGTTCTCGACGTTGGCGCCGACGACGCCCGCCACGATGGCGACGATGGCGGCGACGCTCACCACGGGGAAGACGTCGAGGCCGACCTCGGCGGCGCGGGGCGCGTACTGATCGAGCACGTAGCGGAGGCCGAACCCGACCACGACGGGGATGATGACGATCTGGACGATGCTGGTGAACATGTCCATGAACGTCACGTCGATGCTCTCGCCGAGGATGAACAGCGTCCACGCCGGCATCACGATCGGCGCGGCGAGCGTCGTCACCGTCGTGATGGCGACCGACATCGCAACGTCGCCCCGGCCGAGGAAGGTCATCACGTTCGACGCGGTGCCGCCGGGGGCAGCGCCGACCAGGATGAGCCCGACGCCGACGGCGTCCGGGAGGTCGAGGAGGACGTACAGCGCGAACGCCGCAAGCGGCATCACGAGCCACTGGGTCGCTGCGCCGATCCCGACGTCGACGGGTCGTTCGACGAGCCGCTTGAAGTCCTCGGGCTGCAGGGTCAGCCCCATGCCGAGCATGATGAGCCCGAGCAGCGGCGTGACGTAGTCGAGTATCGGCACGAACGTGTCCGGGCTGACGAGGGCGAGTCCCGCCGCGGCGATCACCCAGACGACGAAGTACTTTGTCGCGACCTGCGCGGTCCGCGAGACACTGCTGTCACTACTCATAGCGCGTGATTCGATAGCAACCGAAAGTCACCTTCGATATTCAATGAAAGCTGTAGCCTGTACTTGTTTTTCAACATATATTGTCCGTAACAGCCGTGCGAAACTACGAAACGCTATAGTAGAAATTGAAACTATTTACACATCGAGGGGCACCCCGGGTACTCCTCGAGTGTGTCAGTGCGTTCAATTTCTACTATAGAAAACCGACTTCTGCCGCGCGCTCGATCCACTCCCGCGAACGGAGCGTGCGACGCCCGTACCGCCGAGCGGAACAACAGTCGAGGCCCCGCCCGCTGCGGTCCTCGGTTCGGAGGAGTGCGTGGATCAGCGATCGGACGAAATCGACTGACGCCGTCCGGGCGGCGTGGTGGGTGTGTGCGGGACGCTCACAACCGGGCGACTGGTATGCGTCTCGCACCCGATCGTTCGATATGGAGGACTTCGACTTTCTCGTCATCGGTTCCGGGTCCGGTCTCGACGTCGCCAACGTCGCCGTGAACCAGGGTCAGTCGGTCGCCGTCGTCGAGAAGGGCCCGCTCGGCGGGACCTGCCTCAATCGCGGCTGCATCCCCTCGAAGAAGCTGCTGTATCACGCCGAGGTCCTCGAAACCGTCCAGGACGCCGGCGAGTTCGGAATCGACGCCGAGGTCGAGGGCGTCGACTTCGCCGACATCGTCCGGAGCGTAAACGAGGACGTCTCCGGCAGCGCGGAGTCCATCCGCCGCGGACTGTCGTCGTCGTCCCAGCACTCCCTGTTCGAAGGGGAGGCCCACTTCGTCGACGAGCGCACGGTCGAGATCGAGGGCGGTGCGGACGACGGCGCGCGGCTCCGGGCGGAGACGGTCCTCGTCGCGGCCGGCACTCGCCCGTGGATTCCGGACGTCGACGGCGTCGAGGACGTCGACTACCTCACGAGCACGGAAGCGCTCCAGCTCGAGACGGTCCCGGACCACCTCGTCGTCGTCGGCGGCGGGTACATCGCCGCGGAGCTGGCCCACTTCTTCGGCACGTTCGGCAGCGACGTGTCCATCGTCGGCCGGCGACCGCACCTGCTCCCGGAGACCGACGAGGAGGTCGGCGAGGCGTTCACCGAGCGCTACGCCGATCGGTTCGACGTCTACACCGGGTACGAGGCGGTCGCGGCGCGTGAGTCGGGGAACGAGGTGAGCGTGGACGCACGGCCCTTCCCGCCCGAGTCCTCCGCGGGGGCCGAGGGATCGAGTTCGGGCGACGACGTGACGGTCACCGGCGACGCGCTGCTGCTGGCAGCCGGACGGGAGCCGAACACCGACACGCTGAATCCCGGGGCGGCGGGCATTGAAACCGACGCGCAGGGGTTCGTCGAGACCGACGAGTACCTGCGGACGACCGCCGACGGCGTGTGGGCGCTGGGCGACATCGTCGGCGAGTACCTGCTGAAGCACAACGCCAACCACGAGGCCAGGGCCGTCGCCCGGAACGTCTTCGGGACCGACCTCCAGCCGGTCGACTACAGCGCGATTCCCTACGCCGTCTTCGCGTCGCCCGAGGTAGCAGGCGTCGGCGCACGCGAGGAGGAACTCCGGACGGCCGACGAGGAGTTCGCCACCAGCGTCTACCAGTACGAGGATACCGCCCGGGGCGACGCGATGCACGCCGAGGGGTTCGTGAAGGTCCTGATCGACCTCGACGGCGAGATTCTGGGCTGTCACATCATCGGCCCCGACGCCTCGTCGCTGATCCAGGAAGTCGTCGTCGCGATGCAGGCCGGCTCCGGGACGGTCCGGGACATCCGCGAGTCTGTCCACATCCACCCGGCGCTCCCGGAGGTCGTCGACCGCGCCTTCGCCGGCCAGTTCTCCCGCGGCGGCAGCAGCCACCACGACCACGGCAACCACGACCATAGCCACCACGACCACGGCAACCACGACCATAGCCACCACGACCACGGCAACCACGACCACAGCCACTAGTCGGCGTCCGCTCGTCCGTCACCGCGTCCGTCTGACCGTCGGTCGCCCGCTTGAACGGGTTTCCCGCTCTGGTGTGGGCGACACGAGCTCGCGTCCGCTACTTACCCCCGCGTCGGTTAGGTCGGCCCGTAATGGCCAACGCTGCAATCGTCGTCCTCGCCGGTACGGAATCGCACGCAGACAGCGGCCGCGTCGTCAACGCACTGGAGGCCGCCAAGGAGTTCGCCGAGAACGATGGCGACGAACTCGAATTCATCTTCGACGGGGCCGGGACGCAGTGGATCCCCGAACTGGAGGACGAGGACCACGACTACCACGACCTCTACGCCGCAGTCAGCGACCAGGCGTCGGCCTGTGACTTCTGTGCCGGCGCGTTCGGCGCCGACGACGCCATCCAAGACGCCGACGTCGTCACCGTCGACGACAACGAGGGCCACCCCAGTATCCGGTCGCTCGTCGCCGACGACTACGAGATCATCACCTTCTAATCGGTTCCACGGGCTCCGCTCCGGGAACGGCTCGCAGCCCAGCGACGACCGGACCGTTGCGGCCGTCGAGGACGTGGCCGTCACCGCCGCGAGCGTCGAGACGTATCGCTTCGACAGCCGGATACGCGTGTCCGCTACGGACGGTGACCAACCGGATGGAGGGGCGGACTCTCGAGTTGTACGTCGACGAGTGCACCGTCAATCAGGAGTGCCCGATCCCGTGGGGTAGGTACGGCGTCGAGACCGTCTCGTAGACGAGTTCGGCTCGTCCGATCACTCGAATCGGAAGTGCGCGGTGAACGTTACCCCGCAGTTTCGGCAATTCACCCGTACCTTCCCATCCCCGTCACAATCGTCTGCGACGACCTCGGCAGACCTGGGGATCACTGCGATCGCCGATTCGTCGCACTCGGAGCAGGGAATTGCCACCCCTTTGGGACGGTCGTCCACACGCCCACCTGACGCCTGATGTATTTATGGATTTCTCCTTCCGTTTTAAGTGCATTATATGGAATATTGAAATAGATCCCCGAATTCACCCCATCTGATGTCGAAATCCGAGGCAACTGGCCAATTACACGGAGGATCTCCCGAGAGGAGTGACGTTACCGTGCGGTATCAGAACTGCAGTGTACGAGCGGAAGGAACCGAACGAGTGAGACGTAGAGAGGGAGTCATCGCGCCGATTCACGCGCCATCGGCAGCGTGAACGTCGCTCCGTCGCCGGGCTCGGACTCGACCCAGATGTCGCCGTCGTGCCGCTCGACGATCCGCTTGCAGACGGCGAGTCCGATACCGCTGCCCGACTGATCGTCCGGCGTGTGGAGTCACTCGAACGCCTCGAAGATACGCTCCTGATCGTCGGCGTCGATACCGATCCCTTCGTCGCGGACCGATATCTCGCACGTCGCTCCGCTCTCCTCGGCGGAGACGGTGATCCGCGGCGGTTCGGCACCGCTGTACTCGATCGCGTTCTCGAGCAGGTTCTGGAACACCTAGCGTAACTGATCAGCGTCGCCGCGAACGCGATGAAGGGCGTCCGCCGCCACCTCGGCTCCGCTCTCCTCGATTCTCGTCTACATGTCGTCGCGCACCTCCTCGAACACGCCGTCCAGATCGACCGGCTTCAGCGGCTCTGCATCGCTCTCGACCTGGGAGTACACCAGCAGTCCTTGAATCATCTCGCGCATGCGCTCGGCCCCGTCCACGGCGAACTCGAAGTACTCCTCGGTCTCGCTGGAGAGCTCGCCGTCGGCTCGCCGCTCGATCAGTTGCAAGTAGGTGGAGACCATCCGCAGGGGCTCCTGCAGGTCGTGGGAGGCCGCGCAGGCGAACTGCTCGAAGCGCTCGTTCGACGTCTGGAGCTGGTCGACCGTCTCCTGCAGTTCGATCTCGCGGGTCTTGGCCCGCGCGTCGTGGCTGCCCGCTGCGAGTCCGGCGATGCTCCCGATCGCCGTGAGGATGAGGACGTTCTGGAGGGGTCTCTCAGCCCGGCAGCGAGCGCCGTGAGGGCGAGCAGCGCGATCATCGCGGCGATGCCCCCGAGACACCACCTGGCGACGACGGAGAACGCCTCGGACCGGATGTCGGATCGAGGCAACCAGTAGCTGCTGCAGAGGAGGATCAGACCGGGCCCACCGACCGGGATCCCCATCAACAGGTCGGTGCCGAGGTCCGTGTCGACGACGAACGGGTATCCGACGGCGCCGGCGACGTACAGTCCGCCGAGAAGTTGCTGCTCCGCTTCCCGGCCGTTTCACTGTCCGCGAGCGAACGCGCACTGAACAGGTAGGCATCCTTTTTGTATTCTGGCCCCAAGCGAAAGAGAGATGGACGACCCGCCAGAGACTACCGTCACTGTCCTCCTGATCGAGGACAACCCGGGCGACGTCCGACTCGTCGAAGAGGCCATCGACGAGACGTCCGGGACGCTTCACGTCACGAGGGACGGACGGGAGGCGCTCGACTTCCTGCACCAGCGGAACGAATACGCTGACGTCCCGCACCCCGACGTCGTTCTCCTCGACCTGAACCTGCCGAAAGTAGACGGCACTCAGATCCTCGGTGAAGTTGGGGACGACCCGGAGCTGGCGTCCGCTCGCGTGGTCGTCATCACCAGCGCCCGGGAGGAACACACCGACCTCGGGCCCGGGAGCCTCGACGAGGTCGAATTTCTCACGAAACCCACTGATCCCGACGAGTTCATGGCGCGCGTTCGTTCGACCGTCTTCGACTGAACCCGACCGGCGGTCTCCGATCGAGGACCGCGGAGACTTGCTGGTTCAGTCATCGGGTCGAACCGCGTCCTCGATGGGGGTGTCGCCGCCGAAGAGCCGGATCGTCTCGCCGACGGTCTCGTCGTCGTCCAGACAGGCCACGGCCGTCCCGCCCGTCGGCGCGCGGAACGTCCGCACCGCCCTCGTCGCTGTACTCGAAGGCCGCCGAAATATGTCCCGTCCCCACCTCGTCAGTGAGCGCCGTCGGACGGAGAATCGTGGCGTCGAGCGGGGACCACTCGAGGTAGTCGTCGGCGCAGCACTTGGCCACCCGATACGGCCGAATGGCCTCGGGGTCGGCCAGCGGGTCGCTCGCCTGGTACGCGCTGATCGCCTGGAGAGCTAGATCGGGGAGAGCAGCCAGACCGTCACGAGGTCGACGAAGAGGAGGACTGCTGCGAATCCCGGTTCGAACTCGTGTTCGGCTGCGCTCACGGAGGCGTGGACGTAGGCCGCCAGTGCCAGGACCATGCTACACTCCTTTCGGTTCTCCGGCAAAACTATCGTGGATTCACGGCGCTAGCAGCGCGGATGCCCACCCCTTCAGGGGTGGGTCGCTGACGTACGACCAGGCCGTCCCGGGTCGCAGCCCCACTCGCGAACCCCGCCGTGATAACGCTTCCCAGCCCCTCAGTATTTTCAAGAACGCTGGCCGGGAAATCGCCCTATGGAACTCGTGGAAGGCCCGCGACCGGGGTTGCGACCATCTCGAAGTCCCCTGTGAGTGGCACAACGAGGACGCCCGACGCTTCTACCGTGACGTGGGCTTCCGGCCGAAGCAAGTCGACTACGCGCAACCGCTGGAGTGACCCGGAACGGGCGACCGGCACAGCGGCAGCGACGCTGTTATCCGGGCCCGAGAGCCGCGATGTCGGCTCCCACCGTCGCCAGCGCGTCGGCGGGGTTTGGATCGCTGTCGGCCAGGTGCGTGTACCGGTGGTCCGGGACGCGCGACAGCGCCGCCGCGACGGCCTCGCTGTAGGTCTCGACGCCGGGTTCCGTCGGGTCGTCGCCGCCCCAGACGTCCCGGATGACCGTCATCGAATCGATGCGCACTTCCAGCCCGCGAGGCTCGTAGCGAGCCAGCAGTTCGGAGAGCCCGAGCTGGAGGGCGACGTACTCGGCGGTGTTGTTCCCCGTTCGGGAGCCGACAGGTCGGCCGAGACGGGCGAGCTGATTCTCTGCACTGTCCATGATGACGGCGCCAGCGCCCGCGGGCCCGGGGTTGCCGCGCGAACTGCCGTCGACGTAGAGGACGAACGCGTCGTCCGTCGACTCGGGGACGGGCGGCCGGGTGAGTCCCGACTCCAGCAGGCCCTCGAGCGCGGGACGCAACTCGGTCGGCGTAGTCGAAGGATCGAACAGCCCGCCGTAGCCGGGGACGGCGTCGTCGATGGCGTCGGTGGCGGCCGCTACCTCGTAGCCGACGCCCGCGAGTACCTCGTCGACGAGCGAGGCGAGCGGCGAGAGGTGTTCGGCCGGGAGGGGGTCGTCGGTCACGCCGGTCCCCTCCCCGGGCCCCGGTCCCGTGCCCTCACGCCCTCCCTCCCGGATGGTCTCGCTGGCGTGTCGCACCTCTGCATATCGGTCCTCGGTGGTCGAGCGGGATAATCCCTTCAGGTCGTCGGTGACGGCCCTCTCGAATCAGTCGGTCTCTCGCAACCGGCCGTCTCTGGCCCGAACGATCCGAGATTTTCCCTGTTGCCGCACCCGTGGGCTCGTCGCCGACGCGTTCGCGGCGTCGCCGGCGTTTCACCCTGGCTTCCAGCGGACCGTCGGTCCCGTCCGGTTCACATGGTTCCGCGCCGAACTGGGCCACCCCGAAGGCACACTACGGCTCTGTGCCCGCTATCGTCCCGGTGAGAACCACGGGCAGGCACCGTCCATCCACTAGTCGGCCGCCTGCCCGCCGTCGACCGGGGATCCGAACCGCCCGCCGTCGTTTCCTGGATGTTCGTCTCTGTCGGCCCGGGCGCGATCGCGACCTCGGACTGGGTTTGCCTCGTTCACACTGGCCATTAGCTATAAGGGTTGGTGAATTTGACGTTCTGGAGAACATTCATGATAGATAGGAGGGGTTTCGTCAAGGGAATCGGAGCGGCCGCGGGCGTGAGTTACATCGGAGCCGGTACGGCGTCGGCGAACGGCTCGGACGAATCCGGGGACCACCAGACGACAGTCGGTCCCAGCGAGCACTTCGTCGGGACCTGGAGTGCCGCTCCCACGCCGCCTGCCCCGGAGGACCCGTTCTCGATGGCGGACCAGACGACCTGGAAGTTCGCCAACACGAGCGTCGGCGGATCGGGCGTTCGCCTCCGGCTCATGAACCGGTACGGCGCTGAGCCGGTCACCTTCGACCGGGTCACGGTCGGGCTCCGCGACTCCGGCGCCAGTGTGATATCGGGGACGACCGAGGCCGTGACGTTCGGCGGGGAGGAGTCCGTCTCCGTCCCCGGATCGGGAGGCGGATCGAGACGCTGTGGTCGGGGTGAACGCGGCTACGCTGACTCGGTCAGCGTCGCCGGGATCCGATCGACGGACGTCTCGCAGGTCGCGCAGGTGGCCTTGTCCGTCGCGATGTAGACCGTCGCGCAGTCCGGACAGCGAAACAGGGACGACCGCGGCTCGGCGGTTCCCATCGACTCGGAGTCGGCCCCCGCGGCGTCGCTGTCGCCGCTGCCCAGAAACCGCCGCCCGACTGTCCCGGCCAGTTTGGCGATGGATTGCACGATCAGTCACCCCCGCTGGCGGCCGGCGTCTGCAGGTGCGTCCGGACCTCCTCGGTCCGGTCCGCGAGCGCCACCGTCCGACCGGAGTCGTCGTATCTGACGAATCCTGTCTGCGCCATCTTCGGCAGGTGCGTGTGCACGAGTGACGCCCTGATCGCCGTCTCTTCGCCGGTCGAATCGTCGTCCCTCGATCCGCTGGACTCGCCGGGAGCGAGTTCCGTCGCCAGCGCCGCCACCGAGATCGGCGTTTCGGCGGTCTGGAGCGAGCGCAGTATCGACCGACGCCTCGAACTGGACAGGACGTCGAAGAGTTCGTCCCGCCGCTCTCCGTCCGCGTCAGACTCCGACTGGGTCGTCTTCGAGGGTCGGCTTACCATATGTAAACGATGTCCCTTGACGGGGATAAGTGTTGTCTTCTAAATATATTTGAAGTGTGTTATCTGCAGTTTCCGTCCCTGTCGTCCGGGGATTCCACAGCGGCCTGTGTGGTTCGCCGCCTTTCGACGGGCGTCCGTGTGGATTTCGTACCGCGGGATAAGTGGTAATCGTATTTACACATCCGTCTTGTTGTCAGATGAGCCATTACGAAGGTTTACAATGTGGTACGTAAGTGAACACAGGTAAATGGTGGACCGTGATCTCTCCCGGAGACGACTGCTCCGGACCGGGGCGGCGCTCGGGCTCGCCGGATTCGTGCCGCAGGCTGCGGGGGCGTCGACGTCGTCGCCGGACCTCGAGAAGTTCGTCCAGCCGATGCCCGTACCGGAGGTACGCGAACCCGACGGCAGGCGCGAGGGCGCCGACTACTACGACGTGGCGATCGAGGAGTTCGAGCAGCAGGTCCACCCCGACCTCCCGCCGACGACGCTCTGGGGATTCGAGGGGTCCGTCCCCGGCCCTGTTATCAGGGCACGCCGCAACGAGCGGATCAAGCTCCGCTTCGACAACAGCGGCCTCCCGGCGGACCACCTCTTCGAGGTAGACGACCGCATCAAGGGCACCTCGCCGGACGACTACGACGACCACGACGGTCCCGTACCCGACGTCCGGACGGTGATCCACCAGCACGGGCTGAACGTCGAACCGGAGAGCGACGGCCAGGCCGAGGCGTGGACGTCGCCGGACGGGGTCACCGGACCGCGATTCGTCACGGACGTCCACGACCTCCCGAACCGCCAGCCGCGGATGACCGGGACGTACCACGACCACACGCTCGGCATCAGCCGCCTCAACAACTACGCCGGGCTCCACGGCTTCTACGTCATCGAGAGCGAGCGCGAGGACCAGCTGGGGCTCCCCTCCGGTGAGTACGACGTCCCCGTCATGCTCGAGGACAGGACCTTCGAGCCGGACGGCTCGCTGCACTACCCGGACGAGTTCGTCGCGAACTTCGCGGGCGACACCGCCTTCGTCAACGGCGCCGTCTGGCCGTACTTCGAGGTCGAGCCGAGGCGCTACCGGTTCCGGCTGGTCAACCAGTCCAACGGCCGCACGTTCGCCCTCTCGCTGTCGAACGACGACGGCCACGACGCCCCCGCCATGTACCAGTTCGCCCCCGACCAGGGATACCTCGAAGACGTCGTCCCCATCGGACACGGCGGCGACCTCGAGTCGCTGACGCTGGCCCCGTTCGAGCGGGCCGAAGTCGTCGTCGACTTCTCCGAGTACGCCGGCGAGACGTTCACCGTCACGAACGACGCCGAGTTCCCCTTCTCGGGCGGCCACGGCGACGGACACGGCGGCGACGGACCGGAGCTCTCGGAGCTCGTGCAGATCCGGGTCACCGATCCGGACGGCGAGGTGACCGACGACAGCACGCCCCCGTCGGAGCTCTCGCTCCCGGCCACCTCCGACTACAACGAGGACGCCGCGGAGCAGACGCGCCACATGACCCTCGACATGGCGATGCGAGACGACCTGCCCACGCACCTCCTGAACGGCAAGACCTTCCACGACGGGGGCGACCACGCGAAGCCCAGGCGCGGCGCGACGGAGATCTGGGAGTTCGAGAACGGGACGGATCACTCCCACCCCATCCACATGCACCTGATCGACTTCAGGGTGATCGGCCGCGGCGAGGACGGGACGGCCGCCCCCGCGCCGAACGAGCGCGGCCCGAAGGACGTCGTTCGCGTCGACCCGGGCGAGACGGTCCGCGTCGTCACGGAGTTCGGCGACTTCACCGGCACGTACCCCTGGCACTGCCACGTCCTCGAACACGAGGAGCAGGGGATGATGCGCCCGTTCGAGGTCGTCGCCGGCGACGAGCGGGGCGAGGGACAGGGCGGCAGCGATGGCGGGAACGGAAACGGGAACACCGGGTCGGGCAACTCCGGCCGCTGATCGGACGACTCAACTCCGGAGTGGCCCGCCAGTACTCGGCGGCGTGCGCGACGTCCCGTCCGTCGGCTCTGCGGTCTCTGTCGTCGGACGTGACCTGTCGGGCCCCGCCGCTCTGTCCATCCGACCGGACGTAGTGTAGCGGCACACTATATTTTTCAGCGTCTATCCCTTTACCTCGGGCATGAGCAGTGATCCCGTCGACGCGGAAAGCAAGGTTTCGGGGAACCAGGCGAACATCCCCGCCCGGATTCGGCGTGAACTCGAGATCGGCGACGGCGACCAGCTCCGTTGGTACCTCGAGGACGACGGAAGCGTCCGTGTTGAGGTCGTTCGACAGCAAACAGGGACCTTCGCCGGTTTCGAGGGCTACGAGGGCGAGGACGACACAGATGTAACGACCGAGCACGACGCGTGGGGCGTCGACTCCGAGTAGATGCCACGCGCGCTCGTCGACACGTCGGTCCTGTTCGCAGCGGCCTACCAGCGAGACAGCGCACACGCCGATGCACTTCCGATCCTCCACGGTATCGACGACGGATCACTCCCGGAAGCGGTCGTCATCGATTACGTGCTCGCGGAAACGCTAAACGGTCTCACAACGCATGCGGGTCACGACGCGTCCGTCGACCTCTTCGACCGGATCGAGGAAAACGCACGCTTCCACGTCGACTCCCTCACGACCGACGCACTTGCAACGGGGAAGGCCCTGTTCAGACGGCACGAACCGCTCTCGTTCGTCGACGCCTGCATCGTCGCGTACATGCAGACCGAGGGACTCGGCTACCTCTACGCGTTCGACGACGACTTCGACGCGGCCGACGACGTCTACCGACTCGACACGGCGACGGATCCGTATACCCCGGACTGACTCGCTCGATCCGTCCGGCTCACCACTCGAGCCTGACGCCCATCGCCCGCGTCCTGTCCTCCAGCAGCTCCCGATACAGCTCGGGCGCGTCCTCGTAGTCGCGGACGTGCGAGTACAGCGGGTCGACGTCGAGCCGTCCCTGTCGCTGGTACGTGAAGAACAGGTCGGCGTGCCGTTCCTTCGTCCAGGGATCGGCCGGCGTGGCGTACTCGGGGTGGGACGTCTGGTGGGCGCCGATGATCTCGTAGCTGGGGGCGTTGACGTAGTCGTGGAAGTCCAGCGTCGTCTCGCCGTGGGGGCTGGACAGCAGGACCATCCGGCCCTGGTCGCGGAGGACGTCGAACTCGTCGGGGATGGCGTCGGGGTTGCCGGTCACCTCCACGACGACGTCGGCCATCGCCCCGTCGGTCAGGTCAGCGACGGCCTCGGCGGGATCGGTGTCGACCGCGTCGACGCCGGTGATACCGGGCTCGCTCGGCAGGTACGAGAGGCGGTTCTCGGAGCGGTCGACGCCGATCACCCGCTCGACGCCGGCCAGGTGCGCGAGGCGGACGGCGAGCTGGCCGAGGATGCCGAGTCCGTAGACGACGACCGTTTCTCCCCAGTCCACCCGGCCGCGGCGCAGTCCGTTGGCGACGATTTGTGCGATGGCGAACGGCACCGCTTCAGCGTCGCTGACGTCGTCCGGGACGGGGATGCACTCGTCCGCTGCGGCAGTCACGGAGGCCGCGTGCGGGGTCCACGAGGCGACGCGCGTCCCCTCGTCCAGTTCGGCGTCGGCGCCCGCCTCGACGACGGTGCCGACGTTCGTGTAGCCGGTCACGAAGGGGTACTCGCCGTAGTCGTCCCAGAACGACTCCGGGGGATAGTCGCCCGACAACACCGTGATCTCGGTCCCGGTCGAGACCATCGTCGTGTCTGTCTCGATCAGGACCTCGTCGTCGGCCGGGTCCGGTCGCTCGCGGTCCTGCAGTTCGACGGTCCGTTCGGCCGGAAACACCAGCGTCGGGTTCGAGTCAGCCATAGCCAACCGATTGCGGAGCTATCGCATAAAATTTCGGCGCGGTCCGCTGCTGTGAGCCGGGCCCGCCAGCGACGCTGGCGGTTCGACGCTGGACGTGCGCTGCGGACGGCGGTTCCGTGCAGGCTTCTTAACTGGCTCGACGCCCTCTCAGAGTGTATGAGCGACCGGGCGGAAGCTGCCGGTGGATTCTGGGCCGACGTCGACGGGGGGCGAGCGCTCGATCGATTCCGAACGCTCGTCAACGTCGTCGACGACGGCATCTATCAGCTCGACGCCGAGGGCCGGTTCGTCGCGGTCAACGACACCGTCGTCGAGTTGACTGGCTACGCCCGGGAGGACCTCCTCGGCGAGCATGCGTCGTTCGTGCTCGCCGACGAGGACGCCGGCCGCATCGAGGGGGAGATCCGCGACCGGCTCTCGGGCGACGAGGCCGGCGACGAACCGCTCGATTTCACGGTTCGGACGGCCGACGACGAGGCGATCCGCTGCGAACTGGAACTCCACCTGCTCGTCGAGGAGGGGGCGTTCCAGGGGTCGATCGGCGTCGTGAGCGACGTCTCCGACCGGAAACAGGCCGAACGGGAACTCCGCGAACGCGAGCGGGCACTCCAGCGGAAGGAGCGCCGGTACGAGGCGGTCTTCGAGGACCCGAACATCCTCGTGGGGCTGGTCGCGCCGGACGGGACGGTGCTGGACATCAACGAGACGGCCATGGAGTACATCGACGCCGACCTCGACGACGTCCGCGGCGAGCCGTTCTGGCAGACGCCGTGGTGGGGTACGGAGGCCGAGATACAGGACGACGTCAGGGAGTGGGTCGAGCGGGCCGCCGACGGCGAGTACGTCGACTTCGAAATCGATCTCACCGACCCCGACGGCGAACCGTACACCATCAGCGGCTACTTCCGGCCGGTCACGAACGAGGATGGCGAGGTCGTCTCGATTATCGTTTCCGACCGGGACGTCACCGAACGGAAGGAGCGCGAGCGCGAACTCGAACTGTTCCGGACCCTGCTGGACCACTCGAACGACAGCGTGCTTGTGGTCGATCCGGAGACCGGGCAGTACCTCGACGCGAACGACACCGCCTGCGAGCGGCGCGGCTACGCGCGGTCGGAACTGCTCGACCTCACGGTCCCCGACGTCGAGATGGATCTCCCCGATCAGGAGGCGTGGCAGTCGTTCGTCGACGAGTTGCGTACCGAGAAGCGGCTCACCTTCGAGGGGACCCATCGGCGAAAGGACGGCTCTACCTATCCAGTGGAGGTCAACACCGCCTACGTCGAACTGGACCAGGAGTACATTCTCGCCGTCGCCCGCGACGTCACGGAGCGCCGGGAGTACGAGCGCATGCTCGAGGAGGCCAAGTCCCAGCTAGAGGCGGCGACGGAGGCCGGCGCCGTCGGGACCTGGGAGTGGCGCATTCCCGAGGACGAGATGGTCGTCGGCGGGTCCTTCGCCCGGACGTTCGGCATCGATCCCGACGACGCCCACGAGGGCGTTCCGCTCGGTCAGTTCATCGAGGCCATCCACGAGGGCGACCGCGACCGGGTCGAGACGGCCATCGAAGCGGTCGTCGAGACCGGCGGCGAGTACGAGGAGGAGTATCGCGTGTGGGACGCCGACGACGACCTCCGATGGGTCGTCGCCCGCGGCCACGTCGAGTGCGACGACGACGGCGAGCCGGTCAGGTTCCCGGGCGCGCTCACCGACATCACCGAGCGCAAACGCGCCGAACTGGAGCTCCAGCGGAACAAGGAGCAACTGGAGACCCTCTTCGAGGTCCTCCCCGCCGGCGTCGTCGTCGCGGAGTCCGACGGCCGGATCGTCGAGGCGAACGACACCGCACACGAGATCTGGGGTGGCGACGTGTTCGACGCCGAGTCCGTCGAAGAGTACGAGCGGTACCCGGTGCAGTGGGCCGATTTGGGCGAGCCCGTCGATCCCGAGGAGATGACGATGGCCCGGGTGGTCGACGGCGAGGAGGTGACTGACCCGGACGTCCTCGAGATCGAGGCCGTCGACGGCGACCGCCGGATCGTCGAGGCCGAGGGCATGCCGATCCGAGGCGAGGACGGCGAGGTGACCCGCGGCGTCATCACCCTGAGCGACGTCACCGAGCGCGTGGAAGCCCAGCAGCAGCTCGAAGAGTCCGAGCGCCGCTACCGGACGCTCGTCGAGAACTTCCCGAACGGAGCCGTCGGCCTGTTCGACGACGACCTGCGATACACGGCCGTCGGCGGCCAGCTCTTCGACAGCCTCGACTTCGATCCGGAGGATCGAATCGGGCACAGCTTCACCGAGCTCCACTCGTCCGACCTCGTCGAGGAACTGGAACCGCACTTCCGATCCGCGCTCGACGGCGAATCGAGTTCGTTCGAGGCCGAAGTTCACGATCGGCGCCTGCACGGGGACACGCTCCCGGTCAGGGACGTCGACGACGAGGTGTTCGCGGGCATGCTCGTGATCCGGGACGTCACCGAGCGCCACGAGTACCAACGCAAGCTCGAGGAGTCGAACGAGCGGCTCGAACAGTTCGCGTACGCGGCCTCCCACGACCTGCAGGAACCCCTCAGGATGGTCTCCAGCTACCTCCAGCTGATCGAGTCGCGCTACGCCGACGAACTCGACGAGGACGGCCGGGAGTTCATCGAGTTCGCCGTCGACGGCGCCGAACGCATGCGCGGCATGATCGAGGGGCTGTTAGAGTACTCCCGCGTGGAGACGCGCGGTGACCCGTTCGAGCCCGTCGACCTCGACGACGTGCTCGCTGAGGTCCGCGACGACCTCCAGATGAAGACCGCCGAGAGCGACGCCGAGATCACCACCGAGCCGCTACCCACGGTCGAGGGAGACCCTGACCAGCTCCGGCAGGTGTTCCAGAACCTGCTGGACAACGCCATGGAGTACAGCGGCGACGAGCCGCCCCGGATCAAGGTCGACGCCGCGGAGAGGGGCGACGAGTGGATCGTCTCGGTCAGCGACGAGGGGATCGGGATCGACCCCGACGACTCCGACCGCGTCTTTCAGGTGTTCCAGCGCCTCCACAGCCAGGACGACCACGCCGGTACCGGGATCGGGTTGGCGCTGAGTCGCCGCATCGTCGAGCGCCACAGCGGCGAGATCTGGGTCGAGTCCGAACCCGGCGAGGGCTCGACGTTCAGGTTCACCCTCCCGCGGTCGGAGTAGCGGACGCGCCGCGCGAGGTCGCGTCGAGCCGTGCTGTCGCCGACGGGCGCCGCTGGTAGACGACGAACCCGGAAAACGGGGAGAGAGCGAGGCCGATCCGCTCGCCGCACCTCGCAACGCGATCGGTGAGGGGGTCACCGGGACGCCCCGGTAGGCGAACATTTTGTCTTCGTAGTAAAAAATCCCCACCATCGTTTCCGAGCAGTGACAACAGTAGTCGCGGCATACTCCGTTCGGCACGGTCCGGCAGGTCGTCGGACGCCGGTTTCGGGAGCCCGGCTCCAGTAGACAGTAAACGCACTGACGCGCTCGACGGGTACCCGGGGAGCTCGTCGACGTGTACGTAGTCTCAACGTCAACTGGGGAGTAGCGCCCCGTCCCGTCTCCGACACGGATGCTCCAGGAGGGATCGTTCGGGTACTGGCGCGAGGCACCTGAGACGATACCGTCTCAGGCGTCGGTGACGTACAGCGCGTAGCGGTGGAACTCCCCGTCGTACCAGAGCCACTTCCCGTTGACGCCAGTCTCGACGTCTTCCAGTCCGAGCGCGTCTAGGAGCGCCTCGAACGCGTCCGAGACCGGTGCCGTCTCCCGATAGGACTCGCGGCGGACGGCCTGCTGGAGTATCTCCCGTGCGTCCGGCGCGAGTTCGTCGGGATCGATTTCGGCGTCGACGCGCGAACCGAACACGACCTCCCGGAACTGCGCGCGCGAGTCGGCCACTTCGACGGCCAGGGCGGTGTGTGCCGTCTCGACGATCTCCTCGGTCGCCACCTCGATCCGGTACGCCCAGGTCCCGCTCTCGGTCATCGTCGCTATCCGCCCGTCCAGATCGCCGGCGGCGAGCGCGCTCGATCGCTCCGCCGGTCGGCGCAGGACGTAGGCGTCTCCGCGGAGTAGCTCGGCGCTGCTCCCCTCGCCGCCGGACTGCGTGTCGGAGTGGAGTATCTTCAGCACGCGAGCGGTCGGCCGTTCGAACGATTCTATCAGCGGCGCGTCGTCGGAGACGGCGTCCTCCGGAACGGGATCGACGCGGACGAGGGTACGCTCTATCTTCTTCCGTCCGGTCACGACGTGCTTCGTCTGGTAGTACCGCTCATCGTGCTCGACGTAGGCGTCGGCGCGGACTGACTCGTATCCGTACGTCGTGTGCCGGCCGTCGGGCACGACCGCCGCGATCGCCTCGCGTGCCGGCTCGCCGAACAGCTGATCGTCGCCCGGTTCGTACAGCGCCCGATCGACGGGGGTTCCTGACATCCGATCCACGGAGAGGCTGTACTCCCGTGTCGCCTGATCGGCCTCGAAGAGCCCGGGCGACGAACAGCCGGCGACCGACGCGAGGGCCGTCGTCCCGGCGATTCGGAGGGCGTCTCTGCGGGAGAGGGCCATACGCTACGTCGCCGTATCGGCCGCTTAAGGATGCCGACTGTCGGCCCGGCGACTGGCCCGAACGCGTCTGCGTCGCTCTGGACGCGAGGTCGCGATGGACCGATCAGCGACGGGTCGCTGTCACCGCCTGACCCGCTCCGCCGACTCCTGATATCGGTCGAACAGCGCCGACGCCCACGCGTGGAACGCCGGATTCGCCGATTCGACGAGCGCCTGCAACTGCTTCTCGTCGTCGTAGGCGGCCATCAACAGCCGGTCGTCAGCCAGCGTGAGTCCGACGCTGAACGGCTCCGGGTGCCGGTAGAGCGTGAGGACGTCGACCGCGACGACGCCCTTGAACTCGATGGGATTCCGCTCCCGGGCGCGCTCGACCATCGCCGCCGGCATGACCAGGTCGGTGTGTACCCCCTCGATCGCCAGCGAGGCGTGTGCATCGTGGAAGAGCCGGCTCAGTACCGGCGATAGCATTTGGATCCGGCCGGTGTCGAGCCCCTCGACGCGAGTGACGTATCGGTGGACGGGTGCCTGCGGGTCCTCGCTGGTCGAGACCGTCAGTTCGGCGTCGGCGAGCCAGGCGGGGTCCGGCGTGTGGTCGCGGTCGGGGAGGTGCCGGAAGAACGGGGCGAACTCGTCGACGCGTTCGAGGTCGGCGACGTATGCGGCGTGTTTCTCGGCGACGAGCGCGCCGGTCACCGTCAGGTCGTAGGTCCCGCCGTCGGTCTCCGCCCAGCCGCGGTCGACGAACGCGGCGAGGTTCCGCTGGACGCTCCGACGCGAGAGGGAGCGCTCCGACGCGAGCTCGCTCGGCGACGCCGGCCCGTCGGCGAGGCTGGTGAGCAGCGCCAGGCGGTCCGACGAACCCGCGAGGAACTGAACGGCGTCGTCGGCGGGCATACACTGGAGTATTCGGACCGGTGAGAAAAATCCCACTCACACCGGCCGCCGGGTCGTCCGATCCGCGACTGTCTCACTCGCGAGTCCCACACGCTCCGTATCTTTATGGGGATCGTCTGGATAGCGATAGAGAATGGCAAGCCCCGACCGCAGCCGTCTCGTCCTCTTCGTCGGTATTCTGGTCGCCGCTGCAGTCGCCCTCCACGTCGTCTCCCGCCTCACTGCGACCAGCCCGATCGCGCTCGCGCCGGCGTACATGTTCTCCCCGTTGCTCGCGGGGCTCGCCGTCTGTCTCCGGGACGACGTTCCGCTGTCGGCGGTCGGACTCCGAGCCGGGCGGGTTCGGTGGCTCGCCGTCGCCGCGATCGGTGCGCTGCCGCTCGTCGGACTGACGCTCCTGATAGCGGTGGCCGTCCCCGGCGTCGGGTTCGATCCGACCGTCGATCCGGTCCCGGGGATCGAACTACCGGCGGGTCTCGCCGGCGTGCTCGCGACGCTCGGTCTCGCGCTCGGACTCGGTGCCACGGTGAACGCGGTCTTCGCCTTCGGCGAGGAGTTCGGATGGCGTGGCTACCTCCTCTGGGAGCTGGCCCCGTGGGGATTCTGGAAGGCGTCGCTCGCCATCGGAACGCTGTGGGGTCTCTGGCACGCGCCGGTGATCGTCGCGGGCTACAACTACCCGTCCTTCCCGGTGATCGGGGTCGCCGCCATGACGGTCGCCTGCGTGTCGTTCTCGCCGGTGTACACGTATCTCGTCGTCCGCGCGGAGTCGGTGATCGCGGCGGCGCTGATCCACGGCGTGTTCAACGGTTCGGCCGGTATCGTTGTCGCCTACGCGGCCGCGGACGGGGCCGTTCTCCGCGAACTGGTCGCGAGTCCGGTCGGCGCTGCTGGCGTGCTCGCGTTCGGGCTCGCGACGGGCTGGCTGGCGCTGACCGGCGTTCCGTCGCTGTCCCGTGCGTTCGCCGGCGGCGACGACTGACCTGCTGCTCGGCGGAGCGATTCCGGGATTCCCGCTGCTCCGGGACCCCGGCAGATCGGACAGGGCCTGTCACGGCTGCCAGCGAGTATCGTAAAGCGGCGGCTGTCCGTACGCGCTGCTATGGCCGACGCCGAACGCGCTCTCGACCGTCTCGCTCGTGTCGCCGCCGTCCTCGCCGGTCTGGTCGGCGGGTACCACGTGCTCTCCCTGCTGGGTGCCTTCGGACCGGTCTCCTGTTCGACGAGCGTCGCGTCCAGCGGTGCCGAGAGCGCTAACGGTACCGTGACGACCACGACGACGACGGTCACCCGCGAGTGCGAGTCCGGGATCGACGCGCTCCTCGGGGCGGGCAGCGGGGGGAACGCGTCGGTGCTGTTCTCCTGGTCGCTCGTGTTGCTCGTGCTCGTCGCCGCCGGCAGTTACGGCGCGTGGGCCGGCCACCGCTTCGTCACCTGGGCGGCCGTCGTCGTCGGCGCCGTCGTCACCGTCGTCGGCGCCTTCAGCATCGGGTGGTACTTCCTGCTCCCGACGGTGTTCCTGACGGTCGCGGCGACGGCCCGGTCCGTCGCTGCACGGCGGGCGTAGCGCTCCTCTCGCCGCTTGCGGCCGCTTTCTCCCCGCGAGTCGGGCATCCAAATCCTCATGTGGGCGTAGTGCCGTCTCACTCTATGGCTAACCGGGAACGGAGTAGCGATGACGGACCACCGTCCGATCCGCAAGTGGTTCGCGACGAGCGGCTGTGTGACCTCCGTTCGGAGTTCGCCGGGACCGACGTCGACGGGCACTTCGCGCTCTTCTACGACTCCCGGGAGCTGCAGCTCCTCACCGCGGCGGCGTTCGTCCAGCGCGCGCTCGGGAGCGGGTACCGGTGTCTGTATCTGGCCGACGAGAACGCGATCGCCGACGTCAGGGCGGCGTTTCGCGACGCCGGCGTCGACGTGGCCGATCGCATCGCCGCCGGCGACCTGGAGATCCGGGCGGCGGCCGACGTCTACCTCGAGGACGAGTTCGATCCCGACCGGCTGATCGACCGGCTGGAAACCGCGTACGAGCGGAGCCTCGACGCCGAGTACGAGGGGTTCTGCGCGGCCGGGGAGAACACCTGGAGCTTCCGGACGGAGGCGTCGTTCGATTCGGTCCTCGAGTTCGAGCGCTCGTTCGACGAGTGGTCCAGCGACGTGGCCGTCTCCACGCTCTGCCAGTACAGCCTCGACCGGTTCGACGAGGCGGCCGTCGCGAAGGCGATCCGGACGCACCCCTACGTGCTCTATCGGGGGACGCTCTGCGAGAACCCGTACTACGTCCCCGCTGCGGCGGAGTCCGGGTCCACCGACACCGGATCGGAGGCGGAGTTCATGCTCCAGCAGATGCGCGATCTCGCGCACCACCGCCGCCGGATCGAACGCGGGAGGGAGCGGTTCTCCGTCATCAACCGGGTGCTCCGGCACAACATCGCGAACGACCTCAACGCGGTACTGGGGCGACTCGAACTCGCGCTGGACGACGACGACCTCGACCCCGAGACGCGAGCGCACGTCTCCAACGCGGTCCGGATCGCCGAACGCATGGCCGACAGAGCGGACAAGGCCCGCCACGTCGAGCGGACGCTGTCGAACGCGACCCTCGAGGTCCGCCCCCTCGAAGCCGTCCTGGATGAGGCCCTCTCGAACGTCGCGATCGACCACCCCGACGCAGAGATCGCACTGTCGGGATCGACGCAGCGGGCGGTCCTGGCGGACGCGCACCTGGCGACGGCCGTCACGGAACTCCTCACGAACGCTATCGTCCACCAGGACGGCGAGCCGGTCACCGTCGACGTGACCGTCTCGGCGGTGACCGACAACTACGTGGCGGTTGCGGTCGAGAACCCCGGGCCGTCGATCCCCGAGAACGACCGGCGGGCGCTGAAGTCCGGCGGGGAGTCACGCCTCGATCACGGGAGCGGACTGGGACTGTGGCTGGTCAAGTGGATCGTCGAGAACTCCTGCGGCGAGTTCCGCCTCCCGGGCGGCGACGGGGACGGCAGTCGCGTCGAGATCAGGCTGCAGACCATCGAGTGACTGCGGTCCGGACCGCGGTCGAACCGCGGTCCGAGGCGGGTCCTCGGAGACGCGCTCTCCCCGTCGCGGCGGCCCCGAGTGAGACGCACTCTCGCCCTCGCGGCGGCCTCGAGTGAGACTCGCGAGATCGCCGTCGCAGACGGGCAGATTGAAGGGCCTGTTCCCCGAGTGAGACCTACGAGGATCTGTATATGGAGCTACCAGACGAACTACTGTGTGTCTTCAGCGCGGAAGTCAGCGAACAGGCGGACTCGTATCGCATCGAAATCCCCAAACGGGAGGTGCACACGGGCGACGTGGAACCCGGTGCCGTCCACCGCGTCGCACTCTTCGCCACGGACTCGAACGACACGGCGCCCGAGGGTGCGTCGCGGGATCGGTCGGAGTCCCGGTCCGACCCCGAACCCCGGACCGAACCCCGGCCGCCCGTCGAGGAGGGCGAACAGCGCACCGTCGACATCGAGGACATCGGCGAGCAGGGCGACGGCATCGCCCGCGTCGAGCGCGGCTTCGTCATCATCGTCCCCGACACGGAGCAGGGCGAACGCGTCACCATCGAGGTGACCGACGTCCAGCAGAACGTCGCCTTCGCGGAGGTCGTCGAGCGGGAGAACTACTACGTCTAGTCGGTCTCCTCCGGCCGCGACCGCCGGTCACTCGCTCGCCGTCGAGCGCACTACGACCGCGGCGTCGACGGTCACCGCCGTCTCGCCGTCGCCCGCGTCGGCGACGTCCGCTCCGGTGAGCAGGTCCGTCCCGGCGGTGTGATCGGGGAGCCTGACGGTCGCCTCGTCGGCCCCGAAGTGGAGGACGACGACCGCGCGGTCCTCGTCCGACTCCCGGGCGTACGCGACGACGCGGTCGGCAGCGCCCTCCTCGACCGTGACGTCCACTGGCGAAACCGACCCGTCGACGAGCGCCGACGTCGCATCACGGGTCGCCACCAGCCGCCGGTGGAACCGCCTGAGTTCCCCGTCCCCGTTCGTCCAGTTCATCTGGCCGCGGTACTCCGTCATCCCCGACTCCTGCCCGTAGTAGATCATCGGCAGCCCGGGCAGGGTGAACGTCGCCGCGGCGGCCGCCCGCAGCGCGTCGCGGCCGCACTCGTCGAGGTACCGGTCCTCGTCGTGGTTCTCGACGTAGCGCATCTGGACGGAGTCCGGCGGGAAGCCCTCGCGCTCGCGGGCGCGGACGGCGTCCAGCACCTCGCTCGCCGGCGCGTCGCCGTTGCCCACGTCGCGGAGCGCGTGGTACAGCGTCGTGTCGTAGTGGGCGTCGAACTCGCACTCGCCGAAATCGGGGTCCCGCGGCACCGTCTCGTCGAGCAGGAAGAACTCCTCGTCGACCTCGCGGACGCGGTCGCGGACCTCCTTCCAGACGCCGTGGGGGACGCCCCAGGCGACGTCGCAGCGGAACCCGTCGACGACCGCGGCCCACTCCGAGACGACGTCGAGGACGTGGTCGCGGACGCCGAGCGCGTCGTAGTTCAGGTTCGGGAGCGACCACCAGTTGAAGTAGTGGCGCGGCACGGCCTCCACCTCGCCGGCGTGGTCCTCGCGGACGTCCTCCGGGACGACGGCCTCGTCGGCGTCGACCCACTCGTACCAGTCCCGGTAGGGTTCGACGCCGGCCGCGCTCAGCTGGTGGAACGGGTGGTCGGCCGAGGTGTGGTTGATCACCAGGTCGAAGACGACCCGGATGCCCGCGTCGTGGCAGGCCTCGACGAAGGCCTCGAACTCCTCGCGGGTGCCCAGATCCGGCGCGGTCGAGAAGTAGTCGATGATATCGTACCCATGTGGCCCGCCGGGGGTCTCGTCGCCGAGGACTGGGCTGAGCGCCTCCAGAACGGGCGTCAGCCAGACGACGTCGACGCCCAGGTCGTCGAGGTAGGGGACGCGGTCGGCCAGCCGGTCGAAGGTCGTCCTGGCGTCGCCGGCGAACGACCGGACGAAGATCTCGTACATCGTCGCGCCCTCGATCCACTCCGGCGGCTCGTTCAGCCGCTCGACCGTCCCGTCCTCGCCGATTGCCACCGCGTCGGCGACGCTGTGGCGCTCGCCGGCGGCCACGGCGTGGACCCGCACGGTCCCGTCGACGTCGGCGAGCGAGCAGCGGGCCTCGCGGCCGTCGACGTCGAGCGGGAGGTCGTCGTCCCGGTCGTCGACGTAGAACTCCACGTCGAGGTCGGCCGGCGTCGCGTCGCTACTGGGCGCGGGTCGCGGATCGGCCGTGAACGCGACCTCGGCGTCGGTCCCGGAGCCGTCGACGCGGGCGTCGAGTCGGACCCGCGGCCGGCGGGGACCGTCGACGGTCACCTGCTTCCGGACGCCGTTCTCGAAGTCCTCGCCGACGAGGAAGACGGCGTCGTGCTCGCCCGGCGGGAGCGGGCGCTCGAAGACGTACGCATCGCCGCGACGGTCGGGCCGGTCGTCGCCGACGACCCACTCGTTCCACGGACCGACCACGTTCACCTCCGAGGGGTCGTGCTCCGGTAGCTGCTCGGCGTCGACCTCGAACCGCGCGGTGCTCCGGACGTCGGGGAACGCCCTGACGCGCTGGACGTGCGTCCCGTCGGGAGCGTCGAGTTCGACCCGATAGACGCCTGGTTCGTCGGGCACGAGGTGCTCGACCGGGCTGTCGCCCAGTTCGACGCCGCTGGCCTCGGGCGCGTCGGCGAGGCGCCACTGGTAGGACGCGCCGGGCTCCGGATCACGCGGCGCGAGTTCGACGTCCTCCCCGACCGCGACGAACCGCGGTGGACCAGGATGGTGCATGGCGGCGCGTCGTGGTGCTGGTACTTACGTGTTTACAAAAATCTCGAAACTACGAGGTATATTTTCATCCTAGATTAATCATAGCCCGGGCCGCGGCGAGCACAGCAGGGCGACTCTGCGGACCAGCGCGGCCGATCGGTCGACAGAGACGGCGCGACGTCCGGGAGAACGACCGGCCGGGAACGAGTGACGAAATATCACGTTTAAGACGGTGGGACGCGAAAGGCGGGCAACGGATAACAGCCGGATTGGAGCACGCACATGTCATCAGACACGCTCAGCGAGCAGGAGATCGTCGAACAGCTGGAGCAGTTCGGACTCTCGGAGAAGGAGATCGACACCTACCTCGCGATCCTCGACAACGGGGAGGCGAAGGCGAGCACCATCGCCGACGAGACCGGCGTCTCGAAGCGCTACGTCTACAGCCTCAGCGAGGACCTGGAGGACCGGGGGTTCGTCGACGTGAACGACCACGTCGTCCCCACGACCATCGAGGCGCGGCCGCCCGAGGAGACCATCTCGCGGATGACCAGTCAGCTCGAGACGCTCGGGCCGGCGCTGGCCGACCGGTTCACGCGCTCGGACACGTCCTCGCAGGAGTTCGAGGTCATCAAGTCCCGGGTCACGGTGCTCAAGCGCATCAGGGAGTACCTCGCCGAGGCCGAGCAGGAGCTGGCGCTGACGATTCCCCAGTCCCAGCTCGACGAGATCGAGGACGAACTGCGCGCCGCCGCCGACCGCGACGTGCTCGGGCTCCTCATCGTCAACACCGTCGACGCGGACGGTCCCGTCGACACCGAGGAACTGGAGGGCATCGCCAGCGTCGTCAGGGTCAGCGAGCAGGCGATGCCGGTCCTGCTGACGGTCGACAACGAGCTCGGCCTGTTCGCCCCGCTCGAGATGGTGCTCCGATCGAACACAGACAACCGATCGATCGCCTTCACCCAGGAGCAGCTCGTCCCCGTGCTGGTCACGTCCTTCCTGGGCAACTACTGGGCGCTGGCCGAGGAGATCTACGTCCGCAACCCGCCGGCGCTGCCCCGGACGTTCGGCAGCTTCCGCAACGCCGTCCACGCGGCCACGGTCTACCTCCGCGACGACGTGGCCATCGAGGCCACGGCCGAGGTCAGGCCCGCGCAGGGCAGCGAGTACGTGACGTCGGACGACGCCGACTTCGAGACCGTCTCCGGCCGGGTCGTCGACACGACGCAGGGGCTCGTCGAACCGACGTCCAGCGGCTTCGCCTCCGAGCACTCGTTCGTCCTCGACCGCGACGGCGAGCGGATCAGCGTGGGCGGTTTCGGCGCCTTCACGGAGGACTACGAGGCGCGCGAGGTCACGCTGGAGTACGCCGACGAGAGCTGATTCCGTAGCGGACCGGGAATCTCGCCGCTGTTCTCTCTGCCGCCGCAGTTCCGACAGCGCCCGCGACCAGCGCCGCGTGTGCCGGTGATCGATCGGTCGCCACCGTCTGGATGAAGTATGAAGTAATCGTTCCTTACGACTTCAGAAACAGTTAAGGGACTGATCGCACACCCACCGGTATGACTCGCAGCGAGGCGTCGACTGCGTCGTCCCGGCCGACGTGGACCGTCGGCGAGAAGTACGGGTTCGGTACCGCCTGCGACCACGGCGACGCGGACCCGTCCCGCGTCTGGTTCACGCTGACCGATGGCGCCGTCACCGAGGCGCGGTTCCCCCGAATCGACGTGATGAGCGTCCGGACGGTGGACTTCGTCGTCGCGGACGACGGCGGATACGCCGTCCGCACGCTCCGGGAGCGCCGGGACCTGCCGACGCGCGTCGAGCGGGAGTGCACGGCGACGCGCGACGACGCGCTCTGCTTCCGCCAGCGCGCCCGCCCGTCCGACGACCGCGACTGGGAACTGACCGTCGAGCACGCCGCGCGTCCCGACGAGGACGCGCTCCTGCTGGACGTGACCTTCGAGGGCGATGGGTACGACTGCTATGCCGTCGTCGACCCCGCGCTCGCCGGGCACCTCGACCACGACGTCGCTCACGCCCGCGAGGACGCGCTGCTGGCCCGCTACGACCCGCCGGCGGACCTCGATCCGGCGTTCGCGACCGAGTCCGGCGACGCCGTCGCCGCGGCGCTGGGCGTCGCGAGCGCCGGCGGGTTCGACTGGACGACGGCGGACGTCCGCGGCGGCGACGTCGAGACGGCGCTCCGAGAGAACGGCGCATCCGACCGTCGCCGGACGGAGGCGCGGGGCGACGTCGTCCTCGCGGGTCGACTGGCGAGCGACGACGCGACGCTGGCGATCGGGTTCGACGACGACGGGGACGACGAGGCGGCGCTGCGGACCGCGGAGGCGGCGCTAGCCGACTCCTTCGAGGACGCGAAGTCGGGCTACGTCGAGTCGTGGCAGTCGTACCTGGACGGGATCGCGGTTCCCGACAGCGTCGCCGACGACCCGGACCTGCTGGCCCAGTACCGGACCGCGGCGATGGTGCTGAAGGCCGCCGACTCCAAGCGGTTCCCCGGGGCCGGCGTCGCCAGTCCGTCCGTCCCGTGGGGCGACGCCGTCGACGCCACCGAGCCGAGCGACTACGGCTACAACTTCGTCTGGTCGCGCGACCTCTATCAGACGTTCACGGCGTTCGAGGCGGCCGGGGACGCCGAGAGCGCCGTCGACGCGACGGAGTACCTCTTCGAGTACCAGCAGCGCGAGGACGGCTTCGTCCCGCAGAACACCTACCTCGACGGCCGCACCCGCTGGGGCGGGGAACAGATGGACGAGATCGCGTTCCCGCTGGTGATGGCCCACCAGCTGGCGGCCCGCCACGGCTACGACCTCGCGGCGGCCGGGTACGACTACGAGGACGTCGAGAAGTCCGCCGACTACGTGACGGCGAACGGGCCCCGGACCGAGCAGGAGCGCTGGGAGGAGGAGGCCGGCTACTCGCCCGCCACGACGGCCGCGGAGATCGCGGGGCTGGTCTGCGCCGCCCACCTGGCCGTCGACGCGAGGGAGGACGCCGACGCGATCGCCTACCTCGGGATGGCCGACCACTGGGTCCGGCGGCTCGTCGACTGGCACGCCACGGAGACGGGGACGGAGCGGCACAGGAACACCCCGTACTTCGTCCGGATCACCGACGACGGCGACCCGGACGCCGGGGCGCTGCGCACCCACAACAACGGCGGCGGCACCCTCGACGAGCGCAACGTCCTCGACGGCGGCTTCCTCGAGCTCGTCCGGCTGGGGGTCCTGCCGGCCGACCACGAGGCGGTCCGCAACACCGTCGCGGAGTACGACGCCGACGTCATGGTCGAGACGCCCCACGGCCCGGCGTGGTACCGCTACACCGGGGACGGCTACGGCGAGAAGCGGACCCAGCCCGGCGCGCCCTGGCAGCCCGACATGACCGGGCAGGGCCGGCTCTGGCCGTTCTTCACCGGCGAGCGCGGCGAGTACGAACTCCGGCTGGACGACCCGGACTTCGACCCGGAGCGCCTGCTGGAGACGCTCTCGGAGTTCGCCAACGCAGGACGGATGCTCCCCGAGCAGGTGTGGGACAGGCCCGGCGAGAACGACTTCGGCTGGGAGTTCGGCGAGGGGACCTCCAGCGCGACGCCGCTGTTGTGGACAAACGCCCAGTTCGTCCGCCTCGCGTGGAGCGTCGACGCCGGCGACCCGGTCGAGACGCCCGCCGTCGTCGCGGACCGCTACGGCGAGTCCGGCCCCGACGACGGCCCCGACCTCGACGTGACGATCGAACGCGCCGGCGACTGCGCTCGCGTCACCGGTGCCACGACCGGCGAGGAAGTAGTCGTGAAGACCCGCCAGCGGACGGTCAGCCGCGACGGCGGCGACGTCGACGTGTCCGTCCCCGCCGACGAGGGCGAGCGCGTCGTCGTCGTCGCGGCGAACGGCGCTCCCCCGACCGTCGCGACGAGCGTCGAGTACGAAACCGTCTGGTGAATAAGTACGAACTACAATTACAACAGATTTTAAGCAACGTGGCGCGTCCGTCACGCCAATGACCCTGCGCACCGCGCTGAACGACTTCAAACGACATCGGGGCGCCGACGACGTCGTCCCCGGCGAACTCCGCACGACCACGGGGACGTTCGCCGGCGACGGCGACCGACTCGTCCACGTGGACGACGACGGCTCGCTCCGGGACTACTCGTACCCCCTCGCCGGCCTCGGCGGGATCGACCGCTCGCGGTTCGGCGTCGGTGAGACGTGGCTCGACGGCGGCGCCGACCAGCGGTACCTCGGCGACACCGGCGTCGTCGAGACGATTCACGATGTGGACGGCTACCGCGTCCGCCAGCGGGACCTGACGGTCGGTCGCGTCCACGTCACCCGGTTCGACTGCGAGGGCGACGCGCCGGCGGCCCCCGTGCTGCGGGCCTACGTCGGGTTCGCACCGGAGGGCCGCGAGAGCGGGATCAGCCACCTGGTCCACGACGGCGCGGTCGAGGCGTACCACCGGCGGGAACACGACTACGTCGGCGTCTCGACCGAACTCGGGGACGTCCGCGGCCAGGTCCCGGAGCGGTTCCCGGAGCTGGTCGGCGACGACCCCGTAGCGTTCCCGCGGGAGACCGAAACGGAGCGCTACGAGGACGCGGTCATGACGGGCGACCTCCTCCTCGAGGCGCCCGTCGAGGACGGCGGCGTGACGCTGGTCACGCTCCTGGCCGAGCGCGACGAGACGACCCGGGAGGAGGCGCTGGCGCGAGTGAGCGACGCCGTCGAGACGTACGACAGCGCGTCCGCTCTGGAGCGAGCGGGCGAGCGGCGGCGCGACTGGCCGGTCCCGGCGTCGCCGCCGGCCGAGACGGTCGTCGACGACCTCCGGGTACTCTCGCTGCTGTCGGCACCGAACGGCGCGCGGATCGCCGGTCCGGACTTCGATCCGTTCTACGTCGGCTCCGGCGGCTACGGCTACACGTGGTTCCGGGACGACGCCGAGATCGCCCGGTTCCTCCTCGACGCGAGTCGGACCCTCGACGTCGACCTCGACGCCTGGCACCGCCGGTCGGCGGCGTTCTACGTCCGGAACCAGCGCGAGGACGGCAGCTGGCCCCACAGGGTCTGGCCCGGCGACGAGACGCTCGCGCCGGGGTGGGCCAACGCCCGTCTGGCGTCCGGCGACGACACGGACTACCAGGCCGACCAGACGGCCAGCGTGGCCGCCTTCCTCGCCCGCTACCTCCGGGCCTGCGACCCGTCGGACCCCGGGCGGATCGAGGACGCGCTCGCCCGGGCCGTCGAGAGCGTCGACGGCACGCTCGCGGACGACGGGCTGCCCGTGGCCTGCCAGAACGCGTGGGAGGACGCCCACGGCCGGTTCGTCCACACAGCCGCGACCTTCCTGCACGCCTACGCGGCCGTCGTGCGCGCGCCGGTCGACGCCGATCTCCGGGAGCACGCCCGGGAGCAGGCCGACGCCGTCCTCGCCGGCCTCGACCGCCTGTGGACGGGCGAGTACTACGCCGTTCGGGAGCGCGACGGCGACCTCGACGAGCGGTGCGACTCGGGCTCGCTGGCGCTCGCGGGCGCGCTGCGCGAGTACGCCGCCGTCGCCAACCTCGACGCGGAGACGGTCGATCGGCTGGTGACCCACGTCGAGACGACGCTGTCGGCGCTCCGCCGGGAGACCGACGCCGTCAGCGGGCTCGTCCGGTACGAGGGCGACGGGTGGCGCACCGGCCCGCAGGACGCAGAGAAGGTCTGGACTGTCTCGACGGCGTGGGGGGCGAACGCGGCGGCCGAACTCGGGAGCCTGCTGGACGACCGCGGCGACGACCCGTCCGAGGCGTTCCGCCGGTCGCGCGCCCTGCTGGCGGAGGTCACGCCGGGCGGCTCGCTGGTCAGGAACAACGGGTACCTCCCCGAGCAGCTGTTCGACGACGGGACGCCCGACTCCGCGACGCCGCTCGGGTGGCCCCACGCGCTCCGGCTGGCGACGGTCGCCCACCTCGCGCGCGAAGGGGAGCTGGCCCGATAGAACGGCGGAGACGACGGCTCGGAGTGGCGCGGAGAACGGTCGGGCGCTACTGGGTCGGGGCGGCGGGTTCCCGGGCGGCGCGGACGGCCTCGCCGGTCCCGGCGTCGAACAGGTGGACCGAGGACTCGTCGAAGGCGACGTCGACGACGTCGCCGACGGCCGGTTCGACCTCGGTGGGCACGCGCGCGATGAAGTCGGCGGCGCCGTCGGCCTCGAAGTCGCTCTCGTCGGTGCCCAGGTCCAGGTAGAGGTAGTTGTCGCTACCGATCGGTTCGACGACGTCGACGCGCGCCCGGACGGCGTCGTCGCTACCGTCGACGACGGAGACGTGCTCCGGCCGGACGCCGAGCACGCACGGTCCGGTGACGTTCCCGAACGCGTCCGCCCGGCCCGCCGTGAGCCGGTAGGCGAACGACTCGTCCGTGCCTTCGAGGCGGAGGCCGCCGTCGCCGGGTTCGGCCTCGACGTCGACGAAGTTCATCGACGGCGAGCCGATGAAGCCCGCGACGAAGCGGTTGGCCGGGTTCTCGTAGACGGCCGTCGGCCACCCGACCTGCTGGAGTTCGCCGTCGTCGAGGATGACGATGCGGTCGCCCATCGTCATCGCTTCCTCCTGGTCGTGGGTGACGTAGATGGAGGTGATCCCGAGTTCCTCCTGGAGTCGCTGGATCTCCGTCCGCATGGTGGTCCGGAGCTTCGCGTCGAGGTTCGACAGCGGCTCGTCGAACAGGAACACGTCGGGCTCGCGGACGATGGCCCGTCCGAGCGCGACGCGCTGCTTCTGCCCGCCGGAGAGCTCGCCGGGCGTGTCGTCGAGCAGGTCCGCGATGTCCATCATCTCGGCCGTCTCGCGGACGCGCTCCGCCCGCTCCTCGGCGGACATGTCCGTGCTCATCCGCAGGCCGAAGGCCATGTTCTGCTCGACGGTCTTGTGCGGGTACAGCGCGTAATTCTGGAACACCATCGCCACGTCGCGGTGGCGCGCGTGCGTGTCCGTGACGTCCTCGCCGCCGACGCGGATGCGCCCGCCGGTCGGCCGCTCCAGCCCGGCGATCATCCGCAGCGTCGTCGACTTCCCGCAGCCCGACGGGCCGACCACCGTGATGAACTCGCCGTCCTCGACGGTCAGGTCCAGGTCGTCGACGGCCACGATCGTTCCACCATCGAACTCCTTCCGGAGCCCGTCCAGTTCGAGGCTTGCCATTGACTGAGTGTCTCCGTCCCGAATGATAAATGTTGCCGATTTCCCGAATCAGTGAGGCAAAATTTCGTACTAGATTTAGAACATTCGAACCCAGCGGGAGTTACCGCCAGTGACGGGTGCTATCGCCGGTGTCCCGCGACGTCGCCCCGGAAGCGGCGATTCTGCCGGCCGCTACTGGCGGTCACTGTCGGAGCCAGAGCCGGTCCCGCCGGGCTCTGTTCAGAACCGAGGTAGGAATTCATAGTACTTTTTGCTTAGTGGCGTTGACGGTGTAACGGCGCAGTGGCGGATTCGGCACGCGCTCGCACCCCCGGTTAGCGACTCCTGTCCCCCCTATTCTCGGTGATCGTTCGTTATTCTCCGAATGATTTAAGGTGTGAACGACTATTTCACTAATTATACATCCATGACAATGGACCGCAGAACGGTGCTCAAGAGCGTCGGTGGACTGAGCGGTGCCGTCGCCATGGCCGGGTGCAGCGTGCAGGAGAACGGCGGTTCAGACGGTAGCGGCGGTTCCGACGGCAGCAGCGGCACGGACGCCGCCGACGGGTCGACCGAGGCGGCCGGCGGCACGGGGACGGCCTGGTACTCGCTCTCGGAGAGCGAACTCGCGATCCGCGAGGAGGTCATCAGCACGTACAACGAGGGCAGCGCGAACGAGATCGACGGGTCGGACATCTCCGACCTCCAGCAGAAGACGCGCAGCGCCATCCCCGCGGGCGAGGGCCCGCACGTCTTCGACTGGGCGCACGACTGGGCCGGCAACATCTACGAGCAGGAGTTCGTCGTCGACCAGTCCGACCAGGTGTCCGTGGAGCTCGACCAGTTCAGCGAGGTCGCCCGCAACGCCGCACAGTACGAGGGCAACCTGGTCGGCCTCCCGTACGGCGCCGAGACGATCACGCCCATCGTCAACACCGACATCGTCGACTCCGTCCCCGAGACGGTCGACGAGATGGCGGCCATGATCGAGGAGTACCACGACCCCGACAACGGCGTGTACGGGCTGTCGTTCCCGTTCGCCGACGGCTACTTCACCAGCCCGTGGCTGCACGCGTTCGGCGGCCACGTCTTCGACCCTTCGGCGGACGAGCCCCTCGGGGTCAACCACAGCGAGACCGTCCGGGGTCTGGAGTTCATGCTCGAGAACTTCGTGCCCTACATGCCCAACGACCCGACCTACGAGCCCCAGGCCGCCGCCTTCAACGAGGGCAACGCGGCGTTCGCCATCAACGGGCCGTGGTCGCTGGCGACGTTCAACGACAACGACCTCGACTACGAGGTGATCAGCTATCCCGAGATGAGCGACGGGACGCCCAGCCCGTACACGGGCATCCAGGTGTGGTACTTCGCCGCCGCGATGGACGACGGCGGCGACGACGCCGCTGCGGCCCGGGACTTCGTGGAGTGGTACGTGACCAACGAGGACCACCTGCGCCAGCTCGCCGAGGACCTCGGCTCCATCCCCGTCCTGAACAGCCTTGTCGGCAGCAGCGACCTCCCCGAGCAGGTCCAGGCCTTCTCCGAGTCGGTCGATCAGGGCCGGCCGATGCCCAGCTCGCCGCGGATGGACGGCGTGTGGGAGCCCGTCAAGAGCGCGCTGACGCGCGCGTTCAACGGCGACCAGGGCGCTCAGGAAGCGATGGACGCCGCCGCCGAACAGATCCGCAGCAACTGGGACGACTGACCGGACACATGAGTTCCGTATCGCGCGTCGCCGACCGCTTCGAGCGGGTGCCGTTCCTCGAGAAGAGCGACGTCTCCCTGCTGCTGGTGCTGCCCGGGCTGTTCGTCTTCTCGGCGTTCATGCTGTTCCCGGTGGTGTACCTGGTCGGCATCTCCTTCACCAACGCCGAACCGGCGAACCTCTTCCAGGGCGAGGGCGTCGTCGCCGTCCTGACCTTCGGCGAGGCGGCCTTCGTCGGCCTGGAGAACTACGTCGACGTGCTGACCGACGGGCAGTTCTGGAACTCCTTCGGCGTCACCTGGCTGTTCGTCGCCACGAGCGTCACGCTGAAGATCCTGCTGTCGGTGTCGGTCGCGCTCGTCGTCACCAGCGACTACGTCCGTGGCAAGCGCTGGATGCGCTCGTTTATCATCCTGCCCATGGGCCTGCCGGCCATCTTCACCATCACGGTCTGGCGGGGCATCTTCAGCTCCGCGGACTTCGGGCTGATCAACCAGGTACTCGCAACGGTCGGGCTCGACTCGGTCGCGTGGCTCGCCGGCCGCTGGACGGCGTTTTTCGCCTACAACGTCACCGAGGTGTGGCTCTCGTACCCGTTCATGGTCATCATCACCGTGAGTGCGCTACAGGACGTCTCGGAGTCGCTGCACGAGGCCGCCATCGTCGACGGCGCCGGCTTCTTCGCCCGGTTCCTCCACGTCACGCTGCCGTCGATCAAGCGCCCGGTGCTGTTCGCGACCATCCTGACGTCGGCGGCGTCGTTCCAGCAGTTCCTCATCCCCTACGTCTTCAACCAGGGCGGGCCCGCGCGGGCGAACGAACTGATCGTCGTCTACGGCTACCGGGAGGCGCTGAGCTTCCAGAAGTACGGCCGCGGAGCGACGATCAGCATCATCGCGCTGGTGTTCATCGGCGCGTTCATGTGGTTGAACGTCAAGAAGGGCCGCCTCGCTGACGGGGTGAGCGACTGATGAGCCTGTTACGCAACGTCGCACGGCAGATCGCGGACGACGCGAAGACCGTCGCCACCCAGCCGGCCCGGACGGCCAGGGACTGGCGACACACCGTCGAGCAGGTCCAGCGGGGCGAGCTCCCGCCGTCGGAGGTGCTCAAGGTCGTCGCGGGGACGGCCGGCGCGCTCGTCGTCGTCCTCCTGCTACTCTTCCCCATCTACTGGATCCTGATGGCCGCGCTGTCGGGGAGCGGCGCGTCGCTGTACACCTCCGAGAGCTTCAGGCTCCTCCCCGAACAGCCGACGCTACAGCCGTTCATCTGGGTGATCGGCGACCTGATCGTCCCGAGCTACACCGTCTCGGTCGGCATCCCGCTGACGGACCTCGCGTTCGTCGTCACCACGCCGGAGCTGACGTTCCTCGACGCGTCGGCCCACGGCGTCGACCGGCCGTCGAACTTCAAGCACTTCCTCTGGAACAGCATCACCGTCGCGATCCCGACCGTCATCATCGCGATGGCGCTGATCGTCCCGGCGGCGTACGCCCTCTCCCGCAAGGAGTTCCTGCTCCGGCGGAAGGTCCTGTTCGCCTACGTCCTGCTGACGCAGGTCGGCGGCGGCCTCGGCGTCGCCCTGCTCATCGGGATGTACGCCATCTACGTCCAGTTCGGAATCAACGACAGCAAGCTGGCGCTGGCCGTCTACTACGCCGCGACGGCCGTCCCGTTCAACACCTGGCTGCTCAAGACGTACATGGACGGGATCCCGGTCTCCTACGAGGAGGCCGCCGTCGTCGACGGCGCCCCGCCGTGGCGGGTCGTCACGGAGGTCATCCTCCCGATGTCGGCCGCCGGCCTGACGACCATCTTCATCTTCATCTTCCTCACCGGCTGGACCGAGTTCGTCGTCGCCCAGACGCTGCTGGGCACCGACAACTACACGCTGCCCGTCGGCCTCTACTCGCTGGTCGACGAGTACTCCATCCCATGGGCCCGCTTCTCGGCGTTCGCGCTCACCTTCGCGACGCCGATCATGCTGGTCTACCTGTTCGCCCAGCGCTACATCGAGGGCGGCCTCTCGTTCAGCGGGATGGACGGCTAGCGGAGCTGTTCTGCGGCGCTTCTTTCGAGAATTGCGGACGCGACGTGCTCTCAGACGGGCGCAACCGACGTCCTCGCGGGAAAACGCGTCACGGCCACAGGCCGCGATAGGTGTGGGCCTCGGTCAGCCGCGAGAGCGCGACGATGTACGCGGCGTCCCGCCACGTCACGTCGCGGTCCTCGAACTCGGTCCGCACCTCGTCCCACGCCGTCTTCATCTCCGCTTCGAGTTCGCTCTGGACCTCCTCGAGCGACCAGGCCCGGCGGTTGATGTCCTGGAGCCACTCGAAGTAGCTGACCGTGACGCCGCCGGCGTTGGCGACGATGTCCGGAATGACCTGCACCCCGCGCTCGGCCAGGATCGAGTCCGCCGCGAACGTCGTTGGCCCGTTGGCCCCCTCGACGACGATGTCGGCCTGGATCTCGTCGGCGTTGTCCTCGGTGATCACGTCGCCGATGGCCGCGGGGACGAGGACGTCGACGTCCAGCGTGAGCAGCTCCTCGTTGCTGATCGGATCGTCGTCGTACCGGGTCACCGCCTCTGGCTCCTCGTCGTGGGAGGGTATCTCGTGCGGATCGAGGCCGTCCGGGTAGTAGGCCGCGCCGTTGACGTCGCTGACGGCGACGACGGTCGCGCCCCAGTCGTCCAGCTTGCGGGCGGCGTTGGCCCCGACGCTCCCGAAGCCCTGGACGGCGACCGTCGCGTCTTCGATCGACTTGCCGTAGTACTCGCAGGCCTCCCGCGTGATGATCGCGACGCTGTGGCCCGGGGCCTCCTCGCGGCCGAAACTGCCTCCGATGACCGGGGGCTTGCCCGTCACGACGCCGGGGAGCGTCTCGGCCTCCTGGATGCTGTAGGCGTCCATGATCCAGGACATCACCTGCGCGTCGGTCCCCATGTCCGGCGCCGGGATGTCCTTGTTCGGCCCGATCACGTGGCGAATCTCGTGGGTGAACCGACGGGTGAGCTGTTCCAGCTCCCGGTCGCTCAGCCCCTTCGGGTCGACGACGATGCCGCCCTTCGCGCCGCCGAACGGGAGGTCCATCACCGCGCACTTCCAGGTCATCCACATGCCCAGTCCGACGCACTCCTCGCGCGTGACGCCCGGGTGGTACCGCAGTCCGCCCTTGTAGGGGCCGCGGATGCTGTCGTGGTGGGCGCGGTAGCCGGTGAACACCTCCAGCGACCCGTCGTCGCGCCGGATCGGTACCGTCACCTCGTGGACGGCCGTCGGATGCTTGAGCCGCTCGACGATGTTCGGGTTGACGTCGAGGTGCGCGACGGCGTGTTCGAGCTGCCGTCGGGCGGTGTCGACCGCGGTGTGTTCCTCCCCGGTGTGAGAGTCGGTACTATCGGTTGTCTCGGACGGCGTATCAGGGACCATCTGTCTGGAGAAAACGGACGGGTTACTCGAGCGACTTCGCCCGGTTCTGATACTCGCCGCCGCATTCACAGGAGCCGGGATGGGACTTCGCCTCGACGATGTTGCCGCACTGCAGGCACTCGTACTTGGACGTGGATGTCGGATCGTTCTCCCGCTCGATGTCTTGGCCGTGGGGCATACATGTTGACTTGCGGCCCCGACGTTAAATATTAATCGTAAGGGGAATATAAGGGCGTTTAATCACCACTTCCGCACAGAGAACGATCTCCATAGGCGAGGATCTGGGACCAGCCGCGGTGTCTCCCCGCACGCTGATGGTCTGAACTGTTCGACTGACGATGCGATCGAAACTCGACCGCTCTGGATGCCTCTCTCGACCGGGAATCGTCCCGAAATATTCCTGGTTCGCTTCGGTTCCACGCCGGATCGATGCAGGTCTCCACTGTCTCCGCTGACCCGGGCTGTCCTTTAACGTGTTGAGAAAACAACTAGTATCTATGGTTTCGTTCCTGGTGTACTACGGGACCGGCGAGGGACAGACCGCGGCGATCGCAGACCGTATCGTCGACGCCCTGGTCGACCGGGGCCACGACGCGACGGCCGTCGACGCCGACGAAGCACCGGCCGACCTGGCCGTGGACGACTACGACGCCGTGCTCGTGGGCGCGTCGATACACGCGGGCGAGCACCAGCCGGCGGTCCGGGAGTTCGCGAGCGCCAACAACGAGGCCCTCGCCGCGCGACCGACGGCCTTCTTTCAGGTGTCCATGTCGTCGGCGACCGAGGAAGGCGAGGCGCAGGCGGCGGGCTACGTCGAGGCGTTCGTCGACGACACCGGCTGGCACCCCGATCGGATCGGGCTGTTCGGCGGCGCGCTGCGGTTCTCCGAGTTCGGCTTCCTGAAGCGGCTGCTGATCAAACAGGTCGCCAAGCGGAACGTACCCGACCTCGACACCTCCCGGGACGCGGAGTTCACGGACTGGGCGGAAGTCGACGACTTCACGAACGACGTCGCCGCGTTCGTGGAGGGGCGACTTGGCGTTCCGGTCCCTGCCGACGGGGCGGACGACGCCGAATGAGCAGCCCTCGCGAGCGATTCCCGCAGCGGTACGTCTTCAGTTCGCTGGCGACAATCGTCCTGACTGTCGCGGCGACGGTCGTCGGCCTGTTCGTTCCGGGATTCTACCGCGACGCGCCCGTACTCCTGCCACAGGTCTACGGCCAGGACCTCCTGACGCTCGCCGTCGCCGTCCCGGCGTTTGCCGTCTCGCTCTTCTATGCGACGCGCGGCTCGCTGCGGGCCTACGTCGCCTGGCTCGGGTTGACCGGCTACCTGCTCTACACCTACGCCTCGTACTCGTTCATGACCGCGTTCAACGAACTGTATCTGGTGTACACGACGCTGCTGTGGCTGACGCTGTTCACGTTCGTCGGCGGGACGGTCCGGTTGGACGCCGCGGCGCTGAAGCGCGCGGTCGGCGATACGTCGGTCGGGGTGTACGTCGCCTTCCAGGTGCTGCTCGCCCTCCTCGTTTCGCTCCTCTGGCTGTCTGAAATCCTCCCGGCCACGCTCTCGGGGACGACGCCGCCGAGCGTCGCCGAGGCGGGACTCCCAACGTCGGTCATCTTCTCGCTCGACCTCGGGGTGATCGTCCCGGCGTTCGTGCTCTCTGCGCAGCTGCTTCGGAAGCGTCGCCCGTGGGGGTACGCGTTCACCGCAGTCCTCCTCGTGAAGATCGCGACGCTCGGTGGCGCCGTGCTGGCGATGGCCTGGTTCATGGTCCGAGACGGACAGTCGGTACCGCTCCCGCAGATCGCGATCTTCGGAACGCTGACCGCTCTGAGTCTGCTCCTGACGGTCCGGTTTCTCCGATCGATCCCGGCAGAGTGATCAGGTACCGCAGCCCCCAGGTCAGCAGGCGAGTCGACGCGGAGCCTGTCACGTCGGATCGCGAGGAAACCCACCAGAAACATTCAGCGTAGTAACGTTTTCGGCACGGGTATGGTATGGCAAACCGAACCGGGAGCCATGCCCAGCACCCACCTCTCGGAGGAACACGAGGACGAACTGATCAGCGCGGCCCGCACGGCAGTCGGGGACGAACTGCGCAGCATCGCCTACTTCACCGAGGACGCGGTCGATCAGATCTACCTCCGCGAGGACCTGGAACAGGGCGCCGACCTCGTCGGGTTCGCCGACAACGAGCGGCTCGGTTTCCGGTCTCAGCAGGCCTACACCGATACCGAACTGGGTGACTACCAGTTCACCATCCGCGTCTTCGACCACGGGTACCTGACCCGGGTCATCGCCGCCGACCACGGCGTCTGGATCACGACCGACGAGATGGCCATCGACCGCTTCGAGGAACTCGCGAGCGCGCTCGGCGCTCTCCTCCGGGAATTCTGATCCCTACCCGGCCGGGCCGTCGCGGTCGACCGACGCTGCAGTCTGTCGGACCGTTGCAACTATTCACGCATCGAGTGGCGCTTCGGGTGGCCTTCGAGCGTGTCATCGCGTTCACTCTCTGCTATCGGTCGCGGCCGTCGCAGCCGAACCGGAACTCCTGAGGTACGTCGCCGCGGCGACGACGATGCCGACCGCACCGGCGACGAACAGCGAGAGGACGGTCCCGACGACGGTCGACGCGAGGATCGCGACGGCGAGGAAGGCCACGCCGAATCCGCCGGCCGAGCGGGCGATCCGCCGCCGTTCGGGCGACTCGTCGCCGAGGCCGAGCGCGACTGCCACAGTGACCGCGACGCCGGCGAGCAGGCCCGCCGGAAGCCCCACGAGGAGCGAGAACGCTATCCGCGACGCCGCGAGTTCGGTCACGACGACGCCGACCACCAGAAACGCGGTGACGCCCGCGGCGAGCGCCGCCAGAGCGCGTGGCACGTCCATACCGTGGCGATTCGTCAGGTACCGGCATATAGCTGTCTCCCGCTCTCTTCTCGGACGCGTCTCCGGGAGTACGACGCCTGCACCGCTGGATTTCACTCGCCAGTGGCGCAGCCACTGGCACATGGAGACGTTCGTCGAAGGGAACCTCGACTACCACGCGGAGACGCAGGGCGTCCTCCCGGAGCGGCTCGAATCGTTCGGCGAGACCTACCGGGAGCAGGGACATCTCACTCGCGACCAGCTGTACGAGATCGCCTACGAGTCCTCGACCCGCAGCGCCTTTGACCTCCTCCCGCGCTTGAAGACGCGGGAATCCCACTATGGGATTTCAGGCCGGGCGCGGCCCTGTGGTTTCAAGACGCATACGTTCCACGCGTCTCTTGCTGGGTTGCACCATCGGCGTGGCTGTCTTGTGGCGCGGTCAAACACGCCCCATCCTCAGCCGAGTCATCGTCGGTCTCGTGTTCTCTGGACCGACTCTCTCCGCTGAGGTAGCGGTCCGCGATGTTTATCGCCCCGTTCACGTCTGCCTGGTATTCGCCCATCCAGCAGCCGTCGTTCGTGCATTTGAACGTCGCCTGCTTCGGACGATACCCCACTTCACCACACGCGTGGCACTCTTTCGAGGTGTTACGCGGATTCACCGTCTCGACGGGAATTCCCGTCTCGACGGCCTTGTACCGTATCTGCGCGTGGAGTTTGGCGAACGCCCAGCCGTGAAGACGACGGTTCATGTACTCACCGTAGTCCATCGACTCCCGAATGTAGGTCAGGTCTTCCAGAACCAACACTGGGTTCGGGACAGACTCGGCGTGCTCGACGACGTCGCGGGTGACACGGTGGAACACGTCGTCGATGTGGTTCCACAGGGCGTCGCCGAACGACTCGGCGATACGGTCGCTGCCGCGTTCTTGGAGCCGTCGCGTGGCGGTGAAGTAGGTCTTGCGGAGCCGACGAACGGTCTTGCCCTCGTCGGCCCATAGTTCGGGACGGGTCGGAGAACCGTTCTCGTCGCGGTGACACACCGTGACGAGAGACGCTTCCCCGATATCGACTCCGATCGGCGTCCGTGCGTCGTCGGCCACCCCGGAACAGTCCTCCACGTCGCGGGTGGCGGTGACGTGGAGATACCACGTCTCATCCCGCTGGAAGAGCCGACGCTCACCCATCTCCGCGTCGCCAGCGTTCACGGCTTCTAACCACTCCCGTTGGTCGGGGTTCGGTTGTGCTGGCAGCCAGAGGTGGTAGTCCTCGTGGTGCGGAATCTTGACGTACCACTCGATAGCGTTCTGGGGGTTGTGATCGAGCCGGAGCCCCTCGTTGGTGAACCGAACTGGGTGGTCGTCGTGTAGCTCATCTGCATTGTACGTCGTCGTCAACTGCGGGACGTACTTCTTGAGGGCGTTTTTCGCGTACCCCGATAGGTCGTAGTTGACCACCACGTCGTTCGCTTCGGTTTGAGTGGTGCAACCAGCCTCGAACGCATCGGCGAGGGCCTGCTGGTAGGCGTCGCGCGTCTCTTGGAGTTTCCGCCGTTTATGCGCGTTCGGGTCGACCAGCTTCAACTCCAGCGTCTTGGTGAGCTCGGTCATTGCTCGCCCTCTTCGTGACGCTGGATGTAGTCCTGAACCGTCTCACTGGACACGTGGCCTGCCGTCCCTGCGTAGTAGCCCCGCGCCCAGCGAATCTTTTCGTCTTCGGTGTCGGCGTAGCGGTGGTTGTACTTCCGTGAGGAAATCCCCTTGAACCAGTTGGCGAGAAGCGACGGGGCGTGTTTCGGCGGGCTACTGACGAAGAGGTGAACGTGGTCGGGTTGAACGGTCAGGTCGAGTATCTTGACACCCTTGTCGTCGGCAATCTCGTGGAGGATGTCTCGCACACGGTCTGCGACCTCCCCGGAGAGTACCGAGGTACGGTACTTCGGCAACCACACTATGTGGTAGTTGAGAGTGTAGGTCGCGTGCCGTGTGGTCTTCATCCGTGTTGTGCACTATTGGACTTGAGACCTTAATTCCACCAGTAGAACCGTTGGAAATCCAGTCGTGGCGTCGTCGATAGAAGTAGAGGCTGTTGTCCGCTTGACCCCCGCCTAAAGACGGGGTATGTGCTCGCTACTGTATCACGTGGAGCGCAACCCCGCGGACCGTTGCCGGGAGGTCACCCGCAACGTCCGCAGGGTCGACGGCGACTTCTCGAAGATCCAGCTGCTGACCGGGCTGTCCGGATTCAAGGCCCCGACGGCCTCCTGCGTGCTGGCGGCGCTTTCCGGCGAGCGACACGCCGTCGTCGACACGCGGGTGTGGGCCTCGCTCGAACGGAAGGGGTACCTCGAGGGTCGGAAGGAGAGCTTCGACGCCGCCGACTACGTCGCGATGATCGAGCCGATCCGCGACATCGCCGCGGAGACCGGCTACTCGGCGGTCGAAGTCGGCTACGCGCTGTTCGCGTACGACGACAGAGTTCGGACGGGACGCTGCACTGATCGCCAGGCAGCGACGCTGGCACCTCCGCTCAGGCGGTCGGCGCTAGTTCCTCGATCTCCCCGAGGAGGTCCCCGTACAGCTCTTCGGCCTGCTCGTCGTCGTAGTCGGCGTGGTACTCCTTCGGGACGCCGCGCTTCGCCAGGTTGACGTGCCGGTCCGGCGTCACGTCGTGCCCTTCGAGGCTCTTCCGGGCGCACTCCAGCGGACAGCCGTCGATGACGAGCGTCGGCCGTCCCGACGTGGCGGTGTCCACCAGCGGCGGGACGTCGCCGCCGACGCCGGCGATACAGGACATCTCCGCCTCGCGCTCGCGGTCCAGCCGCACGGCGAGGTCGTTTGCCATCTGTGCGGCGCTCGAACAACCGGAACACGAGTACACGAGCGGCAGCTCCTCGTAGTCGTCGGTCATCGGATCCCCGTTCAGAGCCGTCTCGCCAAAGGGTTGTCCCGAACGCCGTTCGTCTCGGCGCAGTCCGTCGTGAGTGGTCAACTGCTGCGGCGGGACCGGACGCTCGCCGCGGCCTGTGTCGACGCGGGCCCGGCCGTCGACGAGGGACGGGAGCGGCACGTCCTCTTCGCCGAGGTCGAACGGCGAACCGGAGCGTCCGCCTGAGCGGGTCCGGCGCCGTCAGTCGGAGGGCGCCGTCGTCCCGGCCGGCACCGAGCGCTCGTCGGCCAGGTAGTCTTTCAGGACCCGCTCCTCCGCGCGGTGGAGGATCTCGCTGCAGGTGGACTTGGCGACGTCGAGGTCGTCGGCGAGGTCGACGAGGGTGGTCCGCCGCGGCGTGTCGTAGTAGCCGCGGTCGATCGCTTCTTCGATCACCCACCGCTGGCGGTCGGTCAGCAGCGGATCCGACTCGACGTCCTGCTGGATCCGCTCGACGGTGTAGGCGATGCCGAGCCGGTCGAGCGTCTCCCCGAGCGAGGAGAGCGTCTCGCTGGGGACCGTCAGCTCGAGGCGCAACTCGCCGTCGCGGACCTCGATGGGCATCTCGATCGGCACGCCGGAGTCCTGCAGCGAACTCAGGAGCAGCGGCACGGTCGTCTCGATCTGCACCCGGCACGCCGCCTCGCCCGTCCCGAGGACCGTCAGGTCCGTCACCGCGTCGTAGGATCGGATCTCATCGCAGACCGCCGCGGCCTCGTTGCCGTCGATCTCGATCCTGGCGACGCCGGTCGCGGCGTTCGCGGTGGCCGCCAGGACGCGGAACGTCGTCTCGGGGTGCGCGCCGGACACCTCGCTGATCCAGACCGATTCGGGAACCGTGATCGTGAGTTCTGCGTAGGGCATGGATGTGTCGTCGATCGCCCGGGCGCGCGACCGCGCCGGACCGGATCGCTTCACGCCCACGTTTTAGGCCTTCCTAAAAGTATGTTGGTGTGAACGTGTTCGGGCGGCGTTGAAGTGCGTCGACCGAACGGGGGCGACCGGGTACGTGCTGGACGCGCCGTGACACCGGCGGCCGTCCGCCTTCAGTCAGCCGTCCGAACGCGGCGCGAGGACGAGCAACGCTGTGCTGTCCTCGGTCGCGCGCGGGGAGATCTGCTGGTCGCCGTCGAAGCGGGCGACGTCGCCGGCCGCTACCTTGTGGGTCTCGTCGCCGAGCTGCAGTTCGAGCGCCCCCTCGATCAGGTAGAGGACGATCTCGCGGTCGGGATGGTCGTGCGCCGGCACGTCCTCGCCCTCGGCGAGCGTGAGCCTGACGGTTTTCGGCTCGGCGTCGGGGAAGGGGTTCGCGTGCGGTTCCCCCTCCAGATCGTCGAGCGAGCGAACCTCGCTCATGCGGCACCCTCCAGTCGGTCGGGCTCGGATCGAGAGCAAAGCTCTGGGTACATACACTGACACTGTTCGGCGCCGCGGTCAAGGAGGTTTGGTCGAACGGACGGGCGCCCGAGGCGGCCCTGGAGGTCCGGGACGGCGTCGGCTACGCGTCCTCGACCGCGTCCAGCAGTTCGTCGTAGTCGGGTTCGTTCGTCGGGTCGTCGGAGACCCAGCGGTACGTGACGGTTCCGTTCTCGTCGATGACGAACACCGCGCGGTTGGCGACGCCGTGCAGGCCGAGGTCGGTGATGTCTATCTCGAGGCCGTACGCCTCGATCGCGTTCCGATCCATGTCGCTGACCAGGTCGAACTCGATGCCGTGCTCCTCCCGGAACGCCCCCTGCGAGAACGCCGAGTCCGCGCTCACGCCGAGGACTGTCGCCCCTGCGTCCTCGAACTCGCCGAGGCGATCCTGGAGCGCGACCATCTCGTTGGTACACGGCGGCGTGAACGCGCCCGGGAAGAACGCGAGCACGACCGGCCCGTCGCCGAGGCGCTCCTCGAGGTCGAACGACTCGTGATCGCTCGTCCCGAGCGTCGCGCTGAACGTCGGTGCGGTGTCGCCCGTTTCGATGTCGGACATTACGCCGGAGTAGGTCCCCTCGGCATAAAAAATGTACACCGAACGAAAATTACTGGCCGGCGTCAGGTGATCCCGGCCGCGGTATCGCCGGCGGGACGAGCGCGGGGCCGGACGGGCGCTCACCCGAAGCGGTTCGGACGAACTGTCTGGTGGGTGGGGCTCGACGCTCCGGACGACGGATCGACGCGGAGTACGTAGCGACCGTGACCAAATCATGAGCTCAGACGACGAGTCGTTCGAGGGTATCGATTTCGAGGACCGGTTCGAATCGAGAAACGAGCAGCGCGCCGCCGTCACGTCGGGCGAGGGCCTCACCGAGGAGACCGTCCGGCTCATCTCCGCGGAGAAGGGCGAGCCCGAGTGGATGCTACAGCGCCGGCTCCGCTCTCTGGAGGTGTTCCGGGAGCTGCCGATGCCGACCGACTGGCCCGGCCAGCCGGACCTCTCGGGGATCGACCTCGACGAGATCGTCCCGTACCTCCGGCCGGACGTGGAGACCGAGGACAGCGTCGACTCCTGGGAGGACCTCCCCGAGGAGATCCGGGACACCTTCGACAAACTGGGGATCCCCGAGGCCGAGAAGGAGGCGCTGTCCGGCGCGGGCGCGCAGTACGAGTCCGAGGTCGTCTACCAGCACACGAAAGAGCAGTGGGAGGAGAAGGGCGTCGTCTTCTGCGACATGGACGAGGCCGTCCGTGAGCACGAGGAGATCGTCAAGGAGCACTTCATGACGGAGTGCGTGCCACCGACGGACAACAAGTTCGCCGCGCTGCACGGCGCAGTCTGGTCGGGCGGCTCGTTCGTGTACGTCCCCGAGGGAGTCACCGTCGAGATGCCGCTGCAGGCGTACTTCCGGATGAACTCTGAGGGGATGGGCCAGTTCGAACACAAGATCGTCGTCGCCGAGCCCGACTCGGAGGTCCACCTCATCGAGGGCTGCTCCGCGCCGCACTACGGCAGCCACAACCTCCACAGCGGCTGCGTCGAGGTGTTCGTCGGCGAGGGCGCGCACGTCCAGTACTCGACGGTGCAGAACTGGTCGAAGAACACGTACAACCTCAACACCAAGCGCGCCATCGTCGAGGCGGACGGCACGATGGAGTGGGTCTCCGGGTCGATGGGATCCAGAGCTACCATGCTGTACCCGGCGTCGGTGCTGAAGGGCCCCGGCGCGACGGACAATCACGTCACCATCGCCTTCGCCGGCGAGGGCCAGGACATCGACACCGGCGCGAAGGTCTACCACAACGCGCCCGACACGAAGTCGACCATCGAGTCCAAGTCCGTCTCCAAGGACGGCGGCCGCACCAACTACCGCGGCCTCGTCCACGTCTCCGACGGCGCCGAGGACTCCTCGACGTCGGTCGAGTGCGACGCGCTGATGTTCGACAGCGAGTCGACGTCGGACACCATGCCGTACATGGAGATCCAGGAGAACCAGGTGGACGTCGCCCACGAGGCGACCGTCGGCAAGATCGGCGACGAGGACGTCTTCTACCTCCAGAGCCGCGGCCTGGACGACGACGACGCCAAGCAGATGATCGTCGCCGGCTTCATCGAGCCGATCACCGAGGAACTGCCCATCGAGTACGCCGTCGAGCTCAACCGCCTCATCGAACTCGAGATGGACGGCAGCCTGGGATGACCGTACGGCGCTAATCACCAGTGTTCCCGAACCGGAAAGTTACCGGGGAGGAAGGCGTCGCGAGGCCGGACCGCTCGGCCGTGACGGTCAGACGTGGACCCTCGTAACGTGCCCGCCACAGCCGCACTGTTCGACGTACTCCCAGTCGGCGTCCTCGTCGAGCTCGGCGTCCAGTTCCTCGAAGAGGTACTCCGATGGGTGGCCGTGGTCCCCGTGGGTGACGAGGTTGACGTGGTTGCCCGCCGCCGTGTGTTCGACTGCTTCGATCGCCTGACGGAGCACTAGCTCCCGGTCGTCGCCGTGTTTCGGCTTTTCGAGATTGGCGGACCAGGAGTTGTCGTGAACGTGGTCGGTTACGGGTTCGGCGTCGTGGTCGTCATCGTGGTCGTGCGGAGTACTCGACATCGTTGCGGTGCTCTACGCCTTCGGCGGTGATAAAGAGCGAGGAGCAGTCCCGCGCCTTCGAGCGAGCGATGGAGTCGAGACGATGTGCGGCAATTCACCGACTCCGCTATTTCCGGCTCTTCCGCAGAGCCCGATTCTCATTCCGATTACTTCCGATATATTTATCAGAATTATAGCAAATAGACGTCTGCACGCCACTCTGCGTCAGGCGGAGCACTCGTCGCCCTCGCCGGCGGACTCGGGGCACAGTCCGAGACACGACCCGCCGACGAGGTCCCGGAGGTTCGACAGGCCGTCGCTCGGCAGCGCGAAGGCGACGTCGAAGGCCGTCCGGTCGTCGATCGCGGCGTCGAGCTCGGACTCGAAGAACGTCGAGACGACGCAGAACTGCCAGGCGACGCGCTCGGCGACCGTCGTCCCGCGGTCGGTGAGCCGCACGCCCTGGTAACTCTCGTAGTCTACCAGTCCGCGGTCGGCGAGCCTGGCGACCATCTCCGAGGCGCTGGCGGGCGTCACGTCCAGGTGCTCCCGGAGTTCTCCGGTCGTGACGCGCTCGCCGTCGGGCTCCGACAGCACGGCGACCGCGAAGAGGTATCGCGCCGCTCCCCGCTCGACGTCGGACGCGGCGGACCGAGGCGTCGCCGACGTGCGCGTTCGGCTCTCTGACATAGGCCACAGTCTGTCATCGGCGAGGGAAAGCGTCCCCCCGAATCCCTTCGCGTCGGATCGGGCGACCCGCGGGACGGCCCGTCGGTGATCCGACCGGCCGAACATCTACGGGCCTCCCTCTTAGTTTAGGCTCACCTAAATCGAATCGATGAGCGAGAGCGAGAACGAGAGCCGCTTTCCGCCCGGGCAAGCGATATCGGCGCGTGCCCTCAAGCCACGGATCGTCTTCGGACTGCTCGTGGTCGCCTCGATCGGCGGCGTCTGGGTCGCGCGGTTCGGCGCTCCGATCACAGCGCGAGCGGTCACGTGGCTGGTCGCGGTGACGACCGGTGCGCTCGTCGGCGGTCTCTACTGGCGGCTGCGACTGTTCGACGGGTCCGCCTTCGACGACGCGGCCGACGCCCGACGCGTGGACGCTCGCTGGCGGCGGGTCGAGACGGCCGCCGTCGCGGCGTTCACCGTCGCCGGCGTGGCCTCCCTCGCCACGAACGACGCGTCGCGGGCCGTCGGCACCGGGGCGATCGGGGTCGGACTCGTCGCCGCCCCGCTGCTGTGGCTCGGCCTCCGACGGCCGCGGCCCGACTGGGAGCGAGACCGGCAGCCGGTCCTCCGGACGGGACTGTTCGCGGCCGCGCTCGTCGCCCTGGCGGGGTTCGCCTGGCTGGAGACGGGCACGACGGCGACCGACTGGCTCGTCCGGCTCGTCCACGTCGGCGCCTTCGCCCTGTGGGTCGGCGGCGCGGTCTGGCACAACTTCGTTGTCCTTCCGACGGCGCGCACCCGCCCCGACGCCGCGGCGACGCTGAAGTCACAGGCGAAAGCGTTCCGCCGACACCTCCCCGCGGTCGTCGTCCTGCTGCTCGCGACCGGGACCTACCAGACCGTCCGGCTCGTCGGATTCTCGTTGTCGGCGCTCGCCGCGTCGCCGGTCGGGCCCTTCGTCGGACTGAAAGTGCTCGTGCTGGTCGCGCTGACCGGCCTCGTGGCCGTCGGCGTCGTCCGCGGGTCCTGACGCATCCGAGATCCACGGGGCCCACAGCGGTCGATCCGCTGCGCTCAGAACGGCGCGTCGTGCTCGCCGCAGGAGTGGCCGCCGGTCGAGCCGACGGACGCGTCGGCGGTCGCGCCCTCCGCCTTGCCGATCAGGACGCGGAACTCGCCGGGCTCTTTCCGGCGGTACTCCCAGCGGAACGCGTCGCCGGCCTCGGCCTCGAACTGGTGGTACAGCGGCTTCGGATCGTGGTCGTTGACCAGCACGAACCCCTCGCCGAGGTTCAGGTCGGCGTAGGCGGCGAAGATCTGCTCGTGGCGCTGTGCGGGCGGGCGCTCCCGGACGTCGAGTTCCTGGGTGACCTCGACGGCCCCGTCGTCCGGTGACGCGGTGGTCTCGTCCGCGGCCGACGCCGCTCCTCCGTCGTCGTCGGCCGACGCAGCTTCCGCCGCCGCCAGCTTCGTGACGTGGACGCGACAGCGGCCCTGCTCGTGCTCGACGACCTGCCACTCGAAGGCGTCGCCGTACCGCTGGCGGAACTCCTGCTGGAGCGGCCGCGGCTCGTGCGGGGCGATCAGCTCCATCGTCCCGTCCTCGGGGAGCATCCCGTACCGGTGGTGGATCGTCGGGTGGCGCTCCTGCTTGGGGATGTCGCGGACGTCGAACCGCGTGACGACGTCCCGATCGCCGGCCGTCGACTCTCCCGTCTTGCCGACCTCGACGCGCCAGCCGTCGCCGCCGCGGCTCCGGTACTCCCAGTGGATCACTTCGCCGTGCATCGATCGGAGTTCGTGGTACAGCGGCTTGGGGTCGTGGTCGTTGACCAGCACGAACCCCTCGTCGGGCTCGAGCTGGTCGAACGCCGACAGCAGCGCCTCGTGGCGCCGCTGGGGCTTCAGGTCCCGCACGTCGATCGACGGGAACGCGTCGTCCCCGAGGGGTTCGCCCGCGACCACGTGGTGCTCACGGGGCTCCGCGTCCGGGTCGGCGTGCTCCCACTCCAGGTCGCGCTCGTGTTCGATCTGGTGTCTGAGCAGATCGGCGTCGACGTCTCGGTCGGCCACGACGTCGAACTCCTCGCCAGCGTCGGCCGCCGACAGCGCGTCGAACAGGCGCTCTCGGTGGTCGCTCTCCGGCGTCTCCCGCAGGTCGATCTCGGTAGTCATCTCCGTACCCGTGTACGACCGAGAGCACACGGATGGGTCCTGCGTCGAATCGGTTCGTCACGGTACCCAAAAGGTGGGAACGGCCGATCGCCGGCGGTCCGGACGTCCCCGGACTGTCGCCGTCGCTACGGCGACCGGGATCCGGGCCCGCCGGTCGCCGCGGGTGCTGCGCCGGCGATAGCTCGCCCCGCTGCGCGGACCATGCCGACGAAGGTCAGCCCCCAGACGAACAGCGCGAACCAGCCCCAGTATGCGGGGACGATTCCGAGCGGGCTGAACGTGTGCACGCCGGCCAGGTTGACCGTACAGGCCGTGTACATCCCCATCGGGAAGACCCGTCCCCAGGCGCCAGGGCTGTACGCGTTGCGGCGCCGGCCGAAGGCGAGCCGCGCCCAGGGGACCGCGATCACCCACGCCGGTGGCCGCCCGTCGTCTGCAGTGAGGAAGCTCCAGACGTCGATGGCGAGCAGCAGCGGGATCCACCACGACGCGATGGCCCACGCGAGGAACGTGATCCCCAGCGTGATCTCGACGTACGGTTCCCACGCCGGGAACGCCGACAGGCGCGGGCCGAGCGTGGCCCCCGCCAGCGTCGTGATCGCCGCGGCGCCCATCGTGATCCAGTACGGCCCGGTCCAGTCGCTGGGGCGGACGGCCCCGTCCAGCAGGCGGTAGGTCACGACGGTGACGACGACGAAGTAGAGGACGAAGCCGGACCCCCAGTACCCCATGCTCAACAGGACGACCTCGTCGACGTAGGTCGACAGCGAGTCTGCGAGCAGCGCTCCGAGGACGGCCAGCGACTGCATGCAGACGATCGCGAGCAGGAAGGCGCCGTCGACGCGCTCGCGAGCGGCCGACTCCCGCGGCCCGACGATCTCGACGGCGAACAGGTAGTACAGGAGGACCGGCGTGGCGACGACGGTGGTCGACCAGAGGATCGCCGCCGCCGTGACCTCGTCGAAGAAGAGGACGAGCTGCGTCCCGACGGTGTTCGTCGCGACGACGAACGTCAGCGTCCCCCAGTGGCGCTTGCTGTTCCGGAGATCGGCGAGGACGGTGCCGGGGAAGCGGGCCGTCTTCGCCCCGAAGAGTGCGACCAGCAGGGCGTAACAGCCGACGTTGAACACCGACAGCGGCAGTGCGACCGCCTCGACGCCCAGTCCCCGGAAGGCGATGGAGACGATGCCCGTCGACATGGCGAGCCCGAAGTAGGCGGGGTCGAGCGTCCGGAGCGCGTCGGCGAGGCTGTCGACGGCGCTCGACCCGGATCCAGCCGCCTCGTCGTGGCCAGCCGTCTCGTCGTGACCCGTCGCCTCGTCTGGGCTCGTCGGGTCGCGGTCCGGGCCGGCGTCGTCCTCGACCATCTCGGCTCGTCCCCCGTTGTCCCCGCCAGTCGCAAGAGGCTGACGTTCGCCGCTGTCTGGAGCCGCGACGGCTGGTCCGGCCCGCCGCGCTCACTGGCCGTGGATCTCGAGGTACGTCGCGTACTCCGTCCGGAGGAACCGGCCGCGCTCGCTCTCGATGGCGAGCAGTTCGTGGGCGGTCTGCTCGGCCAGTCGCGGGTACTCCCGCTTCGCCCGCCTGTCAGTGCTCCTGACGACCAGCACCGCGCCGTCGGGGAGGTCCTCGAGCGCGCGCTGGACGCGGGCGATGCCGCTGGCACAGCCCCGGCCGCGGTTGTCGACGGTCATGTCCGGTTCGACGTCGGGCGCCTCGTCGGGGACCGCGCTGTCAGTCATCGCCCGTCACCTCCCCGTCGCCGACCGGCCCGTCGTCCGTCGCTGGGCCGCCGTCCGTCCCGGGTCCGCCGAGGTCGTCCAGTTCGCAGACCCCCTCGATGGGGGAGCAGGCCCGCCACATCGGGCAGAGCTCGAAAATGACTATCAGCAGGCCCACGAACCCGACCTTCGCCAGGACGGCGAGACCGACGGCGCTGTCGAGGTACGTCCCGGGAGCCGTTCCGAGCCCGTCGACCGCCTGGTAGAGGCCCGTCAGGAAGATCGCGGGGAAGACGAACCGGACGGCCCAGCGGAACCGCTCCAGTTGCTCGCCGGCCGCGCGGACGACCGCCACGGTCGGCCGCTTCTGCCCGGTCGGCACCGCGACGAAGATGTTCCAGACGGCCCCGCCGAGCCACACCGCGAACGCGAGGAGGTGCAGCGTGCGGACGACGGCGGCGACGGGATCGAACCCCCGCGTCGCCACCTCTGCGACGGCCGTCGCGGCGACCAGCGCGAGCGCGAGAGCGAGTGCGCCGATGCCGCTCGGGCTCCGGAACTGGGCTTCGACGGGGCCGCTGCGGACCGTCGTCGCGGTCCCGACCGCGACGAACGACGCCAGCAGCGCACCGAAGCCGTACGCGGGCGGCGTCGGTCCGAACGCCGCGACGTAGTCGCCGAGGACGACGACCCCGCTCGCGGTCAGGACGGCCAGCGCGCCCAGCGCGATCCGGTCGAACCGTTCGTACATCTCGGCGCAGTAGTCGGCGGCGTCGGTCCCCAGATCCGCCGGCCGGACGAAGAGGTGCTTCCAGACCAGCCCGCCGGTGAGAACGCCCAGCGCGACAAAGTACTCCCACTTCGCGACGGTGAGTCCCGGGCCGCCGCCCTCGAGGCGCGTGGTCACCCACGTCCCGACGAGCGACACCGCGAGGATGACGGTCAGGGCGACCCTGGGAAGCGTGTACCTGTCGAACAGCGCGTCCGTCTCCGCGCCGGCCGTCCGATTGCGGGACTCTGGCATGGCGAGTGGGTTCCCTCGGAAGCGGATTGCGCGGGCCGAAACTAAGCCGGCGGGGCGGATATATTCGCCCGAGTCCTCTCGGGTCTCCGCACGGTACCACCACCTATGGAGGCAGTCGATCCGCACTGTGACGCCGCTGACGACCGCGTTCGACCGTCGAGAGCGGACCACGGACGGTCAGCGCGGGAGGTGACTGATCGGTGACCTCGAACGCGTACGCCGGGCGCGAACCGGTGACGCGGACGGCCCACGACCGGCCCTGGACCGTCGACCTCGAGTCGGAGGACCACGCCGCCGACCGGCGACTGACCATCGACGAGGCCGTCGACGCCGTCGAACAGACGCGGGCCGGGCGACACGTCGACCTCGTCACGCACGAGCGCCACGGCCACCCTTCGACGTACCTCTACCGGCCGTTGCGGGCCGTCGACCGCCGCGTCGAACTCTCCGACGAGGGGCGCTGTTCGTGCGGAGGGTACGTGACGCGCGTCCGCGTCGACCCGAAGTAGCCGAGGAGCGTAGGGCCCGTTGATACTCCCGCACGCCGACACTTGAACTGGGGCTCGGAGATGTACGGCGACGGAGTCGAGGTCCCGGGCGTCCGAGTACGCACATGGTCGGATTCAGTTCCCCGTTCGGCGGCGGCCGCGAGGACGGCGACGACCTCTTCGACGAGTACGACGAGTTCGTTCCCGCGAACGTCCCGGACCCGGGCCGGTTCCTCGAGGGCCACGACGTGCTCGCCGGCGACGAGCACCTCGACTTTCACGACCTGACGCGGGAGATCTTCGAGGAGCGGAGCGTCTACGACATGACCTTCGGGTACAACCTCGCGAGGTTGAACCTCGACGTGCGCCACCGCGACGCCGGCTACCGGTACGCCTACGAGCAAAGCTCATCGAGCCCTGGCTCACAGGCTCGCCAGGACGCCGTCGAAACGGGCTCCGACGCGTACGCGCCCGGCGACGCGAGTGACGACGTCGCGGTCCTCCGGGCGGAGTTCACGCCGACGACCCCGTTCTGTCCACAGAGCGACACGCTGACCGTGGGATCGTTCCGGGCGTGGAACGGGCTGGCCGACCGCCACGGCTACGACCTGGTCCGCGTCCGCGTCGCCGAGATGCACCACCGGGCCGACGGGATCAACGAGCGGCTGGCGGACCTGGAGGCGTCGTTCCGCGAGACGGGTAGCGTCGAGGGCGACAGCGAGGCCGACGGCGAGACCGGGGGGCCGCAGCGCGGGGGCAACGGCGGCTGCTCGCAGGGTACCGGCGGATCCACGCGAGGCTACGGCGCCGACGCGCCGTTCTGAGTGGTCGCGATGAGCGAGACCGACCCGGCCGACGGGGAGGCGACGACCGTCGAATGGCGACGGCTGTCGCCGGACGCGGTCGCCTCGCCAGTCGTCCGCCGGCTCCCCTACCTCGAGGTGAAACTCGAGCATCCGGAACTGGAGCCGACCGCTCACGGGGGCCGCTTCGTCCCGGACGCGGTTCCCTACGAGCTCGACGGGACCCGGCGGGTCTTCTACTGGCGGTCCGCGCTGGCCCCGTCGTCCGCAGCGCCGAGCGACTGGGAACTGGCGTGTGCGAGTACACACGAACTCGTCGGCGTCGACGCCCTCCCGTCGGACGGGCCGGCGCTCGTCACCGAGGAGGCGGACGGCACGACGCTGGTCGTCGACGGCACGGTCGGCGGCGACGCGACGACCGTCCGGGTGCGGTCGTACGCGACGCCCAACGTCGCCGTCACCGACTGGTCGGAGTCGGGGATCGAACTGACGGTCGCGGGCTCCGACTACGAGCTATCGGCCGGGGAGCGCCACCGGCTCTCCCTCCCCGAACGGCACGTCGAACCGCTTGACGGGGACCGCGACTCGGTGACGGTCACGCCGGAACTCGTCGTCCGGTACCCCGGCCGGCGCGAACTCCATCATCCGGCCCGGGGCGCTGGGTGCCGGCTGTTCCCGTCGTTCGGCCTCGACCTCGACGGGGTCCCGAATCCGCTCGCGGTCCCGACCGCCGCGGGCGAACTCGACCGCGCGTCCCTGGCGGCGGACCTCGGGGTAGACCTGTCGGGGCGGCCGTACCCCGAACGGGTGCTCTGGCAGGCGTTCGCGTACGCGGCCTTCGATCCGCACGCCGACGCGACGCCGTCGGTGTCGCAACTGGAGAGCGGGCGCGTCGTGGTCCGCCCGGGGCGCCCACGGAGGGGGTGAGTCCCCTCGCGGGCGTGTCGGCGGAGAGCCGACCGCGGGACGAGGCGTCCGGTCGCCGACGTTCCGACCTGGGCGACTGACTATCGCGCGGACCCGTCGGGTGGTCGTTGGGCGTACGCAGTCATCACGCGGCGTTCGATCCGCTGGAGGCGATCGCTCACGGTACCCGGAGTGATGCCCAGACGATCGGCGAGAGCGCTCTGTGTCGTCTCTCGGGGGACCTCGTAGTATCCGGCTTCGATCGCGAGGTCGAGCAGTGCCGCTTGCGTCTCTGTCAGCAACGGCGACGCGTCGTTTCCCGCCCGCACCTGTCCGATTCGGAGGAGCGAGAGCTCGGAGACGTCGGGGATGTCGGCGATCGCCTGCTGGATGCCCTCGTCCGTTCCGACGATCGTGATTCTGGACTCCGTCTCGGGTCCCATCTGTCGGTGCTCGATCGGCCAGTCGAGGACGACGTCGTTGTCGTAGAGGATCGTGAGCAGCTCACCGACGGGACCGGCGCTCCGATAGTGCGCGTAGACGATGCCTCGCTCGTCGGTACCCGCTACGTCGTACCGGAGGACCCGGTCGCTCTCCGCGAGGAGGTCCCGTGCGACGTCGAGGTCGCCGCGCAGGTCGGCCAGCCCGACGTACTGCTCGTTCTCGACCGGGCCGAGGTATCGGGTCGCCACGATCGAGACCGCCGACGACCGATCGAACTGGTCGAACACCGAACTGTGTATCGCCCCGGAGAGCGAGAGCGTGGCGGAGCGGAGGGCGGTAGTGCTCATGATGCACGGAGTGGACGAGCGATAATCAATGTCACCTATCCATCAGCATTGCCGACGGACTGGTATAAAGGATTCTAGTATGCTGGAGGAAGACCCCAACTGAACGACCGCCGTATACGGATTCGATGAGCGAGGAACTCCCCGCCAGCGAGTTGCCGCCCGGTCCCTCGGGACTACCGATCGTCGGGGCGACGCCGCAGTCGATCCTCGGCGGCCTCGAGTTCCGAGAACGGATGGCCGACGAGTACGGCGACGTCGTCCACTGGGAGGGGCTCGACGGCCACAATTACCAGCTCAACCACCCGGCGGACGTCGAGCACGTGCTGGTCCACAACAACGGGAACTACGTGAAGGGCGACCGGTTCCAGCGCGTGCTCGGCCCGCTGCTCGGCAACGGCATTCTCAACAGCGAGGGCGAGGAGTGGCGACGCAACCGCCACCTCGTCCAGCCCGCGTTCCACCCCGACCGGATCGAGGTGTACGCCGAGATGATGACGGCGCTGACCGAGGACATGCTCGACGACTGGCGGGACGGAGAACGGCGGTCCATCCACGAGGACATGATGGAACTGACCCTCCGGATCGTCTCGCGGGCGCTGTTCGGGGTCGACATCGATCGGTACGTCAACGACATCGGGACCGCGCTCGACAGCTTCCTCCCGGCGACGACCAGCCTTCCGAACATCGTGCTACCGGACGACGTGCCCCTGCCGTCCCGGCGGCGGATGGACCGCGCCCGGGAGACCCTCGAAGAGGTGGTCGACGACATCATCCGGCGGAAGCGCGCGGAACCCGGCGAGAACGACGTCGTCTCGATGTTGCTCGCCGCGCGCGAGGACGAGGGCGTGTCCCTGTCGGACGAACAGATCCGGGACGAGGCGATCACGATCATCCTGGCGGGCCACGAGACCACCGCGGTCTCGCTGACGTACACCACCTACCTCCTCGCCCAGCACCCGGAGGTCGAGTCGAAGTTCGTGGCCGAACTCGACTCGGTGCTCGACGGTCGACGCCCGACCATGGCCGACCTCCCCGATCTCACCTACACCGAGCAGATCGTCACGGAGTCGATGCGCCTCTTTCCGCCGGTGCCGGGCATCGTCCGCGAGGCCAGCGGGCCGGACGAGATCGGCGGCTACCCGATCCCCGCCGGCGCGCGGATATTCATGAACCAGTGGGTCGTCCACCGGGACTCCCGGTGGTACGACGACCCGCTCGCCTTCGAACCCGAACGCTGGACGCCAGAGCTCGAACAGTCGCTCCCCAAACTCGCGTACTTCCCGTTCAGCGCGGGTCCACGCCGGTGTATCGGCGACCGGTTCGCGATGCTCGAAGCCCGACTCCTGCTCGCGACGATCTACCAGGACTACCACCTCGAACTGGCCTCCGACAGGAACCTGGAGGTGGTTCCGACGATCACCTCACGGCCCAGCGAGGACGTTTCGATGGTCGTCCACGAACGCACGGGCGACGGCGCTTCCGGGATGGACGAGTATAGTAGAAATTGAACGCACTGACACACTCGAGGGGCACCCGGGGTGTCCCTCGATGTGTAAATAGTTTCAATTTCTACTATAGCCCGGCGTCTCGAAACCGACCGGTGCGGTCGCGGCCGATTCCGAACGCCTCCGGATCGCTGCTCGACCGCTTCCGGGTGATTCCCGCACTCGCGTTCGCCCTCGTGGCGTTCCACTGGACCGCTTCGACCCACTATCTTTAATACGAAATTGGAATTGATATTTCCGCATGGCCGTCATCGATGCCCTCCGGCGAACGCCCTCCGCCCTCGCGCGAAATCCGATCCTCGTGGTCGTCTTCGGCCTCTTCGCCCTCGTCCAGGCGCCGCAGTTGCTCGCACAGGCGGTGAGCCCAGTCGTGGCGGGCCTGCTCTCGCTGGCGCTCACCGGCGTGCTGCTCCTCGTGACCCCATTCGTCCAGGCCGGCACGATGCAGATGGCCGACGACGCGCTCGACGGGCGCACGTCCCTCAGGACGTTCGTCGCCGCCGGGAAAGAGCACTACCTCTCCGTGCTCGGCGCGTACCTCGTCGTCTTCGGCGTGAGTTTCGTCCTCGGGGCCGTCGGGTTCGTCGTGGCCATCTTCGGCGGAATCGCGCTCGGCGCGGGGGGCGGGGCGAGCACCGGAAGCCTGATCGGACTGGGTCTCGTCGTCGGCGTGATCCTCCTCGCGTACCTCGCGTTCGCCTTCCTCGTCCAGTTCTACGCGCAGGAGATCGTCCTCAACGGGGCGTCGGCCATCGAGAGCCTCAGGCAGAGTGCCGGACTCGTCCGCCGAAACGTCCTCAGCACGGCCGGTTACTTCGTCGTCGTCATGGGCGGCAGTCTCGTCGTCGGCGGCGGAATCGGCGTAGCCTCCACGTTCCTCCTCCCCGCCGGGACGCAGGCGAGCGCGGCGACGCCACCGCTCTCGGCGGTGTTGCTCTACACCGTCGTGTACGTCGTCGGCATCGCTCTCCTGGGGAGCCTCTTCGCCGTCTATGCGGTGGCGTTCTGGCGCGAACTCCGGAGCGACGCGAGCGGGCGCGGTTCGGCCGACGGACTCGCGGCGTAGGGACGTCCGACGCGGCCGTCTCGCCCCTCGCTGCCGGTTGCGCGTGGCCTGCTCAGTTCCGTTCGAGTGGTTCCGGGGCTAACCACCGCCTCGACGACACCCCGGTTCGAGAGACGTGGGTTTTCGACGGCATCGACGGAGGGTCCGGGCCCCGGTGGCCGATCGCGGGCGTACCCGTCGGGGGACCAAGAGGCGTTCTGTCGGCACTGCCGCGTTTCGTTCGCTCTGTCGCCCCCTGCAGTGAGTACCTTTATGAATCTGATGAGTGTCTATAGTGTATCATGTCATCCCGAGAGGTCCAGCTGCAAAGCACGGTGTTCGGATTCACGGCGAACGGTCGCCTCCACACGCTGAGCGTCTGGTTCATACTTGCCCTCCGACTGATGATGGGAATCGCGTTCCTGCAGAGCGGCGCCGACAAGGTCCTCTCTGGAAGTTTCAGTGCCGCGGGCTACCTGCAGAACGCACCGCCCGCGAACGGCAGTCCGGTTGCGGACCTCTTCGTCGCGATGGGGTCGACGCCGGCGTTCGTGGACTTCGTGAACGTCGCCGTTCCGTGGGGGGAAGTCCTCATCGGCCTCGGCCTCATCGTCGGCTGTCTCACGCGACTCGCGGCGTTCTGGGGCGCGTTCATGATGCTCATGTTCTATCTCGGGAACTGGGACATCAGTCACGGCTACATCAACGGCGACTTCGCGTACATGCTCGTGTTCCTGTCGGTCGCCGCGTTCGGCGCCGGCCGCATCCTCGGTCTCGACGCCTACATCGAGCAGTACGACGTCGGCGGCGAGGCGCTCGTCGACCGCTACCCGTGGACGCGGTACCTCCTCGGATAACGGGTGCGCTGCGATGGCACCGGCGCGTGCGAGCCCGTTTAGCGTGCGGAACGACTCACGTCACCGTTCACGTTGAAGCCCATCCGGTGCGAATCGACCAGTAATGGCCGATCCTCCATCGAACGACGGCACCGACCCTCCGCGTCACGACGGTGATGCCCACGGTAGCCACGACGGACCGCACGGGGAGTCGCGGACCGAGCAGTCCCTCCTCGAAGACGGGACCGAACCGCGTCCGCCCCACGAAGCGGGGCACGACGGACACGGTCACCACGACGAACACGGCCACGACGGCGGACACGACGGCCACGGCGGGATGCACGAGGGCCACGAGCAGCTGTTTCGCCGGCGCTTTTTCGTCTCGACGCTCCTGTCGATCCCCGTCCTCCTGTACAGCGAGACGCTGCAGGAATGGCTCGGGTTCTCCGTTCCGGCGTTTCCGGGCAGCGAGTGGATCAACCCGGTTTTCGCAGTAGTCGTCTTCGCCTACGGCGGGGTTCCGTTCCTCCGGATGGCGGCGCCGGAACTGAAAGACCGGTCGCCGGGAATGATGACGCTCATCTCGATGGCCGTCTCCGTTGCGTTCGTCTACAGCCTCGCGAGCGTGTTCTTCCCGACGGAGTCGGCGTTCTTCTGGGAGCTCGTGACGCTGATCGACATCATGCTGCTCGGGCACTGGATCGAGATGCGTTCGGTGCGGCGGGCCTCGAGCGCTGTCGACGAACTGGCGAAGCTGATGCCTGACACCGCCGAGCGGGTCACCGACGACGGGGAGACCGAGGAGGTCTCCGTGAGTGAGCTCTCCGAGGGCGATCTCGTCCTCGTCCGGCCGGGCGCGAGCGTTCCGGCCGACGGCGTCGTCGAGGAGGGCGATTCCGACGTCAACGAGTCGATGATCACCGGCGAGTCGAAACCGGTCTCGAAAGAACCCGACGACGAGGTCATCGGCGGGACGATCAACGGCGACGGGAGTCTCCGCGTGCGGGTCGGTGCGACGGGCGAGGAGACGGCGCTCGCGGGGATCATGCGACTGGTCGAAGACGCCCAGCAGAGCAAGTCCCAGACCCAGGTGTTGGCGGACCGCGCCGCCGGCTGGCTGTTCTACGTCGCCGTCGCGGCGGCGGGCCTGACGGCAATCGCGTGGACGATCGCGGTGTCGTTCAACGCGACGGTCGTCGAGCGGGTCGTCACGGTGCTCGTCATCGCCTGCCCGCACGCGCTCGGACTCGCGATCCCGCTGGTCGTCGCGATCAACACGTCACTCGCGGCTCGCAACGGTATGCTCGTCCGTGACCGCATCGCGATGGAAGAGTCGCGGAACCTCGACGCAATCATCTTCGACAAGACGGGGACGCTCACCGAGGGCGAACACGGCGTCGTCGATATGGCGACCGTCGACGGCGTCGACGAAGACGACGCGCTCGCGCTGGCCGCAGCCGTCGAGGGCGATTCCGAACACATGATCGCTCAGGCCGTCCGCGAGGCCGCCGAAGAGCGAGACCTCACGACTCCTGACGCGACCGACTTCGAGGCGATCAAAGGCAGGGGCGTCCGCGCGAACGTCGACGTCTCCGGCTTCGCCGGAGGCTCGTCGGACGAGTCCGACGGTGGTGACGAGGTGTACGTCGGCGGGCCGAATCTGCTGGCCCAACTCGATAGCGACGTTCCCGGTCACCTCCAGCGCTTCGCCGACGAGGCCGGCCAGAACGCCCAGACCGTGGTGTATCTCGTTCGCGAGGGGGAGCTGGTTGCTGCGTTCGCGATGGCCGACGTAGTCCGCGAGGAGAGTTACCGCGTCGTCGACGCTCTCCACGACCTCGGCGTCGAGGTGGCGATGCTCACCGGCGACTCCCGGGACGTCGCCGACGCCGTCGCCGACGAACTGGGCATCGACACGGTGTTCGCGGAGGTCCTCCCCGGGGACAAGGACGAGACGGTTCAGGAACTCCAGGATCAGGGCAAGCTCGTGGGGATGGTCGGCGACGGCGTGAACGACGCGCCCGCGCTGACGCGGGCCGACGTCGGGATTGCTATCGGGAGTGGCACCGACGTCGCAGTCCAGTCGGCGGACGTCATCCTCGTCCAGAACAACCCGATGGACGTGGTCCGTCTCGTCAAACTGAGCAAGGCGAGCTACCGGAAGATGCAGGAGAACATCGTCTGGGCTGCCGGCTACAACGTCTTTGCCCTGCCACTGGCCGCGGGCGTCCTCGCGCCCATCGGCATCCTCCTCTCGCCGGCCGTCGGTGCACTCCTGATGTCCCTGAGCACGGTCATCGTCGCGATCAACGCACAGCTCCTCCGGCGCGTCGACCTCTCGATCCCCGACCTGCCGGAGGTGTCACCGCCCGCCGGCGCACGGTCCGCGAATTGAGCGCCGATCACCCCGTTCGACTGATCCACCGGTAGCGGGTTCGGACCAAGGCCTATGGCACCGGGCGGGGTACGGTCACGCGATGGCCGAATTCGCCACTGACGTGGACCTGCGCGACATCGCCGTTCGCGACACCGCCGTGTCCGACGCCGTCGACGAGCCGGTGCGCGCGATGATCCTGGACATGCTGGCCGACGAGGCCCTGACCGTCGCCACCATCCACGACCGCCTGGCCGATCGCGGGTACGAGCGGACCGAGAATACCGTCCGCCACCACGTCAACGAACTGCGTGACGCGGGGCTGGTCGAAGTTGCCCGGCTCGAGGAGCGCCGCGGCGGGACGGCGAAGTTCTATCGCGCGAACACCATCGTCCTCTCGTACGGCCTCCCCGAGGGCGCCGACGAGCGCGTCGACGAGATGGCAGCCTCCGTCGCCCCGGAGATGGCGGATCTGGTCGACCGACTCCGCTCGGAGCACGGCGACGACCTCGACGCCATCGCCGCCGAGATGTCCCCCTGCGAGCACTGCGATACGCAGAAGTACGAGACGTACATCCTGTCGACGGTCCTGCGACGCGCGTTCGTCGACACGCTTTGAAGGAGCTCACGTCGCTTCGCCGCGAACGCCTTCGTCGATCGACAGGACGTACCTGACCGCCGCAGCGGCGGCGAGGAGGATCGGGAGCACAGTCAACACCAGCGCGAGCGGCGAGATGGTCAGTACAACGCCGGCCGCGATCACGACGGTCATCGCGGCGATGCTCACGGCGAGGGTCGCACCGAGAACCAGGCAGACGCCCGTCAGCAGGTATCCCCAGGGTCGGTCGCGGTAGAGCCAGACGGCGGCGATCGTCAGTGACGGGACGACGACCGACAGGTCGACGAAGTGCGTGACGAGCACCTGCTGGCCCGACTCCGCGACGTTGGGCGGTGGCGTCCCCGCGAGCAGCGCCGGGAGCAGGTCGGACAGCCAGAGGACTGTTAGACCGGCCGCGATGACCAGAAGGAACCCGGCGTACGTGGTCCGGGAGATGCGGCCGGCGAGCGCTCGTTCGGCCGCGCCGGGGTCGCTGTCGACGAGGCCGCCGACGAGCGTGAACAGCGAGAGACCGAACAGCGTGGCGTACACGAGGAAGAAGGCGTTGAAGGCCACCTGCAGAGCAGCGTGTGTCCACATGTAGGTCATGTACGCGAGGCCACCGAGCCAGAGCATCCGACCCTGCAGTGACCCTCGACGGGCGTACCAGAGTCCGACCGCGAGGACGGGGACGCCGGCGACGAGTATCGTGAGGTCCTGGACGCGCCAGAGCGTGACGATCCCCGCGGGATCGACGTAGTGGCCGGGCCGGAGGAGTCCCGAGAGCGTCGTCACCACCGAGAGACCGAGTATCGTGAGCGTCGTCCAGACCTGCCATCGACGGAGGGTATCGGCCGCCGCCGGTCTGCGTCCGTTCCCAGTCATCCTGCTGCCGGACATGGTTCGGTCACGGCCGACTATTGGACGCAGCATCCGATAAGTTACCGACGCGCACGCGCTACCCCGGTGGCGCCTCTCCTGGCACTCGTGGTCAGTCCAGGGCCACGGCGGAACCGCGGAGACCTCTACCCCTCGCCCGACCTGCTCGACGAGGGGACGATCCGATCGAACACGGCGGACGCGAGGACGTTGCACAGGAGGAACGCCGCGAAGCCGACGGTGATCCAGCTCCACTCCGTGAGGGAGAGCGCCACCACGTCGAAGAATCCGCGGAGCGGCGTGTACAGCACTGTCAGGTGGACGGCCAGCGAGACGCCGATGGCCACGAGCAGCCACCGGTTCGAGCCCACCGAGAGGCCGTACCGAGAGCGGATGACGTAAATCCGTACTAGCTCGCCGACCACGATGAACGTGAAAAGCAGCGTCTGGGCCAGACGGAGCGATCCCGTCTCGTCGAGCCCGTAGAAGAACACGCCCAGACCGGTCACCGCCAGCAGCACGGCGATCGTGAGGATTGACGTCAGGACGCGCGCGTCGATCACGCCCTCGTCCGTCGGTCGGGGTGGGCGATCCATGAGCCCCTCTGCCTGCGGATCGGCGCCCAGCGCCAGCGCCGGGAGCGTGTCCGCGACGAGGTTGATCCAGAGGATCAGGACGGGAGTCAGTATCAGCGCCTGAGCCGTGCCCGTGAACCGCTGTGGGAAGAGGAGCGTCCCCAGCATGACGCCGAGAAACACCGCCAGCACCTCGCCGGTGTTCGTCGAGACGAGGTAGTTGACGAACTTGCGGACGTTCTCGAAGATGCCCCGTCCCTCCTCGATGGCGTCCCGGATGGTCGCGAAGTTGTCGTCCCGGAGGATCACGTCGGCGGCCTGCCTGGCGACGTCCGTACCGCGGTCGCCCATCGCGACGCCGACGTCGGCCCGCGTGAGGGCGGGCGCGTCGTTGACGCCGTCGCCGGTCATCGCGACGTCGTGGTCGTTGGCCTGGAGGGCCTCCAAGATCCGGACCTTGTGCTCCGGCGCGACGCGGGCGAACACGTCGACGTCCTCCACGGTGTCGCGCAGTTGCTCGTCCGACTGGTCGTCGAGGTCGGGACCAGTGAGCGCGTCCGCGGGATCGAACCCCACCTGCTCGCCGACCGCCCTGGCAGTGGCGAGAGTGTCCCCGGTCGCCATGACGGGGCGAACGCCCGCCGACCGGCAGTCGGCGATGGCCCGTTCCACTTCCGGGCGGGGTGGATCGAGCATCCCTTGGAGGCCGAGAAACACCATCCCGTCCTCGAGCTGCTCGGCGTCGGCCCCTGTGTCGTCGACCGCCTTCGACGCGAACCCGAGCACGCGCAGCGCGTCCGCGGCGAACGACTCGGTCCGGTCCTCGATGCCCGCCCGCCGCTCGTCGGTGAGCGGTCGAACTTCGCCGTCCTCCAGAATCCGGTCACAGCGGTCTAACACGACTTCCGTGGCTCCTTTCATATACGCGGTGACCGCCTCCGACTCGTCGACGACGACCGTCATCCGCTTTCGCTCGGAAGAGAACGGTACCTCGCGCACCCGCTCGCCAGTGTGATCCACGCCCGACTCGTCCGCGACCCGCCGGAGCGCGATCTCGGTCGGATCCCCCTCGTACTCGCCGTCGATCAGGTCGACGTCGTTGCAGACGGCGCCGCATCTGAGGAGCCGCTCGACGGCCGGTTCGGACGCCCGGTCGTCGCCGACGACCATCGCCTCGTCCTCGACGTCTCCGTTCGGCCGGTGTCGCTCGTCGACGTCGACGACGGTCCCACCGGCGTACAGCCGCGTGACGGTCATCCGGTTCTCCGTGATCGTCCCGGTCTTGTCGGTGACGACGGTGTCGACGGAGCCGAGGCTCTCCACAACCGGTAGCCGCCTGACGATGGCGTTCCGGTCGACCATCCGACGCGCTCCCAGCGCCAGCGTGAAGGTCACTACCGCAGGCAGCCCTTCGGGGACGCCGGCGACTGCCAGGGTGATGCCCACCAGGAGTATCGCCACCGGTTCCGTCGCCGTGAAGAGGAACTGCACGGCCGTCACCAGAACGATGAGGATCGTGACGAGGACGCCGATCTGCCTCCCGAGCCGCCTGACTTCCCGCTCGAACGGGGTCTGCTCGTCCTCGGCTTCGCCTAACTGCGTCGCGATCCCACCGACTTCCGTGTCCATGCCCGTCGCGGTGACGACGGCGCGGCCCCGTCCGTTGACGACGGTCGTGTTCATGTAGACCATGTCGGCCCGCTCGGCCAGCGGTGCGTCCTCGTCGACCGGATCGAGCGACTTCTCGACGGGGGTCGACTCACCGGTCAGCGCGGACTCGTTCGTGCGCAACTCCTCGGTCGACAGCAGTCGCGCGTCCGCCGGTATCGCGTCGCCCTGTTCGAGCACGACGACGTCGCCCGGGACTACCTGTTTCGCCTCGACTGACCGCTTTCGTCCCTCCCGCACGACAGTCGCGTCCGGACTCGCCATCTCGCGCAGCGCCTCGATCGACCGGGTCGCCTGGTAGTCCTGGACGAACCCGAACAGACCGTTGACAGCGATGATGAGGGTGATGAAGCCCGCCTCGGCGTAGTTCGGGTGACCCCCCGGAACGAGTCCGACGGCCAGCGAGAGCACCGCGGCCACGATCAGGAGGTAGATGAGCGGATCGCGGAACTGGGAGACGAGCAACTCGACGCGCGACGCGCGCTTTCCCTCCTGAACGTCGTTCGGTCCGCACCGCTCGAGGCGCCCGGCCGCCTCCTCCGTCGACAGGCCGTCCTCGGTAGTATCGAGTTCGTCGAGGACGGTCGCTCTCGACGTTGCGTGCAACGAACCTGCGGCACGACCGCCCGAGGGACGCTTCGGCATACTGGTTGGTCTGTTTACAACCCACTCCGATCCGTTTTTCGCCGCCGGGCCTCGTCACCCTCGGACTGGCGTACTGTGGCGAGACTCTCGCACGCATCTCCGGCGACCTGAACCCGTCGAACGAGAATCCTGCTCGACGACGGCTACGACTGGAGCCACGATCGACGGGACTGGCAACTGGGCCCAGTTCGAAGCTCGTCTTCGAGCCCATCGTCGCATCTACCCGATAACGTATCGCGCTACTCTGGACCCCGTTGGGAGGCCTGCACGTGGTGAACACATCGGCTGTTCCGTGATCGTCTCGGCGACGTTCCCGAGAGGTGTCCGAGCGAAGCGGCCACGGCCGCCGCTCACTCCTTCCGTCTCACCGTAACTGGCTGAGCGCGTGTCCTCGCCACCTGTAACGCGGCACCTTGGATTTTGTACTCACGGCGCGTATTGCGAACGAGACTCATGCTCGAGAACAAAGTCGCAATAGTCACCGGCGGATCGACGGGGATCGGCAAAGCAACTGCTGCCAAGTTCATCGAGTACGGTGCAGACGTGGTGATCGCAAACCGCTCGGCTGATACGGGTCAGGAGGCCGCTGAGCAACTCGATTGTGACTTTACGCAGTGTGACGTCGCAGAGTACGACCAAGTCGAAGCGCTCGTCGAAGCCACCGTCGAGAAGTACGGACAGCTAGACGTGATGACAAACAACGCGGGAATCGGCCGGATCGGGACGGTCGAGAACACGTCACTCGATGACTGGCACGACGTAATGCGAATCAATTTGAACGGCGTCATGCACGGGACGCGAGCGGCGATGCCCCACCTGAAGGAGTCAGAAGGAAGTGTCGTCAACATCGCGTCGATCTACGGTCTCGTCGCTGGCCCAGGAGCAACTGCCTACGCGACGGCCAAAGGTGGGATCGTCAACTTCACGCGGTCGGTTGCGGTCGATTACGCCAAACAGAACGTCCGGGTCAACAGCATCTGTCCGGGCTTCGTCGAAACTCCGATGACCGAACCAAATTTCAGGGACGAAGAGTTCTACGAGTATGTTCACGGGCAGACTCCAATGGGACGGGTCGCCCAACCGGAGGAAGTTGCCGGCCTCGCGATGTTCCTCGCCTCTGACGAGGCCTCGTACATTACGGGAGCGAACGTCCCTGTTGACGGTGGCTGGACAGCACAGTGACGTGCTTGCACGACTACAGTCGTGGGTTTCCCACTGGTGTCGGCCGGGCAGGTCACTCCTGCAGGGTGGGAATCGAAGCGTTGTGACCGACGGCGCTGACTCCACCACGAAGCCGGTACTCGTGTCCCGTCTGAGGTTTCGAGGAATCTCGTTTTGTGTCGGTCGGCTCGCTGTTTTGGTTTCGGCTCTCGCCGTGGCAACAGCGAGTCGACTGTCGGCTTTCCGCATTCGGGCGTTCCTGCGCGCGGTCGCTCAAGCCAGCTCACGGCGCGATGCCACGACATCAGTCGTGGGTTTTGCCCTGCCTTACATCATCATTATTGTTCATCGAGAACATGGCACGATATGGAAGCCGATCCGTCCACCCGTCCATCGTTCCAGATCACTCACGAGACAACGCCGTCAGAGAAGCTCGTAGCCGGCTTCTCGTCGTTTGGGCTAGCCGGGCTCACCGCAGTCGACTTCCTGACCGATCAACTCGATCTGGAGGAAACCGGCTACATCTCGACTGAGGCGCTTCCGTCGATTACGCCCTTCGAGAACGGCACACCCCGCCACCACACCAGACTCTTTTCTCGATCCGATCTGGATATTACCCTGCTGGTGAACGAGCTGTTCGTACCGCCGTGGGCGGCCGATCCGTTTGCGAAGTCCGTCCTCGAATGGACTGACACGAATACCGTTCAGGAGATCACGATTCTCTCGGGTATCCCTCTTCCCCACGGTCCACAGGAGCACCAGGTGTTCTACGTCGCTACCGAAGATTACCAGAGCGAACAGCTGGCGTCTACCGATATCCCGGCGATGGGCGCTGGATTCCTCGACGGTGTCAATGCTAGCCTCGTCGGTCGCGGGATGGATACCGACCTCCGCGTCGGCGTCTTCGTTACACCAGTCCATCAACGGATCCCGGACGTCGAAGCGGCCCTCCGACTTCTCGTCGCCGCTGAACGGCTGTACGGCCTCGATATCGATACGACAGCCCTCGAACAGTTTGCGCGCGAAATCGAACAGTACTACCGCGGTCTCGAAGATCGATTACAGGCGATGGACCAGACGGACAGTTACGACGACCGGATGTATATGTGACGGCCTCCCAGCGAACTCGACTCTCTTTCGACGGCTCCCTCGATTCATCCGACGAGTGCGACGGCTATTGGAAGCCACGTGTAGGTGAGTACGACGATTGCGACGACGCCGGTCAGTGGAAAGAGAACGACTGGAAGGAGGCTCGTCGCAGGGATCGGGATCGTCTCGGTCACCCACCAGACTGCGATCCAGAGAGTGACTGCGAGCGCTGCGTTTGCGGACGGGGAGACGTCGAACGGTGGAAACAGGAGAAAGCCGGTGCACAGTGCTGGCCCCGGAACCAGTCCGACCTGCTGCCGAGTACGATCCGGAGGGGTTCTGGCGTATATCTGGGGACGTACGATCGGTTTGACGTATCGTCGCGTCGTAGCCATCAGACGCGATCATGTACGACGCTGTTCTGGTGCCCACGGACGGTAGCGATCCGGCAACTGCCGCAGTCGACCGCGCGATCGCGATCGCCGAGCGGTTCGACGCGTCCCTTCACGTGATCCACGTCGCTGAGCTCGTCGACGTCCCGGCGGACGTCGAGACGGAAGCGCGCGACGCACTCGCCGACCGTGCGGAGTCGATCTTGACCCCGATAGCGGAACGAGCGACTGCGGCCGGCCTGGCGGTCTCGACCGAGGTGGTCGAGACGGCCGATCCGGTACACAGTACCGTCCTCGACTACGCGGACGACCACGACGTGGACCTGATCGTGATGGGAACGCACGGTCGCTCCGGCCTCGACCGCATCATCCTGGGGAGCGTCGCCGAGCGGACGCTACGCACTGCCCGGACGCCAGTGCTCGTCGTCCCGGACGAAGACGATCAGGACTGGGACGTCGAGAGCGTGCTGGTCCCGACAGACGGCAGCGACGGGGCCGACGCCGCTGCCGACCACGCCATCGATCTCTGCGAGGCCACTGACGCGGCGTTGCACGCCGTCAACGTCGTCGACCTCAGGGCGTTCTGGGGCGACGTCGGCAGCGTCACCATCCTGGACACGCTGGAAACGGTCGGAGAGGAGGCCGTTGACGACGTCGCTCGCCGCGCCGAAGCGGCCGGCCTGCAGTCCGTCGAGACGTCCGTGCTCAGCGGGACGCCAGCCCGGGCGATTGTCGACTACGCCGACGACCACGACGTGGACCTGATCGTGATGGGTACCCAGGGCCGCTCCGGCCTCGACCGGTACCTGCTGGGCAGCGTCGCCGAGCACGTCGTTCGCCTGGCGGACCGGCCGGTCATGACGCTCGCGTCGGGGAACGACGAGTGATCGGCCCGTCAGTGTCCATCTGTCCTCGCGGTCCAATTCGTCCGGGTGATCCGCCTCGATCTGGGAGCGCCCAGTCGTTCGCCGTACACGTGCCAGTCCAGTTCTGACGGCCGGCTGCGGAGCGAATACCCTGGTGAGACACAGCTGATTACCAGAATGCATCGTCTCTGGACCAGTGATAACTAGTATCAATACTACTTTATTACCCCTTCCGACCTCTACCCAAGTAGGAAGTTTCCTTCCGTAATCATGACTGCTTCACCGATCTCCACTGACGCCCGCAATACCTTCGAGAGTACCATCGGCGGCTACACGGTCGGCGGCCGTGCCCACAGCCTGTCGGCCTGGTTCGTCCTCGCCCTCCGGCTGATGATGGGCTACGCGTTCGCCTATTCAGGATTCACCAAGATCGTCGCCGCGGAGCCGTTCAGCGCCGGCGGGTACCTGTCCAACGTCGCAGCGACCAACGGCAACCCGCTGGCCGGCGTGTTCGCCTGGATGGGATCGACCCCGTGGTTCGTCGAGTTCGCCAACGTGGCCGTTCCGTGGGGCGAGCTGCTCATCGGCCTCGGCCTGCTCGTCGGCGCCGTCGTCCGCCTCGCGGCGTTCTTCGGCGCGCTGATGATGCTCATGTTCTACTTCGGGAACTGGGAGATCGCCCACGGCGTGATCAACGGCGACTTCGCGTACATGCTCGTGTTCCTCGCCGTCGCCGCCTTCGGCGCCGGCCGGATCCTCGGGCTCGACGCCTACATCGAGCAGTACGAGGTCGACGGCGAGACGCTCATCGAGCGCTACCCCGTCCTCGAGTACGTGCTCGGATGACATCCTCCCCGGCGTGAACGCCGGGGTTTCCCGAACGCAGGGATATTATGGTTCGCGGGATACCTGCTCTTGTGGGGCTACTTGCCCCGTGGATTTATCGAACAGGCGCACCACTGGCTGTGCCATCCAGCCGTTATCCCGATCTCCCCCGTCACAGGCGAGATTCGGGAGTCCCTTCTGTCGGATGTTCTCTGCCCCGTTCACGTCGGCGTTGGCGACCAGCCCACACGCCTCGCAGACGTACAGCCCACGCTCGACGCGCTGGTTGTCGTCGGTGGTTCCGCAAGGCGCACACGACTTCGAGGTATCGCGTTCGTCCACGCGCTCAACGCTGATGCCGCGCTCGGAGGCTTTGTATTCCAGCATCTCGATGAAGCGGTCGAACGCCCACCCGTGTAGATCCAGATTGCCGTGGTCGCTCCAGTCGGTTCCCTCGCGGATGCCCGAGAGGTCGCCCACGGCAATCGTCCCGACGTTTCGGGCGGTACACTCGGCCACCATATCTGCTGACACAGCGTGCAAGAAGTGGTCACGTCTGCCCCGGCGCTTGCGGTCCAGTCGGTGCGCTGTGTGGGAGTCGCTATCGTCGCACTTCGCTCGCTCTTTCTGGAAGTAGTAGTCGTCCTCTTTGAGTGCGCCACCGGGGTACAGCAGGGCTTCGTCTCCGACCGCGATGGCGGCGAAGTTGCAGATGCCGAGGTCGATGCCCGCCACCTGGTCGCCGGGCGGTTCCGGGTCGCCAGTTTCGACGCGACAGACGATGTGTAACTCCCATTCATCGCCAGTCCAGACCGCCCGGACCTGCTGGACGTTTTGTACGTCCACGTCCGGGTCAGCGGCGTACTCACAGAGTACGAAGTCGGACCACGAGTCTTTGAGATTCGCTCCCTTTGAGAGTCGAATCCTGTTGTGGTCGGAATCGTGCTTGAAGCCGTCCTCTTTGAACGTGACCGTCGAGCGCGGGTGGTCGTCGCCGTGCTTGCGGTAGCCGGGCGGGTTCGCATCCCCGTTACCGTTCTCGCGGTGGGCGTACCACGACTCGAACGCTTCAGCCAACTCTTCGAGAATTGCCTGACTGGATTGTGCGTTCAAATCCGCGTAGCGTTCGTGACTCTTGAGGTACGCTTTGAGCGCGCTGTCGCCTGGAATCGTGCCGGTTTCGTGCCAGATGCGGTCACACGTCCACCGGGCGACGTTCCAGAGTTTCGAGGCGGCAAACCCGAGCGAATCGAGGTCGTCACACACCTGCCGGTGGTTGCGGATGGATGCAACGTAGGTGCGCGTGACCTGATTCGCCATACATAGCCTATGACGGACTAGCTACATAATTGTATGCAAACCAGAGTGAAAGAGGAATATCTGGCCCGACAGACCTGCGTGGATTGTCACACCGGGCTACGCGATTCACGCACGGCCTGAAGGCCGGGATTCTCTCGCTGAATCACGATAGGAACGTCGCAGCGCACCCCTCGGCGAAAACTGTCGACAAAACTATCTTTTTGGCCCGAGACTTCCTGCTCATGCCCAGTGGCGTCTCCGCGTGGATCGATCGGCATCGGATCGCTGCCTTCCTGGCCATCGCGTACGGATTCACGTGGACGATCCAGGGAATCCTGGTCGTCACGGAAATGGAGGCGTCGTGGACGCTCTCGATCCTGGTCGGGTTCGGGGGCTTCGGACCGCCCCTGGGGGCCGCCGCCGTCGTCTGGGCGAGCGGGGGCGACCTCCGGGCGTGGATCGGCCAGTTCTTCCGCTGGCGTATCGGCGCGAAGTGGTGGGCGGTCGCGCTCGGACTGCCGCTGCTCATTCTGGTCGCGGGGAGCGTCCTGTTCGTCCTCGGCGGCGGACCGATCGACCTGAGCGCGCTGCCCTTTCCGGGGATCTACCTCTTCGTGCTGGCCTGGGGGACGATCTGGGGTGGCGGCCAGGAGGAGCTCGGCTGGCGGGGGTTCATGGTGCCGCTGCTTCAGGACAGACACAGCGCGCTCGTCACTAGCCTGCTGGTCGGCGTCGCGTGGGCCGGGTGGCACCTGCCGCTGTTTCTCAACGCCAACACGACCCACGGCGCGTGGTCGATCACCCAGCAGGGCATCTGGATGGTGACGATCCTGACCGGGTCGGTCCTCTGGACGTGGATGTACAACGTCACGGGCGGGAGCGTCCTGGCCGTGGCGGTGTTCCACGCCGGGATCAACGCGATGGGCGTCTACCACCCCGCGGACCTGGCCGCCCTCGCCCCCGGCGGCGTGCCGGACCCGTGGCTCAACCTGCTGGCCGAGGTGACCGGCGCCGTCCCCCTCGTCGCGACCGCCGTCCTCGTCGTCCTGATTTACGGCGGCGACCGACTGGCGAACCGCGAGACACCCGGGCCGGAGGTCGTCGGGCTCGATTCGGACTAGTCCGTCGACCGCGTCGACGCACCGCACCGACCCGGACTGACGACGCCCGGCTCCGTCGTCACGGCCGCTCGGCCACGAGCGCCCACTCGTTCGGCCCCCGCCTGTCCACCGCGAACGCCGCGAGGGCCTCTGACGGCGGACCGTCCTCGTCGAGCAGGTCCACGAGGAACTCGCCGGCGGGCGTCGGGTCCCGGTCGCTGACGACGTGCAGCCGCTCCCCGGAGTCGAGCGCCGTGAACGCCTCCCGGACGCGGTCGAGGCGCTGCTGTGGCCCCAGACCGCGCAGGTCGACGGCGTCGTCGGGGATCTCGACGCGGTCGACGTCGTCGAGGCGGTCCCGGACGTCCGTCGCGAGGCCCGCTATCGATGCTGGCGCCGCTCCCGGTTTCGGGTCGTCCTGCATCTCGTCGTCGAACGGGAGGCGGGCGAGCACCGGGACGTCGAGGCCCTCGCCGGGGTCCTTGCCGGGGAAGAGGTCGTGCTCGCGGCCGCACTCGCAGGTGAACCGCTCCATGTTGACGACGGCTCCGAGGACGGGTACGCCGTTCTCCTCGAAGAGTTCGACGCTGCGCCGGGTGTCCTCGAGGCTGGTGTGGAACGGAGTCGTGACGAGGACGACGCCGTCGACGGGTACCTCCTGTAGCGTCGTCAGCGCGACGTCGCCGGTCCCGGGCGGGAGGTCGATCACCATGGTGTCCGGGTCGTCCCAGGCGGTCGTCTCGAACAGTTCGGTCAGGGCGTCGTGGGCCATTGCGCCGCGCCAGGCCAGCGGCCCGCCCTCGGTCAGGAGGTCGGCGCTCATCACCTCCATCGGGCCGACCGAGACGGGGATCGGCCGGTCGTCCTCGTCGGCGCGGATCACGCCCTCGACGCCGAGCAGGGACGGCACGTTCGGCCCGTAGATGTCCGCGTCGAACAGCGCTGTCTCCTCCGCTCCTGCGAGCGCGCAGGCCAGGTGCGTCGCGACGGTCGTCTTGCCGACGCCGCCCTTCGTGCTCGCCACGGCGACGATCCTGTCGACGTCCTCGATGGATGCGGGGTCCTCGGTCGTCGTCGCCGCGGGTTCGACGTGGGCCCCTTCGACGCCGTCGACGTCGCGGGCCGCCCGCGCGATGGCACCGGTCACGCTCTGGATCGCCTCCTCGTCGAACCCGTCGAGGGCGGCCTCGACGGTCACCGAGCCGTCCTCGACCGCGATGTCCTCGACGAGGCCGGCCTCGAAGACGTTCATGCCGGCCTGCGGGTCCTCGACGCGCCGCAGGGCGGCCTCGACTCGTTCCTGGAGTTCGGTGTCGGGTTGACTCATGAATCAGAGGTCTGGCTTCCGATTGAGCAGGTCCTCGCCGGGGAGCAGCGTATCCCCCTCGGCCAGCGCGCCGCGGAAGTTCCGCCGGAAGCGGGCGGGGTCCTCCTGGAGCGCGTTGGCGGCCGTGGCGCGCACCACGTCGCTGTCGTCCGTCGCTGCGGTCCGTTTCAGCGCCTCGCGGCACCGGTCGGCGTCGACGCCCGCGAGCATGTGCGCGGCCCACTCGCGGACGCGCTCGCTGTCGTCGTCCAGCGCCGCCAGCAGGTCGTCGCCGGCGTCCTCGCCGCGGAGCTTGAACAGCGAGATGAGCGCGTTGCGCCTGACGGCGTGGTGGCCGTCGTCGAGCGCCGCAGCCAGTCGGTCCTCGTGGGCCGCCCGGTCCAGTCGGTCGATCGTGACGACCGCCTCAGCCCGCACCCACGGGTCGTCGTCGTTTGTCACGGCCAGCGCACCGCGCTCGGCGATCTCTCCGCCGATCTTGCCCAGCGCCTCCACGGCGAACTGCCGGACGTCGTCGTCCTCGTCGGTCTGGGCGACGCCGGCCAGCGTCTCCGCGACGCGGTCGTCCGGGTCGCGGGCGTCGGCCAGCGCCAGCGCCGCGCGCCGGCGCTCGATCTTCGACCCCGAGCGCAGCCGGTCGAGGAGCGCCTCGACCGACTCGTCGGCCACCGGATCAGTGTCGCTCGCGGTCAGTTCCTCCGGCGTTGCCTCGCCGATGGTGACGTCCTCGCGGCTCACCTCGATGTCCTCGAGGCCCGCCGGATCCACGCCGAACCCGGGACTCCGCTCCGGTGCCAGCTGCGGGTCCGGCGGTCCCTCAGCCTCCTCGTGGTCGGCCGCGTCGCCCGGGCCACAGCTGTGTCCGTGGTCGTGCCCGTGTCCGTGACTGTGATCGTCGCTGTCACCGGTTCCACACGCGCAGTCGCTGCCGCAGCCACAGGCGTGATCGTCGTCGTTGTCGGTGTGACCGTGACTGTCGCCGTCGCGCTTGCGTTCTCCGCTCGCGGCCCGTTCGTGGTCCTCGCTTCCGTTCCGTCCGGGGTCGGTACCGCAGGCGCAGTCGCCGCCGCAGCCGCAGGCGTGACCGTCGTCGTGGCCGTGTCCGGAGCCGTCACTCACCTCGCCTCACCTCCGCTCACCGCGTGGTCCTCGAGGCGCTCTCCAGCGACGACCAGCAGATGCAGGCCCAGCACGACGGCCAGCGCCCGCGGGACCGTCGCCGGGATGCCGGCACCGAGCAACAGCAGTCCTGCGGCGACCCCCGTGACGCGTCGACGGCGTGCGCTCTCGGCGACGACGGCGACCCCGCCGCCGACGCCCAGCGCCGCGAGGGCGATTCCGGGGTCGACGGCGGCCCCGACGGCGAGGAACGCCGCGCCCGCGACGAACGGCGCGGCGAGCGCCCCGGCGGCGACGAAAGCAGCGGCCCCGACGCCGGCCCCCAGCGCCAGGGGGGACGGCCGGACCGCCAGCGGAGCGACGGCGAGCGCGCCGAACGCGGCCGCGGTCCCGAGCCACCGGACGCCCGGACCGAACGGTCCGGCGGTCGCGCCGAGCGAGAGCGCCACGGCGGCGACCGCGAGCGCGGCGACCGGTGCCCGACGGCGTGGCCTGTCCAGTAGCGCGGGCGCGGCGACTAGCGCGGTCGCCCCGGGGAGGACGCCGGCGGCCGCCGCGGCGGCGCCGCCCGGGCCGAACCCCGCGAAGACGGCGAACACCCCGGCGGCGATCAGCCCGACGAGCGCCCGATCGTCGTCGGCCACGACGCCGACGGCGACCGCGGCGGCGGCGGGCACGAGCACAGCGGCCGGGCTGGCGAGGTCGTGGACGGGCTGGACTCCGACCGGCGCCCGGCCGAGCGGGGCGTTGCGAGCGACGCGGACGGCGGCCAGCAGGCAGACGGCGGCCGCAGCGGCGATTCCGCTGGCACCCCGAACGTCGCCGGGGCCGGCCGTACGGAGCCGGCTCGCGACTCTACGGGTCCCGGTCGTTCGGTGGCCGGACGCGGATTTCCGCGCCACGGTCATCCCCCCTCCAGCCGGTCCACCAGTTCGGCCCTGTCCGCGGCGGTGAACGCGTCCAGCAGGGCGGCGAACTCGCCGTACGCGCCCGTTCCGGGCTCCTCGCCCACTTTTTCGACGACGCCCTCCGCGACGTGGCGGAGGTGGCGGTCGAGGAAGTCCAGTCGCGCAGCGTCGGCGCCTCCGTCGGCACTCCGTTCCGACGAGGACTGGCTCGCTTCGCTCGCCTCACTGCCCTCGGCGACGGCCGCCCTGCGGGCGAGGTAGCCGGCGAACTCGAGTTCGAGCCGGAGGTGGTCGTGGTGCTCGCGCTCGTCGGTGTCGACGGTCAGGTCGTAGTAGTCGTACGCCCGCGCCAGGTCGAGGTTGACGTCGTTCCAGGAGACGTCGGGCCGGTAGCCGGACTCGTACAGCGGCACCGGCGGCCCGGTGGCGTTCAGGCTCCCGTCCGTGCGGTCCTCGTACTCGGCGTGCCCGACGACGAAGAGGTCGTTGTACCGGGCGCAGAGCGTCTCGTAGTCGTCGTCCGTCGTCGGCATCGGGGCGTCCACGTCGAGGGGCGTCCGATCGAACAACGCCTCGAACTGGGCGGCCACGTCGCCCGCTCGGAGCGCCCCGTGGAACTGCTCGTCTGGGTGGGCGAAGGCGCTCGCCAGGAGCGCGTACGCCGCCCCGCGGGCGCCGGCGTCGGGATCGATGGCGTCGACTGGCTCCTCGGTGCGTCTGTCGGCCGCGTCTCGGTCGGAGTGAGTCTCGGTGTCTCGCTCTGTCGTCATTCTCAGGTCCTCCTGATGCCGATGACCGTGGCGACGATCACGACGACGAGGGCCAGTCCCGCGACGGCCCAGAGTATCGCCTCGTAGGGCGGCCCCTGCGGGCCGGGCCCGAACGGGAAGTACTGCCACTCGCTGACGGCCTTCTGGCCGGCCCGCTCGGCGTTGCTTCCGTTCCAGACCGCGAAGGCGACCTGGACGTCCTCGTTCGCCGTGAAGTCGGTGCGATTTGCGGTCTGGATGCTCTCGTTCCGAACGAACGTGACGTACCAGTGACCGTCCCGATAGGTCGCGCTCGTCGAGACCTGCTGGTTCACCATGGTCGACGTCCCGGGGCCGCCGGCGATCAGTTCCTGGCCGGCGGTCGGCCCGCTCCAGTACCAGACGTTGACGGGCGTCTGGGCGCTGCCCATGGCGATCCCCGGGTTCGCGCTGGCGTTGGTCGGCAGCTGGATCGCCGCGGCGTCCCCGAACGAGTTCACGTGCGGCGTCGCGGACTGGTTGCCCGTGAAATTGGTGTCACGCGTCGGGTCCGCCCAGCGCAGCCGCACCGCCAGCCGTCCGTCCGTCCGGGCGGCCCTGACCGACACGGCTTCGATCGACGTGTCGTTGGCGTTCGGAGCGCTGCTGGGCGCGCTGGCCAGCGCGATCTCCTTCGCCGGCGTCTGTCCCCAGGCGTCCGCCGTCGGGTTCGACAGCGAGTCGCCCGCCTCGGGGAGGTCGGTCACGGGCACCTCGTTGGCTGGCCGCGCGCCCACCAGCGCCGGGGCGACGGCGGCCGCCGTCAGTAGCACCAGCGCGGCCAGCGCGGTCGCCACGGACCGGCGGTCACGTCCCGCAGTCACCCCACGAACACCTCCTTCGGGGTGGGCCGGCGCGGGCCGGAGTAGTGCTCAGTCATCGTCAAACACCGGGAGAGCGGAGCTCTCCCGAGCTCGACTTCGGTCGCTATCGCTCCCATCAGTCGAACGCCGGTAGACTCGCTTCGCTCTGACGAGCTCGAGGATGGTCCGCTGCGCTCACTCATCCTCGAACGCCGAAAGGCTCGCTGCGCTCGCCTTTCGTGCCCGAATTCGCTCCTGACGTCGCTCATTCGAACGCCTCCAGCCGGTACTGCCTGGCCAGGTCCTGCGTCGTGAGCAGGTCCATCAGCTCGCTGTCCTCGCCGCGGCGGACGCGGTCGCGGTGGCGCTCGATGGTGTCGAGGGCGTCGTGGACGTCCTCGCCGAACAGCTCCTCGAGGTAGGGGCGGGGGATCCGGTCGACGTCGACCGTCTCGCCGTCCTCGGTGTGCTGGGGCGGGGCAAAGGGCGGGACGTAGTAGACGTTGGGCTGGGTGTGGAACTCCGGGTGGAGCCGCAGCGCCACCCCGTACTCCTCGACGAGCTTGTAGATGGGGCCGTCCTCGTCGTCGAGGAAGCCCACGAGGCGCAACTGGGGCGGACACTCCGAGGCGCAGGCGGGCGGGCGGACCTCGTCGTCCGGGCCCTCGGCCTCCTTGCGCGGGTAGCAGAAGATGCACTTCTCCGACTTCTTCTTGAGGACGTTGAAGTGGACCTTGTTGTAGGGACACCCCTCTACGCAGTAGCGGTAGCCGCGACACCGCTCCTGATCCACGAGGACGATGCCGTCCTCCTCGCGCTTGTAGAGCGCCTTCCGCGGACAGGCCTCCGCACAGGAGGGATGGGTGCAGTGGTTGCAGATCCGGGGCAGGTAGAAGTAGTAGCTGTTGGGATACTCCCCGGCACCCTGGTCCTCGTCCCAGTTGGGACCCCACTCCGGCGGTTCGCCCTGCGGCCGGAGCGACTCGTCGCTGCCGTCGTAGAAGATCTCCCCGTGGTTGAACTCCCACGGCCGCCCCCAGTCTTCCTCGCTCGGGAGTTCGCCGACTTCGCGCTCGCCGTGCACGTCCTCCTGACCGGCCTGCTCGGCGGACGCGAAGCCGCCGCCCTTCTCCTCCCAGTCGCGGGGGTAGCCGCGGCCGGGCTTGGTCTCGACGTTGTTCCAGTACATGTACTCCCGGCCGCCGCCCTCCGTCCAGAGCTTCTTGCAGGCGACTGTGCACGTCTGGCAGCCGATGCACTTGTTGAGGTCCATCACCATCGCGACCTGGTGCTCGATCCCGTCGGCGAGCTCGACGGTCGCACCGTCCTCGCCCTGGAGGCTCACTGGCCGTCACCTCCGTCACCGCCGGGCGTTTCGTCCGTCGGCGTCTCCGTCCCGCCGGTCGCGTTTCCGTCTGCGGTGGCGTTTCCGCCGCCGGTCTCGTTGCCGGTCGCCCCACCGCCGGTCTCGTTCTCGCCGCCGGCCACGGGCGTCTGCTCCTCGGGGTCCCAGGGGCCGCCGGTTCCCTCCTCGTCGACGGTCGCCTGCTGGTCCCCGCTGACGTTCGAGGCGTCGTCGGTCGCCCGCCAGGAGCGGTCCATCTCCTCGACGAGCTCGACGTCGACCCGGACGTCGCTGTTGACGCCGGTCGGGCCCCAGTAGTTGGGGCGGAAGGAGAGGTGTTCGCCGCTGTCCTCCGGGTACTGCACGAGCTGTGTGGGTTTCATGTACATGCCGACGAGTGTGTTGAAGTTGCCGCGGCTCTCGAACTGGAACCGTTCCCAGGCGAAGTACATCCGCGCGGTCCCGGGCTCGCTGCTGGGGTAGATCTTCACCTGGACCTCCAGCTCGTCGTTGTCGTTGTACAGTCGCACGATGTCGCCGTCGGAGATGCCCCGCTCGGCGGCGTCGTCGGGGTGGAGGTACACCAGCGGCTCGCCGCGCTGGAGGCGGAGCATCGTCTCGTTGTCCCGCCACGTCGAGTGGATCGACCACCGCGGGTGGGGGGTGTTGTACCGCAGCGGGTACTCCTCGGGGTCCTGAAGCTGTTCCGGGCTCTTGTGGGTGGGCAGTTCCTCGCCCAGGTCGAGGAACCAGTCGTGGTCGATGTAGTACTGCTGGCGGCCGGTGAACGTGGGCCACGGCTCCTTGTCCTGGACGAACCGCTGCCAGGGGGTGTAGGCCTCGCCGTCCTCGATGTCGGAGGTCCAGTGGTCGCCCGCCGTCAGGAGCCGTCGCGGCTGTTCCGCGACGTGGTCGAAGGTGATCTGATCGTCGATGCCGACCCCGACCTCCGGGCTCGGGGTGGCGACGTTGGCCGTGGCCTCGGGGTTCCCGCCCGCCGTCTCGCCGCCGCCGTTCGTACCCCCGTTATCCCCCGAGGACGCGCCGGTGGTGGTCCCGCCGTCACCCTCGTCGGCGGCGGAGAGGTTGGACTCCACGGAGTTCTCGAGGATGAACTCGCAGGCGGCGCGGTCCTCGGCGAGCGCGCCGTCCTCGCCGGACAGGTGGTCCCGGACGTAGTCGTCGTGGATCGTCGTCAGATCGATCTCGCGGTCGAACGACCGGTCCGGGACGGGATCGAGGTCTCGCTGTTCGGCCAGCTCCTGGATCTTCTCGGCCAGCCCGCGGAAGATCTGCCAGTCCGTCCGGGACTCCCCCAGCGGCTCGATGGCCGGCGTGAAGGGGATGACGTAGCTGTGCATGTCCGTCATGTTGAGGTCGTGCTTCTCGTAGTGGCTCGCGGCCGGCAGGACGATGTCGGAGTACAGCGCCGAGGAGTCCATCCGGAAGTTGACGTCGACGATGAGGTCCAGTTTGGGCCAGAGTCGCTCCTTGACGGCGACGCCGCCCTTGGACTGGTTGAAGTAGTTGCCCCGCCAGATGAACATGACCGACGGGTCCGGCCGGGAGCCGTCCTCGCGCTCCTCGGGGTACAGCGGCATCCAGCCTCGGTCGATCGATTCCTCGATGCGCTGGCGCGTGTCCTCGTCGACGTTGCCGAGGATGCCCGCGTGGTAGTAGGTCCACAGCGCCGTCGCGATGGAGCGGCCCTCGACCGGGAAGGACAGTTCCGACCAGCCGTTGTACGTCCAGATCTTCTCCTGGCCGACGTAGTGGTCGAACCCGGTGCCCTGCCGGCCGAGGTTGCCCGTCAGCGTGACCAGCAGTTGTATCGCCCGGTTGCCCAGGTCGTTGTGGTACCAGTCGTTGACGCCCTTGCCGTGGATGATCTTGGCGCGGTCGACCTCGGCGAACTCGCGGGCGACCCGCTGGTAGGTGTCCGTGCCGACGCCGGTCTGCTCGTGGACGAACTCCGGGCCGTAGTTCGAGAGCTCGTCGAGCAGGCGGTTCCACACGGTCCGAACCTGGACGGAGCCGTCCGCCGCGTCGACGGACCTGTCCGCGTCCAGTTGCGGCTGGAAGCCGGTCTCGATGCTCGCGCCGGGGTCGTACTCGCCCTCGCGGTTGCCCAGCGACCCGGGCGCGGTCCGGAGGCCGCCGTCGCCGTCGACCATCACGAACACCTTCTGCGGATCGCCGGCGTCCTCGGCGAGGCCGACCTCGCCCGCCCGGAGGAACTTCCCGGTGTCCTCGCGGACGAGCAGCGGCATGTCGCTCTGCTCGCGGAGGTGGGCCGCGTCGTGGAGTCCCTCGTCGACGATGGTCCGGGCCATCCCGAGCGCCAGGGCGATGTCCGAGCCCGGGTCCGGCGCGAGCCACTCGTCGCAGTGGATCGCCGTCTGGGAGTAGTCCGGGAAGATGCCGACGCGCTTGGTCCCCTCGTAGGCCGCCTCGAGGAAGTACTTCGCGTCGGGGATACGCGTGACGTTGACGTTCGATCCCCACGCGATGAGGTAGTCGGCGTTGTACCAGTCGGCGCTCTCGGCGTTGTCTGTCTGGACGCCCCACGTCAGGGGCTCGCCCGGCGGGAGGTCGGAGTACCAGTCGTAGAAGGAGTGGGAGACGCCGCCGAGCAGGCGGATGAGTCGCGAGCCACTGGCGAAGGAGACGGGACTCATCGCGGGGATGGGCGTGAACCCGGAAATGGCGTCGTAGCGGCCGGCCTGCACCTCCTCGATGACCTTCTCGGCGATTTCGGTGAACGCCTCGTCCCAGGTGATCTGCTGCCACTGTCCCTCGCCGCGCTCGCCGGTGCGCCGTAGCGGGTGGGTCACCCGGTGGTCGGCGTTGACGTAGTCGGTGTAGCAGGCCCCCTTCTGGCAGCCCCGGGGGTTCGGGTCAGGGAGGTCGTCGTCGAACTGCGGGTAGTCGGCGGCCTGCTCCTCGCGCCAGACCTGCCCGTTCTTCACGTAGACGTTCCACGAACAGGACCCGGTGCAGTTGACGCCGTGGGTGCTCCGGGCGATGTCGTCCCAGTCCCACTGCTCGCGGTAGAGGTCCTCCCACTCGCGGTAGGGGTAGTTGCCGATGTAGTCGGCCCCCTCGACGGGTTCGAGCCCGTCGATCTGGAACGCGTCCTGGCCGAGTCCGGACCCGGCCGCGCCGAACAGCGCGGCCGCGCCCGCTCCCTTGAGGAACGAGCGGCGGTCGATCGTCCGCCGTCCGCCGTCGGCTCGCTGGCTATCACGGTCGTCGGTGGGATCGTTCTCACTCATCGGTAACCTCGCTGTGATCGGTCGCTGGTTCGACGAACACTGTGCTGACCGCGAGCGCCGCGCCGACGACGCCGAGCGCGACGCCCGCGAACGTGTGGCCGCCCGCTTCCAGCCCGCCGGCGACGAGCGCCACGCCGACGAGCTTCGTCAGTCGGTCTACCCATCGATACGTCGTCGGTTCGAGGACGGGGCGCTGGCGGGCGTCAGCCATCGCTCCCACCTCCCGATCCGTCGTCGTCGGGCCGACGCCCCGCTTCCCCGTCGGTATCGGCCGGTTCGGCGTCGTCAGCCGAGTGGTCGGCTTCGGCCGCGTCCGCCTCCGCGCCCCCGTCCGGGGTGATCTCGGGGTGGGTCCCGTAGATGGGGCCGTCGTAGCGGTCGATCGCGAGGTAGGTGATCCCGCCCGCGACCAGCGGTCCCAGGACCGTCGCGGCCAGCAGCACGGGGTTGAGCACACCTGTCGAGAGCCCCGTGATGTCGGCCGCGATGGTGTTCATCCCCGCGATCGAGGCGATCATGATCATGACGACCGCCGCGACGCCGACGGCGGTCTGCCAGGGGCGGGCCAGCGGGTCGACTCCGAAGTGGCGCGGCTCCTCCCGGTAGTCGATGAACGGCCACGCGAACATGACCGCGAAGACGATGCCGGGCAGGAGCATCCCGCCGATGAACTCGGTGCTGACGTGGACGTCCACGACCGGGACGGTGAAGCCGAGCCAGCCCGGCAGGAGCTTCAGGAAGCCGAACACCCACATCAGGAACCAGTCGGGCATGATCAGCGCCGGCGTCCCGGCCGGGTCGTTGGGGCCGTACTCGGCGACGTTGTGGACCGGCAGGAAACCGGCCAGCAGCGACAGCGTCGCCATCGTCAGGAAGAACACGACGGCGCTGATCGCCGCCTGGTTAGGGAAGGCCGGCAGCCCGACCACGATGCTGTCGTCGTCCCGGTCGACGCGCCGGCCGTCCCCGGCCACGTCGTCCTCCCGGGGTGCCTCGGTGTGTTTCTGCCGGACGAGGATCCCCATGTGTACGGCTATCAGCCCGGCGATGACCACCGGGAGGAGGAACACGTGGATGAAGTAGAACCGCGGCACAGTCGCGCTCGACGGATACTCACCCCCGAACACGACCTGCGCGAACACGTCCCCGAGTATGGGTATCGAGTTCGCGATGCTGAACCCGATGCCGGTCGCCGTGCTGGCGAACTCGTCGAACGGCAGCGCGTAGCCGGTGTAGGCCGCGAACATCGAGGAGACGGCGAGCCCCGAGCCGACGACCCAGTTGGGCTCGCGGGGGTTCTGGTAGGCGCCGCTGAAGAAGACGCGCAACATGTGCAACGACAGGGAGGCCACGAACAGGTGGGCCGCCCAGTGGTGCAGGCGCCGCAGGAACATCCCGTACGGGACGTCGTAGGTTATGTTGAGCACGCTGACGAACGATTCGGGCAGCTCCTCGCCCTGATACTCGGCGACGCTGCCGTCGTACTCCACCTCCGACGTCGAGGGCTCGAAGAAGAACCCGAGGAACATGCCCGTCAGCACGAGCATCAGGAAGCAGAACAGCGCGACCTCTCCGAGGAGGTACGAGTCCTCGGCCGGGAACGCCTTCCCGAGGAAGGGCACGTCCCGGTCCAGGTCGAGTCGGTCGTCGAACCACCGGTAGACCCGATCGAGTCGGTCAGCCACGCTCACTCACCTCCGACCCCGATCGGGCCCTCGAAGTCCCCGCCGGCGACCAGCGTCCCGTCGTCGGCGAGCCGCAGCGGGAGCTGCGGGAGCGGCCGCGGTGGCGGCCCGCCGACGACGCTGGCGCCCGACAGCGGGTCGAACTTCCCGGCGTGGCACGGGCAGACGAGGGTCGTCCCCTCGAAGTCCGACACCATACAGCCCGCGTGCGTGCAGACCTTCGAGTAGGCCGCGTACCCGCTGGCGACCCAGTCGGTGTCGGTTCCGTCGCCGTACTCACCCTCCTCGAACCTGACCAGGAGCGTCGGCGCGTCCTCGAGGCCGGGGTTCGACTCGGGGAACACCGTCGCGAAGTCGCCGTACTCCAGGAAGTTCTCGGTCACCGGCTCCCCCTCGTCGTCGACCAGCGCCACGTCGTCGCTGTAGATCGGGCCCTCGTACTCCCGCTCGAACACCTGCGAGAGGCCGGCCAGCGGCGCGGCCAGGCTCCCGACGGCCGTCAGCCCGCCGACGGTAGCCAGGAGTTTGGCGACGTCGCGCCGCTCGACCTCCCCGCGCTCGTCCGCGAGCAGGTCCTCCACGTCGCAGGCGCAGGGGCACTGCTGGCAGGCGTCGACGTCGGGGATGTCTTCGAGCACGCGGCCGACCTCGTCGCCGTCGCGGTCGGACCCCGGCATCAGTGACCCCTCCGTTCGGCGACCTCGACGTGGGGCATGAACCACGCGTAGTAGGCCGCGGTCAGGCCGGCCAGCGAGAGGAACATCCCCGCCGCGTACAGCCCGAAGTACTGGGTCCGCGCGAGGGTGAAGTACTCGGCGGTGAACAGCGCCGCGAAGACGATGGCGAGGGCCGTCAGCCCACCCATCGCGACGATCCCCTCGACCGACTCCGAGGCGTCGCTGTACTCGACGATCCAGCGGTCGTCCGTGCGCAACCACCCGGCGGCCGAGACGCCGCCGTCAGCCAGTTGCTCCGAGGCGGCCTCGTCTCCGACCGCACCGCCGTCGGCGGCCGGCGTTTCGTCACCGGACCCGGCCTCCGTGGCGCCGCGGTCGGGCGGCCGAACCGCCGCGTTCATGAACCGGTGGACCGCGGCGAGCACGCCGAAGAGCGCGAACAGCGCGGCCCAGACGACGACGCCGACCTGGCTCGGTGAGAGGGCGTTGGGCGTGTCCACGAACCCGCCCAGTGGCCGAATCTCGCTGACGCTGTGGTCGAGTTCGACCTCTTCGACGGGGCCCTCGCCCTGGCTCGCGACCACCCACATCGGCGCCAGCACCAGCGCGACGATGACGAGGATCACGGCGGTCGGCCATCTCATCCCTCGTCCCCACTGAGCCCGTGGTCCTGCTCGTCCGTGCCTGCCGGCCGAACGGCGTGAGATGTATGGCGATTCACATGTAGGACAGAAAATTGGAATCTACTTCAATTTGGGGGGTGATACCGCATATCACTCATCTACGATTACGTACCACTGGGTGACGGCGAATCGAGAGACGCGAACCCGTTCGGGTCCGCTGACGGCGACTGGTCTCGTAGTACCGGGACTGCATCCACAGATCTAGTCGCACACACGACGGAAACCTGTCACTTCAGGACGTGCGGACCGTCGCTAGTCGATCCCTTCCAGTTCGGACGGCATGCGGCGTTTCCGGTCACGCCGTCGCGCTTTCCGACACACAGCTATCGGGTCGACGGCGGCAACTCGACGCCGTCTCGGCCGATTCCCGGGGGGAGAGAACGGCCGCGCGTGGTTAATACGGGCCAGCGGCTACTATCTCACATGCAGTATCTGGTCGCAACTGACGGGTCCGACGTTAGCAACACCGCGGTCGAACACGCCGCCAGGGAGGCGAGTACGTGGGACGCCGCCCTCGACGTCGTCCACGTCCTGACGCCCGACGCGAAACTGGTCGAGGGGACCCTCGTGCTACCGGGGGAGGCCGAGGCCGTCGACCACGGGGAGCAGACGCTCGAACGGGCGCGGGAAGTGGCCGCCGAGACCGCGGCGGACGTCGGGACCGAGATCGACGTCGCGACCGAACTGCTGACCGGCCGGCCCGCCGACGCCATCTCGCGGTACGCCGAGGACGCCGGCGTCGACGGCATCTTCGTCGGTCACCGCGGGCTCTCGGACGAGCAGGAACGGGTCGTCGGCAGCGTCGCCAAGAGCGTCGTCGACAAGGCGTCCGTCCCCGTGACCATCATCAAGTAGCGGGGTCGCGACGACGGCCGATTCCCCGCCCGGTCCGGCCCGCGGCGGTCAGCGATCGCCGGCGTACTGAAGTCGGGAGCCGTCGAAATCCCGGTCGTGCCACAGCAGTCGAGCGCTGATTCCGACGGCCCCGTCTCGCGGACGGCCGGCCTGCTCGGGCGCTACGTCAACCACGACGACGTCCTCGTCCGGTTCGTGTCGCTGTGGCTCGTCGTCGCGACGGTGTTCACCGCCGCCTGGATCCTGAGCTACGTCCTGCTGCCACGGGGGATCCTCCGCAGCGGGAACCCGGTGGCGAGGGCCGACTACGCCGGGTCCGTCACGCGCGAGTTCCTGACGCTGTTCGCCTGGAACGTGGGCGTCTCGCTGGTCGCCGTCGGGGCGAACGCCTTCCGGTCGGTGAACACGCCGCTCGGCTACGTCGTCGAAGTCGTTCAGGCGCCGCAGTACGGCGCTGTCTGGGGAACGGGCTCGCTCGCCGTCGGCGGCGATGGGCGGATCGCACCGTCGCTGTCCGTCCTCGCCGAGCGGAGCGGGCCCATGGAGATCACGGCGATGGTCGCCATCGTGGTCGCGACTCGTGGGGTCATGATCTGGCACCAGGAGTCGGGCCCCCGCTGGCGGGAGCCGTTCGACCGGGTCCGCTCCCCGCGGGAGTGGTCGCCGACGCGGCGCGAGTGGGCGCTGCTGGTCGGCGGGTACCTCCTGCTCGCCGCCGCGAACTACCGGGAAGCCCTGGCGATCGCCCGCCTCGCCGGCTGACGGGACGGATCGGCCCTCTCTGTGACGTGCGGTGATCCGCCCTCTTCGAGACGGGATCTCCGGACTCACGACGGTAGCGCATTCAGAACGTGGGTCCGGAGCGCGTCGCTGGCGAGCGCGCCCGTGACGTGGCCCTTGTCGATCACGGTCAGCGTCATCCCCGCGTAGCTCGGTCGCTGTCGGTCGTACTCCACGATACGGTCGTGCCGCGCGAGTAGCGGCGAGCAGTCGTCGGCCGCCACGTCGCGGAACGCCGTCCCGAAGTCGAGGCGTTCGCGGAGGGCGGACGGCTGCCCGAGCGCCGCGTCGGCGACCAGATGGCGATACGCGGAGTGGACGAACAGGTCACCGAACGCGGCGCCGGCGAGCAGCGGCACGTAGCGGTCTGCGGTGTCGAAGCAGGCGCGGTGGAGGTTGGCGGCGAACCCCCCGAGGCTCGTCCCCGCGAGGACGACGGGTCGGTCCGTCCGCTCCTGCGCCCGCTGCGTAATCGCCTCGAAGAGGGCCGTCGACGCGGCGACCATCCCGACAAAGCTCGAGAGGTCACCCATCGCTCGGACGTACTCGGCGGCGGACCCGCCGTGGAACGGCGCCCGCACGGCCACGACGTTGACCGGGAGGTCGTCGTCGGTCGCGACGAACAGGCCCCGGAACGAGTTCGAACCGAACCGCCCGAAGTCGAACGGTCGCTCGCCGCTGCCGTGGTGGTAGACGACGGTCGGGTAGTCGGGGCCCAGCCACTGCCAGGGCATGTACGCGGCCTCGAACGACCCGACAGGGGTGTCGACTGCGACCTCGTGCCGACCGGCGACGGCGACGTCGTCCACGGTGGCCTCGGCGTCGGTCGCGGCGTCGACGAGCGGCGGCGCGTCGACGGACCGGCCGAAGAGCTTCCCCTCCCGGACGAGCAGCCTGCTGAGTCGGACGGTCCCCACGTCGACGAGTTCGTGTCTGTTCATGGTGCCTCGCTACCGACGGTAGGCGTCGCTCACTGTTCCCGGTTTCCCCGGCCTCGCTCAGTCCCGGTAGCCGAGCAGCCGGAGCCCGTTCAGCGAGACGAGCACGGTCGACCCCTCGTGCCCGACGACAGCGAGCGGCAGCGGGATCCCCCGCAGGAGGATCGTGCCCACCATGAGCACGATCGCGCCGAAGGCGATGGCGAGGTTGACCGAGAGCGTCCGGCGCGTCCTGCGACCCAGCCCGAGCACGTACGGGATCTTGCTGATGTCGTCGCCCATCAGCACGACGTCCGCCGTCTCCAGCGCGACGTCGGTGCCGGCGCCCCCCATCGCGACGCCGAGCGTCGCGGTCGCGAGCGCCGGCGCGTCGTTGACGCCGTCGCCGACCATGGCCACGTTCTCGTAGCGGTCGACCAGCGCCTCGACCGCGTCGACCTTCTCCTCGGGCAGCAGTTCCGCCTGCACCTCGTCGATACCGACCTCGTCGGCGATCCGGCGCGCGACGCGCTCGTTGTCGCCCGTGAGCATGACGACGTGCTCGACGCCGATCTCGCGGAGCTCGGCGACCATCTCCGCCGCGCCGGGTCGCACCGTGTCGGTGAAGGCGAGCCAGCCGAGGACGACCGTCCCGTCGTCTGACTCGCGGACGACGAGCACGGCCGTCTTTCCGTCCGCTTCCAGATCGACCAGCCTGTCCAGTCCGTCGTCCAGCCCGTCGACGGCCGCGTCCCCGAGGAACGTTTCGACGTAACTGCGGTTCCCGATGTGGATCGCCTCGCCGCCGACGGTCGCGCGGACGCCCTTGCCGGCGGCCGCCTGGAACCCGTCGGCCTCCGGGACGTCGAGCGCCCGTTCGTCGGCGGCCTCGACGGTCGCCTCGGCCAGGTGGTGCTCAGATCGGGCCTGGACGGCGGCCGCGAGACGGAGGAGCCGGTCCTCGGTGAGGGAGTCGCTCGCTGCGCCGGCCTCGTCGCGGACGATCACGTCGGTCAGTTGCGTGTCTCCCTCGGTGAGCGTCCCCGTCTTGTCGAACGCGACGGCGTCGATCTCCGCCGCCGTCTCGACGTGCTCCCCGCCCTTGAACAGGACACCCTGTCGCCCGCCAGACGCGATGGCCGAGAGCACCGCCGCCGGCGTCGAGATGATGACCGCGCACGGCGACGCCGCGACCATGAGCGTCATGGCCCGGTAGAACGTGGGCGAGAACTCGGCGCCCAGCAGCATCGGGACGGCGACGGCCGCCGCCGTGAGCGCGAACACGCCCAGTACGTACGGCTGTTCGAGCCGGTCGATGAGCCGCTGCGTGGGCGCCTTCTCGCTCTGGGCCTCCTCGACCATGTGGATGAGCCTGGTGATGGCCGACTCGTGTGCCTCGCGGGTCACCTCGATCTCGAGGCTCCCGCTCTCGTTGATCGTCCCGCCGAAGACCTCGTCCCCGGGCGCCTTCGCCACGGGTACGGACTCGCCGGTGAGCGAGGCCTGGTCGACCGTGCTCTCGCCGTCGACGACGGCCCCGTCGAGCGGGATGCGGTCGCCCGGACGGACGACGAACACGTCGCCGACCTCGACCTGGTCGATGGGAACGGCGACCTCCTCGCCGTCGCGCAGCACCCGCGCCGACTCCGGGCGCATCTCTATGAGTGAGCGGATCGCGCGCCGCGACCGCCCGATGGCGTAGTGCTGGAGCGTGTTCGACAGCGAGAACAGAAAGAGGAGCATCGCTCCCTCGAACGGCGCCCCGATCAGGAGCGCCCCGACCGCCGCGACGATCATCAGCAGGTCGATGTCCACCGCGCGGTGCCGGAGCGTCTCGACGGCGCCCTGCAGCCCGTACCACCCGCCGAAGACGTACGCGCCGCCGTAAGCGACCCACCTGACCGACGCGGGAGCGTCCAGCCAGCCGGCCACCAGCCCGCCGACCATCCCGAGCAGCGTGAGTCCGACGAACGCCGCCTCGACGCGTAGCTCCGAGTGGGTTCGCGCCTCGTCCGGGTCCTCCTCCTCGAGCGTAGCGCCACCGTCGCGGACCGCACGCCTGAGTTCGTCCTCCGAGACCACGCTCTCGTCGTAGGAGATCCGCACGCTCCCGGTCTGGAACGAGACGTCGACGTCGTGCACCCCGGCCACGTCCGCCAGGCGCCGCTCGAGCGACACCGCGCCGGACTCTCCCCGGCCGCCGCGCCGCTCGATGGACAGCGTACACGTCGAGCGCTGAACTGGTTCGGCCGTCGTCACGGGAGGATCACCGCGTAATCCCGCAGTCGGCGTCCGTCTGGATTGTTCTCCACGGTTCGTCTCTCCCTACGCCCAGCGCCGGCAAGAAGGAACCGACTGTTCTCGGTCACCGGGGTCCGGAAGGGGCTATCACCTATAAGGACCAGACGCGTCGTACCCCTACCATGCAGATCGGTCTCACGGTGGGCGACTCGACCGAGCGGCTGGCGGCCACCGCTGCGGAGTTCGCGTTCGCCGAACTCTCGATCGGGGAATCGGCGTACGGGCCCGGCGACGCGGACGACGAACTGCGCGACGCGCTCGACGCCAGCGACGCGGATCTGTGCGTCCACCTCCCGTTCGACCAGGTCGTCTCGACGCCGGTGACACAGCTCAACGACGCGATCGTCGACTACCAGACAGAACTGCTCGACTGGGCGGGCTCGGTCGGCGCGCGGAAGGCGGTGCTCCACGCGACGATGCGAAACCCGCACGATACCGATCAGCGCCCGACCTTCGCCGACCAGCTCTCGGCGATCGCGGCCGCGGGCGACGACGCCGGCGTCGAGGTCGTCGTCGAGAACGTCGGCCATCAGGCCCGCGGGCTCCCCCTCTCCGTCCTCGGGGACATCGCCGAGGAGACTGGGACAGCCGTCTGTTTCGACGTGGGCCACGCGTACATGGAGGACGGGAACGACGCGATCGACCGGTTCCTGGGCGGCCACGCCGACCGCGTCTCGCACCTCCACGTCCACGACGTCCGGGGCCGCGGCGACACGCACCTCCCGCTCGGCGCGGGCGAGGTCGACTACGGGGTCGTCGCCGAGCATCTGTCGGGCTTCGACGGGACCGTCGCCATCGAGGTGTTCACCGACGACGTCCCGCTACTGGAAGACTCCGCCCGTCGGGTTCGAGACCACCTCGACGGCGGTGCCTGATCGAGCGTCGCGACGACTGCGTTCGTGCGCGTCGTGGTCTCCTCTTTCTCGTTGGGAATACTATTCCTAACGGGAATATGTACTGTACAGCCACCCGTTCGGGGAATTCGCTGAATCCGCCGACACGTGGCAGCTGATGATCGCTTCGAGGAGACCGCGGGTGTCCAGGGTCGTTTTCCGGGAGGCCCGCTCCCGCTGCCGGAGCCACTGCAGTCGATCGGTGTTCGAAGACGCCGCGAAGTCACGCGGTGACCGGCAGGCACGGACGCTCCCGGAAACGACGGCCAGTTTCAGTACTATTCGTGGGCTGTTCGGGCCGAAACGACCGGAGAAAAGCCGTAGAGCGCCGTCCGCACGGCACTCCGAACCGTAGTAGTCGCGGACGCCTACGCGACACTGACGACCGGCTCCATGTCGTGGGGAAGCCGCATCAGGTTCCACACGGGCGAGCGCTGCGCCCCGTCGGCGAGAATCTGGGCGTCCTCGTCCGTGAGCCCGTCGCCGGCGACCTCGATCTCGACGCGGACGTCGTCGAAGGTCTCGTCCGATCGGTCGACGTCGTGGATCGTGAAGACCACGCGCGGATCGAAGTCGAGTCGGACGGTCGTCTCGAGGTCGTCCAGTTCGATCTCGTTGGCGAGCGCCGTGACGCCGACGGCCACGTTCACGCACGCGGCCAGGGCCGCGAGGGCGACCTCGATCGGTTCCATCCGGTCGGTCGGATCGACGAAGCCGGTCGCCTCCTCCACCTCCTTCCACGCGCCCATCGGGAGCGTGTACTCGCGGGTCTCGCGTTCGATCTCGTCGCCGCCGAGCGAGTACGCGTCTATCTTCGCCAGACTGTGGAAGAGCCGCCCCTCGTAGGGAGCGCGGGCTCCGAGTTCGAACTGCACGTCCTCGGGGTTCTCGGTCGCGTACTCGACGAACTCGTGGAACTCGTCGAGGTCGACGCCTTGCTTTACGTTCTCTCTGTGTTGGGTAGTTGCCATCGTTGGGCCTCCTGATCCGGAACCGAACCGTCCCCGGCCTGACAATAAAGACCCCGAACAGGTGGCTTGGCTCGAATCGATTTCTAGTTGGTTGATCGTGCTATTAGCCGTTGTCGCCGGTTCTGACACCCTTGAAGCCTCGGTTCGAGTCACACGCCCGCAGATACGCGTCTGCTGTTGTACGAACCCTCTCCACTGAACGGCAAATTGTGCATCGTACGTCCGACCGAGACGGCAGGTACTGACGAGGACGTCCTCCACGACGGGAATCCTCGCGAGATATATTATGCTTCAGCAATACTTCCCAGTATGGAGACCGACTTCCAGTCCCGGACGGCTATCGTCACCGGCGCGGCGTCGGGTATCGGACGAGCGACCGCGGAGCGGTTCGCAGCGGAGGGTGCGAACGTCGTCGTCAGCGACGTCGACGCCGACGGCGGCCGCGAGACCGTCGACCGAATCGAGGCGGACGGCGGCACGGCCGCCTTCGTCGAGACGGACGTGAGTGACGCGGATGACGTCGAGGCGATGGTCGCCGAGGCCGTCGACGCCTACGGCGGTCTCGACGTCGCCGTCAACAACGCCGGCATCGAGGGCGAGACTGATCCCCTCGCGGAGGTGTCAGAGGACGCCTGGGACAGGGTCGTCGACATCAATCTAAAGGGCGTCTGGCTGTGTCTGAAACACGAACTCCCCGAACTTGTCGACGGCGGCGGCGCCGTCGTAAACGTCTCCTCGATCGCGGGCCTCGTCTCCGCCGGCGGCGTCCCGTACGTCGCTAGCAAACACGGGCTCGTCGGGCTGACGCGCGTCGCCGCGACGCAGTACGCGGCCGATGACGTTCGGGTCAACGCGGTCTGTCCCGGCGTCATCGACACGCCCATGGTCGATCGGGCTGGCGACGCCGATCCCGAGGCGATCGAGCAGTTCGTCGGGATGCAGCCCCTCGGACGGATGGGCACGCCAGAGGAGGTCGCGAACGCCATCGTCTGGCTCTGCTCCGACGAGGCGTCGTTCGTCACGGGATCCGCGTATCCCGTCGACGGCGGGTACCTGGCGCAGTAGCCGTGTGCTCCGCCGGGCGGCGGCGAGCCTTCACGTCGGTGCAGGAGAGACGATCAGTATGGGATCCAGCCCCGTTCGCCGCTCACTGGTCGGACTCGGTCTGCTCGCCAGCGCCGTCGCAGTCGGGAAGGTCCGCCTCGACCGTTCGACGGCGCGTCGAGTTGCCGTGGTGACCTCGGCCGCCGCCACCGAGCCACACTCGGACCGGACCTTCGAACCCGACGCCGTCGCCCACCTCCCCGACCCGGTCCGGCGCTACTTCGAGACGGTGCTCGAGGCGGGACGGACGTCCGTCGCCTCGGTGCGACTGGAGCAGCGCGGCGAGTTCAGGCTCGGCGGCCGATCGGGCTCGTGGAAGCCGATGCGTGCGACCCAGCACTACGGCGTCGATCCGCCGGGATTCGTCTGGGACGCGACGATCGACGTCGCTCCGCTGGTTCCCGTCCGCGTCGTCGACGCCTACGAGCGTGGTCATGGATCGCTACGTGCGTGTCTCCTCTCGACGATTCCCGTCGCCGACGCCGACCCCGGGCCGGAGATGAACGAGGCGGAACTCCAGCGGTACCTCGCAGAGGCCGTCTGGTTTCCGACGGCGCTGCTGCCCGGCGCGGGCGTCGAGTGGGCGGCCGTCGACGACCGGTCGGCCCGGGCGACGCTCCGGGACCGAGGGACCACCGCCTCGCTCGTCTTCCACTTCGACGACGACGGCCTCGTGGAGCGAGTGACCGCCGCCGAGCGGTACCGGCAGGAAGACGACGACTACGCCCCCTGGACGGGCCGCTTCGGTGACTATCAGCGGATCGACGGGCGGTTGATCCCGACCGAGGCGTCCGTCGAGTGGAACCTGCCCGACGGCAACCTCCCGTACTGGCGGGCGGTGGTCACGACTGTCGAGCATCAAACCGGCTAACGGGGCGGAATTCCCGACGGATCGGTCTCTCTTCCCGGTAGGTACACCGCGATGACCTCGAGTGAGTCTCTCTGGCACATATTATTTCACTAACTCTGTCCCTATCGATATCGATAACTGGGTCGATATTTTTACGACCGGGCCAGTTCGACTGGCGGTATGAAAGACTGGGCGAATGAGTTCGGACGCGGTGGGTTGAACTCGCAGCTCGACGTCGATTCGCTCGTCGAGGAGTGCGGACTGACCGGCGACGAGATCGAGTGGCGGAAGGACTTCGTCGGGTTCGACGAGACTGACGAACGCCACCTGTCGAACCTGGAAGCGACGTTTCGCGATCACACGGACGATATCGCACAGGGGTTCTACGAGAATCTCACCGGACACGAGCAGACGGTCGAGGTCATCAAGGGCTCGGAGAAATCGATCGACCAGCTGAAACGGACGCAATCTGCGTATCTCGTGACGCTCGCGAGCGGCGACTACGGCGTGGAGTACTTCCGGGACCGCGCTCGCATCGGCAAGATCCACGACCTGCTCGACATGCCGATGAAACACTACATCGGGCAGTACGGCGTCTACTACGACCTCGTCCTCCCGCTCCTGTTCGAGCGCCTCGAACAGCGGCTAGTCGATCGGCTGGAGGAGCGGACCGTCGCCGGCGACGGCGGAACGGCGGTGACGGAAGCCGAGGACGCCAGTCCAGTCACAGACGTCGTAAGCGAGGAACTCGATCGCGGGCTCGAAGAGGTCCTCGCGGTCCTTCGGATCGTCAATCTCGACATGCAGGTCGTCGCAGACACGTACATCCACTCCTACAATCAGGAGCTCGAGGAGTCGATCGCGGAACGCGATCGGCTCATGCAGGAGGTGGAACGGGATCTCTCTCGCCCGATCGAGGAACTCCACGAGTCGGCGGAAGCGGTGGCCGACAGCACGGACGAGATCAGCGACATCGCTCGCACGCAGGCGGATTCGATGAAAGACGTCGGCGACGAAGTCGCGAACATGAGCGCGACGATCGAGGAGATCGCCTCCACCGCCGAGGAAGTGAGCGCGACGAGCGAACGCGCCGAGGAACTGGCCGCGGAGGGACGCGACGCCGCGACCGAGGCGATCGACGTGATGGACAGCGTGACCGAGTCCTCCCGCGACGTGGCGACCGACGTCGATCGATTGCACGAGCGCGTCGCGGAGATCGACGAGATCGTCGAGGTGATCAACGACATCGCCGACCAGACGAACATGCTCGCGCTGAACGCATCGATCGAGGCCGCCCGCGCGGGGGAAGCCGGTGAGGGCTTCGCCGTCGTCGCCGACGAGGTCAAGGGACTCGCGGAGGAGTCCCAGGAGCACGCGAGCGAGATCGAGTCGATGGTCGACGATATCAAACGGGAAACGGAGAACGCCGTGAAGAGCCTCGAGGAGACGACCGAGGAGGTCGACCGGGGCATGGAGGAGGTCGAGTCGGCGATGGAAACCCTTCAGGAGATCGCCGACGCCGTCGCGGAGGCGTCACAGGGTATTCGCGAGGTCTCCGACGCGACGGACGATCAGGCCGCCTCCACGGAGGAAGTCGCGAGCATGGCCGACGAACTCGTCGAGCAGGCCGAACGGGTCGCCGGCGAGATCTCCGAGGTCGCCGCGGCCAACGAGGAGCAATCGGCCAAGATCCGCGAGATCAACACGACCGTGGACAGACTGACGGACTGAAGTCCCGCCGGCGTGGCGGCATCAGTACCCGGGTCGAAGCCGCCTGACGCCGGCGGCGACTAGGAGGTACAGCGGCAGGACGACGGCGAGAACGGCCGCGAGTATTCCCCAGTCAGCGACCCCGAGCGCCACGGTGCCGAAGTACCGGTTGAGCGGCGTGTACAGGACGGCGAGTTGCAACGCCAGCGACCCGCCGACGGCGAGCGCCAGCCACCGGTTCGAGTACGTCGGCGTCTCCCGCAGCCAGCGGATGACGTACAGCTTCCCGAACTCCAGGAGGACGAACCCGGTGAACACCATCGTCATCGCGTACGGCGTGACCGACGGCGCGCCGTCGAGCGCGTAGAACAGCAGGCCGAGCATCGCCGCGGTGGTCACTGTGCCGGTCCCGCCCATCAGGCCGAGCATCTCCCGGTCGACGATGCCGCGGTCGGGATCCCGTGGCGGTCGCTCCATCACGTCGCCACCCTGTGGATCGGCGCCCAGCGCCAGCGCCGGCAGGCCGTCCGTCAGCAGGTTGATCCACAGCAGCTGGACCGCCGGCAGCACGAGGTAGCCCAGCAGCGAGGCGAGGAAGACGATCGCCACCTCGGCGATATTCGCGCTGAGGAGGTACGCCACGAACTTCCAGACGTTGTCGAAGATGGCCCGTCCGCGCTCGATCGCTCGCTCGATGGTCGCGTAGTTGTCGTCCAGCAGGACGACGTCGCTGGCCTGCTTGGCGACGTCCGTGCCGCGGATCCCCATCGCGACGCCCACGTCGGCGTTCTTCAGCGCCGGCGCGTCGTTGACGCCGTCGCCGGTCATCGCGACGACGTGGCCGTTCGCCTGGAGCGCGCGGAGGATGCGCACCTTGTGCTGGGGGGCGGCGCGCGCGAAGACGTCGACCGACTCGACGCGCTCGCGGAGTTCGTCGTCGTCGAGGCGTTCGATCTCGCTCCCCTCGACGACCGACGAGTCCATGCCGAGCGACGCCGCGATGGCGGCGGCCGTGCGGGCGTTGTCGCCGGTGATCATCTTCACGGCGACGCCCGCGCCCGTCGTCGTCGCGATGGCGTCCGCGACCTCCTCGCGCGCCGGATCGATCATCCCGACCAGGCCGACGAACACCAGGTCCTCGTCGACCGCGTCCGTCTCCTCCGTGTAGGCCACCGCGAGCACCCGCAGCGCGTCGTCGGCGAACGCCTCCGTCCGGTCGCGGATCCGTTCGGCCCGTTCCCCCGTGAGCTCTGTCGGCCCCGACTCGGTCAGGACGCGATCGGACATCTCGAGGACGACCTCCGGCGCTCCCTTCACGTAGACCACGTCGCCGTGAACGGTTCCCATCCACTTGCGTTCCGACGAGAACGGGATCTCGTCCGTCCGTGGGTACTCGTCCCTGAGTGCCGCGACGTCGAGACCGTAGTCCGCTGCGGCCTCCACGATCGCTCGCTCGGTCGGGTCGCCCTCCTCGGCCGTCGCGTCGTTACAGAGGGCGCCCGCCCGCAGCAGTAACTCGGCGCGGTCGTCCGATCCCACGGCGGACTGGTCGCGCCCCTCGTCGCCCGGGGCGACGACGGCGTCGTTGACCCACAGCCGCTCGACGCGCATCCGGCCCTCGGTGAGCGTCCCGGTCTTGTCGGTGCAGACGACGTCGACGGACCCGAGCGCCTCGACGGCGGGCAGTCGCCGCACGAGCGCGTCCTCGTCGGCCATCCTGCGGACCCCGAGCGCCAGCGTCAGCGTCACCACGGCCGGGAGTCCCTCGGGGACGGCGGCGACGGCCAGCGACACGGCCGTCAGGCCCGCCTGGATCGGATCCGTGCCCCGGAGCAGCAGGAACGGGACGACGAGCGCGGCGAGGACGAGGACGCCGATCCCCAGCGTCCGCCCGAGGTCGTCGAGTTCGGCCTGCAGCGGCGTGTCCGTCTCCTCGGTCCCGGCGAGTTCACGCGCGATGTCGCCGACCTCGGTGTCCATTCCCGTGGCCGTGACGACGGCGACGCCCGATCCGCGGGTCACGTTCGTCCCCTTGTACACGGCCGACTCACGCTCGGCGAGCGGCGCTGCTTCGTCGACCGGTTCGGGCGACTTGGAGACGGGGACGCTCTCACCCGTCAGGGCCGCCTCGTCCACCTCGAGGGCGCTCTCCGACAGCAGTCGCGCGTCGGCGGGGACCACGTCGCCGCTCTCCAGTTCGACCACGTCGCCCGGTACGAGCGCCGTCGCGTCCACCTCGACCGCGTCCCCGTCGCGCCGCACGACGGCCGTCGGCGCTGCCAGTTCCCGCAGTGACGCGAGGCTCTCCTCCGCGCGGTAGTCTTGAACGAAGCCGAAGATTCCGTTGGCGACGACGATGACGGCGATCAACACCGCGTCGACGACGTGGCCCGCCCACACCGATAGCGCCGCGGCGGCGATCAGCACCCAGATGAGAGCGCTGTCGAACTGCGCGACGAAGATGTCGACGGCCGAGCGCTCGCCGCCGCTGACGACGTCGTTCTCGCCGTGCTCGTCGAGGCGTCGCCGGGCCTCGTCGTCGGACAGGCCGTCGGGATCCGTGTCGAGACCGGCGACGACGTCGTCTGCCGATCGGCTGTGTGGACTCCCTGACACGGTCTGACAGTCTTCGCCCAGTGGTAAGGGTGTTACCCGCGGCGGGTTCGACGGCTACTCGCCGATGCTCGTGGGCGTTCAACCCGGGAGGAAGACGTTGATGGCTGCGACGACGAGGCCGGCAAGCCCCATCCTGGCGGCGGCGACGTACCACCGCTGGCCGGAGATCGACCCCATGTACGCGCCGAACGCACAGAGGACGCCGATTCCGAGTCCGACCGCGATGACGGCGGCTTCCACCATGGTCAACAGCGTCCCCTCGACAGTGAACGGCGTCAGCGGAATCAGGATCCCGATGAGCGGCCCGAGCCCACTCGCGAGTGCGTGGAACACCCGGGCGCCCCGCTGCTGCCGCTGGACGCGCGTGTCGTCGAGGTCCGTCAGCATCGCCCGCTCGATGCGGAGGATCTCGGCCTTCGTCTCCGCCCGCTCGATCTCCCACACGCTCCAGAGCGCCGACGTACCGAGCCCCACGGCGGCCCCGGCACCGATCTTGATGACGGTGACCCCGTCGGGGACGCCCGAGAGGACCGCGCCGACGACGACGCCGATGCACGTCAGCGTCCCGTCGAACCCGTTGGACACGAAGTAGCGCCGCGCGATGGAGAGCACGTCGTCCCTGCCCAGGAGCGCGCGAAGGGACCGTAGTCTCGAGGACACGGGTGTCAGCTATCCCGCGGCGGGCGGGAGTCGGCGGCGGCCTCTCCGCAGGCCACCAGGTCGACCGAGTGGACCGTCGCGCCGAGTTCCTCGACTTGCTCCTCGATCGACTCGTAGGTCAGCGACTCCCCGGTGAGCGTCAGCTCCACGTTCTGGACTTCCGTGTCGTGCTCGATGAGCGATGCGGAGACGCCGGCGACGCTCTCCGCGTCGGAGATCTGGGTCGTGAACTCGGGGAGCGGCGGCTCGTGCGGCTTCAGCACGTCGAGTACGAGGCGTCGAACGGGAAGCATCGTCTGGACGTGTCGGCCGAGTCACCTATAGTCTGGGGCGGATCGCGGGGCTGCCCGGCGCGAACGATCAGTACCGCTGTCTCGCCCGGGACGGAAGCGGCCGACCGATTCAGTCCTCGCCGGCCGTCACGGAGAGGACCGGCGTCTCGGCGCGCCTGATCACTCGCTCGGTCGTGCTGCCGACGAGGTACCGATCGAGGCCGGTGCGACCGGCCGATCCCATCGCGATCAGGTCGACGTCGTGCTCGTCGGCGTACGCCAGGAGGCCGCGGGACGGCAGCCCCTCCTGCACCTGCGTCTGCGCGTCGAGTCCCGCCTCCCGCGCACGCTCGGCGACGTCCTCGGTGGCCGCCTCGCCGACGGACCGCAGCTGGTCGAGCAGCGACGTCGGCGGTGAGACGCTCGGCGTCCTCGCCGCCGCGCCGACGTCGACGACGTGGACGGCGTGGACTCGGGCGCCGAAGGCCTCGGCGATAGCGACGCCGTGGGCCGCGGCTGTCGCGGCGTGGTCGCTCCCGTCCGTCGGGACGAGGACGTCGTCGTAGCCGTCCCCGACGCGGCTCCGGTCGGTCGCCCTGACGGTGATCACCGGCACCTTCGACCGCCGGACGACGTGCTCGGCGACGCTGCCGGCGACGGCGCGGCGCACCCCCGACTGACCGCGCGTGCCCATCGCGATCAGGTCGACGCCGTGCTCGCCCGCGTACTCGAGGATGGCCCGTCCGGGGCGGCCGGTGACGACCTCCGTGTGCAGGTCGTCCGTCGCGTCGATCGTCGATTCCACGGCCTGTATCGCCTCGGCCCGTCTGTCCTTCAGTCGCTGGATCTCCTGCTCGTTCAGTCCGCCGGCACTGAACGGCCCGGCCGCCGCGTCGAGGTCGACGACGGTGACGACGTGCAGTTCGGCGTCGAACGCGTGGGCCAGCGCCGCCGCGTGTTCGGCCGCCCGGAGGGCGTGTTCGCTGCCGTCAGTCGGTGCGAGGATCGCGTCGTACATCTCTGGGCTGACCTTCTCCGTCCCGGCTGAAAGTTCTATGGCGTCTCGTTCGTCCCGTCCGATTCCAGCTGGCGAGCCAGCAGGACCGGCACGGGCGAGGTCCGGATCAGCTTCGCGCTGACGCCGCCCAGCACGTACCGGCTGAACTCCGTCTCACCGTGGGTGCCTAGCGCGACGACGTCGACGTCGTTCTCCCTGACGTACGAGAGGATCTCCCGGTAGGCCCGTCCGGACGCGAGCGCCGTGGCGACGTCGTCGACCGACGCGTCGCGGGCCCGATCCGCCGCCGCGTGGAGGATCTCGTTCCCCCGCTCCTCCAGTTCGCCGCCTTTCACGGCCGACCGGACGTCGGGCCCCAGGCTCGCCGTCTCCATCACGTGGAGCAGGTGCAGCGTCGCGCTGGTCTCCTTCGCGAGGGCGATCGCCTCGGCGACGGCCCGGTCTGCTCCCGGGCTTCCGTCGGTCGGGACCAGGACGTCCCGCGGCGGATACGTCAGCCGGGCGTCATCGTCGGGAGTGACCGTCAGGACGGGGACGTTGGACGTGTTGACGACGCGCTCGGTGACGCTGCCGAGGAGGTACCGCTTGATCCCGCTGCGTCCGTGCGTCGGCATGACGACGAGGTCGACGCCGCTCGTCCGGGCGTAGTCGACGATTGTCTCGTGGGGACGACCCTGCAGGACTTCGGCCACGACGGACACGTTCCTGTCGCTCGCCCGCTCCGCGACCGCCGCGACGATGCGTTCGCCCTCCTCCTCGAGGGCGTCGACGACCTCGCCGCGGACGTTCGTGACGCTATCGACGGTCGTGTCGGCGACGTTGAGCACGTGGAGGGTCGCGTCGTGCGTGGCGGCGACGTCGAGGGCGTATTCGAGGGCGTCGGACGCGACGTCGCTCCCGTCGGTCGGGAACAGGAGCCGATCGTACATACCGGTACTTCCCGGCCGACCGTCAAATAGCCGCGGGGTAAGCCGGGCCCGTCACCGGCCGTCCTCGGCCGGCCGGGCTCCGGTTCCGCGGTTGACCAGCACGGCCACCGCGAGTAGCGCCGATCCACCCGCGACTACTGCACCGCTGGCGACCACCAGCGTCTCCGTCGCCTGCGGGGCCTGTTCACCCAGCCGAACGAAGGCGCGGACGTCGCCGAGCACGACGGCGAGCGCACCGACGACGTCGAACACGAGGTCGGTCACCGTGTCTCGCCAGCTGTAGTGGACCAGCACGGGCTCGACGTCGTACCGGTCGCCGATCTCCCGTGCGAGCAGCTCGATCAGCTCCCAGAACACGCCGCCGAGGAACGTGAACGCTACCGTCGCGACGGCGACGGAGGACGGGACCCCGTCACTCGACCCCGCGACCACGATCAGCCCGGCGTAGACGAGCGCCGCGACGAGCGCCGCCGAGAGCGTGTGCGTCACCGAGTCCCACCACTGGATCGTATCGTACGGCCCGAGCATCCCGAGCGAGTGCAGGAATCCGGCGGCGCCGACCCAGAGCGGCAGTATCGGGCCGACAGTGACGTCCCACGCGAAGGCGGTCCGGCCGAGCGAGTCGACTGCCAGCGGGAGGAGCGTGACGCCGAGCGACGCGAGCGCGTTGACGATGGCGGGGACGTTCCGGCGCCGAACTGCCACCAGGAGGACGGCGACCATGCCCGCGAGGAAGAGCACTACGCCGAGCGTCGTCGCTACAGTCATCTCCGCTTCGTCCGGTCACCATCGGGCCGACGAACGTAATCCTTTGCGGTAATCGACGCCGCGAACGGAGGTGATCGAGCTATCGTGAAGTACCTCGGGACGAGTGGTTCGAGAGACCTACGGTCTCTCGTCATCACGAGACGGCTCCCCCGTCTCGGACGACCCCGAGGCACTCGCCCTGCTCCACCTGTAGAAAGTGAGGCTATTCACACTCGAGGCGCACCCGGGCGTCCCTCGAGCGTGTCAGTGCGTTCGGTTTCTCGTATGTGCAAGCCCGTCGGCGTGCCGGCCAGCGGAGTGCTCACCCCGTCTCCTCGAAGTAGCGGTCGGGCAGGGAGGCGACGATGGCGCTCGGAACGTAGGGGACGAGGACGCGCTCGACGGCGAGCGTCGCGAGCGCGGGCAGTATCCGACGGACTACAGTGTAAACGCCCGCGACGAACAGCGCGGCGAACACGAGCAGGTCGTATCCCCCGTCGAGGACGACCAGCGACGGCGCGGCCACTCCGGCGGCGAGCAGCAGGTCCTCGGGGGCCCCGTCGTACCGGACCCACCGGCGGGGAGCGATCCACTGGTCTCGGTAGTGGTCGTAGACCGCGCGGTCTGAAGTCCCCTCCCAGGGTCGGAGCTCCAGTCCCCCGCCGAAGACGTCAGCGACGCCGTGGGCGGCCGCTCCCAGCGCGAGGAACGCCGCCGCTGCCACCGCGGGCGACGGGACCAGCACCGCTGCCGGAACGAGCGCGGCGGCGAGTACCGAGTGGTACACCGGATAGTGAAGGGCTCTGCGGTGGTCGGCGTACAGGTCGACGTCGGGCAGCACGCCGCCGAGGAAGCCCGCCACGAGGGCCACGGGGCCCAGCTCCGGCACCGCGAGCGCGTACGGGAGGGCGAGGGCCATCCCGACCAGGGCGTGCGTCGGGAGCATCATTGTGTCGGTACGAATGGGTCCCAATCGGATGAACGCGTCGCTGTTCTCGGTCCCGACGGGCAGCCGGCGGCTGCAGGCGATCGGAATCGCGCGGCTATAGTAGACATTGAAACTATTCACACATCGAGGGGTACCCGGGGTGCCCCTCGATGTGTGTCGTTGCGTTCAATTTCTACTATGGAACAGGCGACCGGCGCTCGGCTCTCCGGTGCCTGCCGCGGCGCCGCTCACGCTGAGCTCGACGCCGGTCTCGTCGTCGATGGACAGCGTCACGCCCTCGACGCTGCAGGCGTACGTGCTGACGTGGTGGCCGGCGGAGTCGAGCCGCACCCGCTTCTCGAGGAGTCCGTTGTCGGCGAGGTCCTCGACCTTGCGGTAGGCGGTCGACTTCGCGATTCCGAACCGCTCGGTGATCTCGGTGACGGACAGCGCGGCGTCGCTGGTCCCCGCGAGGATGGTCCGGCAGTCGGCGTCTTCGAGCGCTTCGAGGACGCTCCCGATCTCGTCTTCGTCGGTCACGGACCGCTGTTCGTCGTCGCGTCCGCGAACGGCCTCGACCCCACGTAGCTGCGATTGGCTCATGTCTCTACGGATGCGGTCCGACGGGAGGGGTCTGCAGCCCGTCTATCGTGGTGGGTTTAAGTACCCCGGGCGGTCGGCGACCGCGCTCCCCGGCGGACGCGGGTCAGGGCTCCCGTTCGAGGACGTCCCGGAAGAGCTTCGACTGCGCCGCGAGGAGGTGTTCCGTGACGGTCGAGGGCGTGACGTCGAGTTCGTCAGCGACCTCGGTGGCGTTGGCTCCCCGGGGGCGCTCGAAGTACCCCATCTCGTAGGCCGTCCGGAGGACCTCCAGCTGACGGTCGGTGAGCTTCCCGCGGTCGACGAACACGGGATCGCGAGCGGAGCCCTCCGTGGACGTGCGGACGAGCCGCTGGATGTCGACATCCGGGTAGCGCTCCCTGAGCTCGCCGACGATGGTCTGGAGGCGCTCGAAGTCGGCCGCGTGAAAGACGAGCTCGAGCGCGCCGTCGGTGACGAAGTAGCGGTGAACGGGCGTCTCGTACTCGCCGAGGCGGGCGCAGGGGCAGTCCGCGTCGTGCGTGACGCGATAGAGGTGACGGTCGGCGTACGCGAAGACGGGGTCGTGCTCGTAGTCGTCCGGAACCGCCTCGGCGTCCACGAGAAACTCGGAGCGGGCGTCCGTCGAGCCCGCGCGCGCGACGCTCGTCGAGACGTCGCTGATGACGGTGCCGGCGTCCGCCGACAGTTCCGCGACGGGACAGTCGGGCGGCGTCGGGAAGGTGACGGTGACGCGGATCCCGGCGGTCATTCGTGGGATGGTGGCCGCGTCGGCACTTTAGTCTGCGGATGTTCTGGAGCGCGATTCGCCCGGTCCTCGCCACGGGGAGGGCTCGCGCGATGCTGAGTCAGTCGTCGGGCTCCAGCACGATGCGCCGGCCGCTGATCGTCGTCGGCCGGAGCACGTGGAGCTGGATGTCGAGGTCGCTCCTGGACGCTCCCCAGATCTCGAACAGCGGGCGCTTCGCCTCGCCGTACTGTGCGACGTGCTCGGGCGTTATCTCGTCGCGGGCGACCGACTCGAGGACCCCGGTGACGACGGCGCTCCGGTACGTGCGTCCCTCCTCCTCGTAGACGACGAGCCGCACGTCCGGCGATCCAGAGAGGAACATGCTCTTCTCGCTGTCCGGCGTGGCCACGAGCCGCATGTAGAAGCGTCGCTCGTCGGCGTCGTAGCCGTAGGAGATCGGAATCGCGTACGGGTCGTCGTCGCGCGCGAGCGCCAGCACACCGGTCTCGTGGCGACCGAGGAGTGCGTTCGTCTCCTCGCTCGACATCTCCGTCTCTTGCTCCAGACCCATCGTAAGCATCACGACTGTGTTCGGCAAAACTTTATTGCTTGCTATTTCGCCCGACGGCGCGTCCGAATCGACGTGGACGACCGGCCAGTGGTAGCCCCTCGCCGAAGTCTTCTACGGGCACAGTGGCCCCATCGCTGGTCGATCGATCGCTCCGTCCTCGTGAATCGCCTCGGGGTCAGGCCCCGGGGCATTCGCCTCGACCGCCCGTAAACGCAGCAGCCGACACGGGCGACCCGCAGATGACGCAACCGTTCTCCATGAGCGCGTCCCGCATCGAGGCATTGACCTCCATCGATTCCTCGCACTCGGGGCACACGAAGACGTAGTCCTCACTGGCGCTCATCTCTACCTGAGCCTATTCACTCCCTGGGTAAATCAACCCCACTGTTTCCCAGGCCGCAAGACCCCGCGGAACTTTTTATACGCTGAGCAGGCGCAATACCACGGCGTTCACGCGGTTGATACGCGCCGTCACAGCGGTAACAGACCGCTGTGCAAACGCTCGCCCTGAGTTTCCGGCGGCGGTCAGTTATAGTAGACATCGAAACTATTCACACATCGAAGGGCACTCCGGGTGCCCTTCGAGTGCGTCAGTGCGTTCAATTTCTGCTGTAGTCTGTTCCACCGGCTCTTTCGCGCAGCTCTGACTGCAACCGCTCGGTCGTCTCGGCGAGTCCGTCGCTGACCTCGACGGGATACTCGGCGGGGTCCTCGATGGCCCGGACCGGCGCCGGTAGCTTCTCGAGCGTCTCGAGCGTTCGCTCCCTGCTCTCGTCCAGCGTCGGACACTCGTAGACGACGTCGCCGTCCCGGGCGACGTCGACCAGCAATTCCCGGCCACCGACGTCCTCGTCGGCGCGGGCCAGGACGTCACGCTGGACGGTCCCGTCGGCCACGAACCGGCGGACGCTCTTCGCGCCGGGATACGTCGCCTTGCCCGCCGAGAGCTTCGTCGTGGGCCCCATCTCGCCGTCCGACTCGACGGCCACGAGTTTGTACACGGGGTTCAGCGTCGGAGCGTCCCTGCTCGTCGTCAGTGCCGTACCCGGACCGAACCCGTCCGCGACGCCGCCGTCGGCGAAGAAGTCCCGCAGGAAGTACTCGTCGACGCCCGAGGAGACGACGATCTCCATCCCCTCGGGGAGTCTCTCGCGGACCGCCCGCGACAGCGCCACGAGGTCCCCAGAGTCGAGACGGACGCCGCGGACGTCGACGCCCGCCTCCCGGGCCACGTCGACGGCCGTCTGCGCGCCGGCGACCGTGTCGTAGGTGTCGATCAGGAGCACGGCGTCCTCGCCGTACACGTCGACGAACGCCTCGAAGGCCGCCCGCTCGCTCGGGAAGCTCTGGACCCACGAGTGGGCCATCGTCCCGACCACCGGCAGGCCGAACAGCTCGCCGGCGACTTCGTTCGAGGTGCCGTCCGCGCCGCCGACGTACGCAGCGCGGGCCGCTTTGATCCCGGCGTCGGTCCCGTGGGCGCGTCGTGTGCCGAAGTCGACGAGCGCTTGGTCGTCGCCCGCTCGGCGGACGACGTCCCGCATCCGGGCGGCCTTCGTCGCGACGAGGCTCTGGAAGCCGATCTGGTTGATCAGCAGCGTCTCGAACAGCTGCGCCTGATCGATCGGTGCGGTCACCTCGACGAGCGGCTCGTTCGGGAAGACGGCGGTCCCCTCGGGCACGGCGCGGACGTCCCCGGTGAACTCGAAGTCCGCGAGGTACTCGAGGAACGGCTCGGGGAAGCCCCGCTCGCGGAGGTGGGCCAACGCCCGTTCGTCGAACGTGACGTCCCCGAGGTAGGCGACGGCCTGCTCCAGGCCGGCGGCGATGACGTACCCCCGGTTCGGCGGCAGCTTCCTGAAGAACAGCGAGAACGTCGCCTCCGGCGCGTGATTCGCCTCTCGATAGCCCCGCATCATCGTCAGCTCGTACCGATCGGTGAACAGCCCGAGCGTCGCCGGTGACAGGTACCCGAAGCGGGGTTCGACCATGACGGGAGTAGTACCTGGAGTGACAAGAAGTGACTGCGAAGCTGTCGCGTCCTGCGCCGAGCGAGCCGGACCGCGCCGATCGAACGCCGGTCGGTGCCGGCGGCTCGCTGCCTCGAGACCGCCGTGGCCGTCGCGTCCGCTCGCAGCGGTCAGTTCGCCGGTCGCTATCGTGGAAATTGAACGCACCGACGCACTCGAGGGGCACCCGAGGTGCTCCTCGATGTGTAAACAGTTTCAATTTCTATAGGTACGTCACGACGAATCGCATCAAACTCGATTCAAGACGCAAGTACCGCTATTGCCGTCCCGCACAGACGGGTCGAGTGGGCGACTCGCCCTGGTGAATCCATGTCCGGACGCAACGACCCATTCGAAACGATAGAGCAGATGTTCGAGCAGATGAGCCGCCAGTTCGGGGACGCCGCCGAAACGTGGGGAGGAGGCGCCGGGTTCGGCGAGATGGGACTCGGGAAGATGGGCGTCGACCTCGCGGACCGCGGCGACGAGTTCGTCGTGACAGTCGACGTCCCCGGCTTCGAGGAGGACGAGATCGACCTCCGGCTCACGGACGACACGCTTCAGATCGCTGCGACGCACGAGCGAGCGACCGAGGAACGAGAGGAAACGTACCTCCGCAGCGAACGCCAGCACCGCTCGCTGCGGGACCGCGTTCAGTTGCCGGAGCCGGTCGCGGAAGACGAAACCGAAGCGACCCTCAGGAACGGCGTCCTGACGGTTCGCCTCCCGAAGGCCGAACCGACGGAGGCGGGCGGCCGTCAGATCGACATCGACTGAGGCCCCCTCGGGTCCCCGCCCCGGGTGCAGTCGGCGCGCCAGCCAGTCGGCACGCTGCCGGTCGGTCTAGATCCCGAGCCACTCGTCGCTCCGAACCTCGTAGCCGTTGGCGCGGCAGAACTTCGCCGCGCGTCGGCGCACTGCCCGGGACGACGGGAGTTTCTCCTCGTCGCGGATCTGTTCGACGATCCAGTCGGCGGCGACCCGGATCCCCTCGTCCTCGTCGTCCTCCTCGATCGCTTTGAGTGCCCGGAAGGTCTTCTCGTAGGCCTCGCGCTGCGACTCGCCGATCTCCGTATTGTTGAGCCCCTCGCTCGCTTCCAGCACCTGCCTCATGGCCCCGGCGATCCTCGGCCGGCGTACCCGCACCCGGACGCGCCGGGGGGCGTCGAACGTCTGGCTGTCCGTGTTCGCGACCAGTTCCGAAACCGCGTGCGAACCGTCGGGCCCCGCTATCTCGCGGTCGCCGACCGCCGCGACGACCTCCGCCCCCGTCGCCGGGAACTCGACGGATTCGAGTTCCGCATCGAGGTCCTCGATCTCGGGCTCCGCTATCGGCGGTTCCGTCTCGTCCCACCGCTCCAGTTCAGTGCGGATCTCGCGCTCTCGCTGTCGTCGATCGGCGTCGAGTCCCTTCTTGTCTCGACCGCTCCTGTCGTCTGCCATTCCTGTTGGATAGGAAATCAGTCCGGAAAACGATGTGGGCTGAGAGGTCGAACTCACCCGCAAGAGAGACGTACTGGGATCGAGTGCTCTACGATGTCGCAGCTTCCTGGCACGAAGATGCAAACGTGCGTGTTCTGCGTCGTATGGACGGGCGGCTCGATCGGTGGTACACTGTCGAAGCAGAGAACCGTCGCCGGACTCCCTCGAGTGACGCATCGCCGCCCGAGAACCGCTGTGCGATCGCCACGGCGACCCCTCTCGAGACCGCGTTCGCGCCAACGGGGCGGCCGCACCGCGGTGCGGCGGGCCACTTATGATCGCGGTGGCCGAACTGTCGAACGGTACATGTTCACGGACGTCCTGGTCCCGACGGACGGGAGCGACTGTGCGGACCGCGCGGTCGGGTACGCCGAGGACATCGCGTCGCGCTACGGGGCGACCGTTCACGTGCTCTCCGTCGCCGACTCCCGGATACTCCAGCACGGACCGCACTCCGATCAGGTGCGCGCGGAGTGTGCGGAGATTACCGACGCGGTGCGAGCGGACATCACCGCCGACGTCCCCGTACAGGACGTCGTCCGCACCGACATCCCGCACGAGGCAATCCTCTCGTACGCCGACGACGAGGGGATCGACCTGATCGTGATGGGGACCCACGGGCGAACCGGCGTCCAGCGGTATCTCCTCGGCAGCGTCACCGAGAAGGTGGTTCGCCTGTCGGACGTCCCCGTGCTGACGGTCCGGTCGACCGACTCCGACGATGTCTCCTACCCCTACTCGGACGTCTTGGTCCCGACGGACGGGAGCGACGGCGCTGCAGCGGCGATCGACCCCGCGGTCGACGTCGCCGGCGCCTACGACGCCCGCCTCCACGCGCTCTCCGTCGTCGACACCGAACCGGTGGGATTCGAGGTCCAGACCGACCCGCCCTATCACACTCCGGAGGAGCGCGCCGATACGGCCGTCGAGGCCGTGGCGGAGTCGGCCGAAGCCGCCGACCTCCGGAGCGTCGAGACGGCGGTCGTGTACGGGGTGCCCTACCGGGAGATCCAGTCCTACGTCCGTGAGAACGACGTCGACCTCGTCGTGATGGGGACCCGCGGCCGGACGGGCGTCGAGCGGTACCTCCTCGGCAGCGTCGCCGAGAAGACGGTGCGAACGTCCGACGTCCCCGTCATGACGATCCGTGCGGGCGACGCCGATGGGGAAACGCCAACCGAGTGATCGGCACCGCCAGGCACTCGTCGTCAGGTGCGAACTACGGGAGAAACCGAACGCACTGAGACGCCGAACGCACTGACACGCTCGAAGGACACCCCGGGGCCCCGAAACGACTCACTGTCCGGCGCCGATCACCGCGTCGGCACCGCCCGCATCGACGACGAGCTTCCGGGAGACCACGTCGATCACCGTGTCCGAACCGATCGCCGTCCCGCCGTCGACGGCCTCGACGCGGAGGATCACGTCTTCGGGGCTGGCACAGCCGCAGTTGACGAACTCCTCCCACTCGTCGCCGACCGCGACGGGACCGGCGTGAGCCCACCGGAGGTACCGCCGGTAGGTGTCCTCCGTCATGTTCTCCTGGAGCCACTCGCTGTCGGCGACCCACCAGTCGTCGGTGTCGTCAGGATCGGTCTCCGGCGACCGGAACGAGACGAGGACTCGATCCGCCTGGTCCTCGACGGTGGCCGGATCGGTCGTGTTCACGTCGCGTCGGTCGGTCGATCCCATCAGTCGTCGGCCTCCGCAGCGATCGGCTCGGCGCTGTCGGCAGCAACCGCGTCGGCCGATTCGAGCCACTCCTCGACGTCCAGAGCGGCCATGCTACCCATGCCGGCAGCGGTGACCGCCTGCTGGTACTCGCGGTCCATCACGTCACCGGCCGCGAAGACGCCGTCGGCGGCCGTCGCCGTCGTCGCCCACGCCTCTCCGGCGTCGGTGGTCCGGACGTACCCGTCGTCGTCGAGGTCGACGGGCGTGTCACGGAGGAAGTCGGTGTTGGGCTCGTGGCCGATGGCGTAGAACACGCCGCCGACGTCGACCTCCTCTACCTCGAGGTCCTCGCGGTCCTCGTTCGAGCCCTCACCGGCCTCGTACTTCTCGGCTGGATGGCCCTCCGGGTGCGAGACGAGCGTCGCGCCGGTCACGCCGTCCTCCTGGGACCCGTCGATCGCCACGAGCTCCGTGTTCCAGGCGAACTCGACGTCCTCGTGGTCGCGGGCGCGGTCGGCCATGATCTCCGAGGCCCGGAGCTCGTCGCGGCGGTGGACGACCGTCACGGAGTCGGCGAACTTCGCGAGGAAGAGTGCCTCTTCCATCGCGCTGTCGCCGCCGCCGACGACGAGCACGTCGTCGCCGCGGTGGAACGCGCCGTCGCAGGTCGCACACGTCGAGAGGCCGTAGCCCATCAGCTCGTCCTCTCCGTCGGCGCCGACCCAGCGGGCGCTGGCGCCCGTCGCGACGATCAGCGCGCGGGTCCGGAGCGTCTCGCCGGTCGAGAGCGACAGTTCGAGCGGCTGGCCGTTCAGGTCGGCGGACTCGATGCTGCCGTGCTGGAACTGAGCGCCGAACTGTTCGGCCTGCTCCTTCCCGCGCTGGATCAGCTCCATGCCGCCGACGCCCTCGGGGAACCCGAGGTAGTTCTCGACGTCGGTCGTGAGCGTCAGCTGGCCGCCCGGCTCGTCGCCCTCGAGCACGAGCGGATCGAGGTCGGCCCGTGCCGCGTAGACGGCCGCCGAGAGACCGGAGACTCCGGAGCCGGCGACGACGAGGTCTCGTATCTCCTCAGTCATTTACTCGGTGTACTTCCCGATCAGGGCGCGCAGTTGCTCTTCGCCCTGCACACCGACGACCTCCTCGACCTGCTCGCCGTCGGCGAACAGGATCAGGGTCGGGACGCCCCGAACGCCGTACGACCCGGCGAGCTGCTGGTTCGCGTCGACGTCGACCTTCGCGACGGTCGCGTCGGTCTCGGTTGCGAGTCGCTCGACGACGGGTTCGAGCATCTGGCACGGCCCACACCAGTCGGCGTAGAAGTCCGCGAGGACGACGCCGTCGTCCCCGACGATCTCGTCGAGGTCGGACTCGCCGTCGACGTGGACCGGCTCGGTGGGCGTATCGGTACTTTCCTCAGCAGCGGTGTCGACTGTCATCACTCTCTCGTAGGGTCCGGTAGTAGTTAAGGGTTGTGGGAGATCCGTACAATACAATGGGTGCGGAACCACAGGTGATATCACCCGCCGCGACGAGCGGCGAGTATGTCCTCCGAACGGCGATGTCCCGACTGCGACGAACCGCTGGAACGGATGGCGCTACAGGGATCGAGCGCTCTCGGCGACGTGACGCTCGTCTCCGACGAGCCAGCGGAGGGCCTCCTCGGGAATCTCCGCGCGGACGAGATCCTGCGGCCGGTGCCGTACGTCTGTCCGGAGTGCCGACGGACGCTCTTCTACGCCGAGGAGTGACTGCGACCGGGAGTGACTGCGATCGAACGCCCGGCGTGGCCGGCGGTCACGGCGGCCGCTCGTGCGGCGTGAAAACAGAGGAGAACAGTGAGAATCGGCCCGATGCGCTCCTGGACCCTATCCCTCGACCGACTGGGGTGACGCATCCGCCTGTTCGTACTTTTTCTCGAACTCCTGGATGAGCTGGCCCATCTTGGCGTACCAGTCGTTGAGCATGCGCTGCATGTCGTCGGCGATCTTCGAGGGGTCGGTCGGGTAGTAGACGTGGTAGTAGCCGCCCTGATCGTAGTTGACCTGCTCTTTCTGGATGAACCCCGTCTGGAGTAGCCGCTGGACGGCCCGATAGGCGGTCGAGCGCTCGCGGTCGACTGCCTCGGCGATCTCGTCGACGGTGAGCGGTTCCTCGGTATCGACGAGCGCCCGGAAGCACTCCTTGTCGAGCTGTTTCAGCCCGTGGAAACACTCCAGGAGCCCCTCGCACACCATGTCCTGCTGCAGTTGTTCTGACATCGAATCCGGCATTGTTATCTGATGTACCTATGGAGTAGCCGGTTAAAAGACTTGTGCACGGAGCGCACAATCGCATGCACGTGACGGGCGGTATCCGTCTTCGGTGCTCGTCGGTCGCGACCGCCAGTCGCCGATCCGGTGACGGCGCAGCGGCCGTCGCGAGCGGTGCAATCGTTCAGCGAGCGGAAGGGTGGTCAGTCGGCGGTACTGGTCGTCGAGGCGGCCTCAGTGCGAAGCGCCCGCACGGAACTGACCACCACGGCCCCGGCGACGAGCGTCGCGGCGCCGAGGATGACGGCCAGCGAGACGGTCTGGAGGACGGGCACGTCGGCGAACGTCCCGATCTTGCGAAGCGCCACTGCCAGCGAGCCCAGCAGGAGCATCACGCCGAAGTACACCTTGATCTCGTCCTCGTCGACGAGGCTGGTCGCCGCGGCCCCGATCCGGGCGCCGCCGGCGCTCCCGGCCAGCAGGGGGACGACGATCGAGAGGTCGACTGCGCCGTCCATCGCGTACAGGAAGCTACCGATCCCGCCCGAGAAGACGATCTCGAACAGGTCGGTCCCGACCGCGACCGGGACGGGCACGCCGATCAGGTAGAACAGCGCGGGCATGCGGATGAAGCCGCCGCCGACGCCGAGGAACCCGGACAGCAGGCCCGTTGCGAACGCCACGCCGAGGATCATCCACAGCGACACGGTGACGCCGCCGCGGAGGCTGATCATCGGGGGGACCCGGTAGGACTGGATCGTCTTCGCGATCTCCGGGATGTCATCCGCGTCGACCTCGCCCTCGGCGTCGTGGCTGACGCCGCCGCCGCCGTCGCCCTTCAGGGCGGTGTAGGTGATGAACGCGCCGATGCCGCCCAGGAGGGCGACGTAGATGACGCTGACCACCGTGTCGGCGAGGCCGATGTCCTGCAGCCAGTGGAGGCCGATCTTGCCGACCTCGATCCCGGCGGTCGTGCCCGCGATCATCAGCACCCCGAGCTTGTAGTCGACCTGCCCGAGGTCGCGGTGTTTCAGCGTCGCGATGACCGAGGTGGCGAACACGAACGCCAGCCCGGACGCGACGGCGACGTCGGTCTCGTAGCCCATCACCATCAGCGCCGGCGTGACGAGGAACGACCCTCCCATCCCGAAGAAGCCGAACAGGAGGCCGATCAGCACGCCGAAGCCGGCGAACAGCGCCAGCAGCGCCACGGAGACGCCGAACAGCTCGATCATCGTTCACCTCCCCGCACTGCGTCGACCAGTGCCGGTCCGAAGAGCTTCTCTAGCAGCCCGTAGCCGACGTACAGCACGATCGCCTCGAGTAGTACGATGCCGATGACGAGGAGCGCCCCGACGACTCCGGTCGCGCTCTCAAGTCCGAACATCGGTCGACACCTCGTTCGTTATTGTCGAAATCATGGATCTCTGCTCACGTACTGCTACTCCGTTGCGTCATTTAACGGTTGTGGGACGAAAATACAATATTACTGCAGCGGATTACACTGCTAACCGATCCGAATATCTTCGTAAGTTATGTGGATACGGGCCGGTCGGCGGCGGTCGAGATTCGCGGGTGAGAAGGGGGGCTCGTCGCTCGCGCGCGCACCGGCGGGCCGGCGCTTCGGTGGCGGCGGTGAGGGCGATCCGGTCGAGTCCCTCTCGAGGTCGTTCCGGCGCACGGTATTGTTCGACACAAACAATATATTGGTCCGGTGCGTGTTCTCACACATGAGAGCAATCTACGCGACGGACCTCTCGGCGGCCAGCGAAGCGGCGATACAGAACGAGACCTGCCTCGAGTGCCTCGAGCGGATCGGCGTCGAGGAGATCCACCTCGTCACGGTCGTCCCGTCGAACGTCCACCCGGGGATGCCCGGGATGGACCTCGAGCAGCGACGCGAACGGGGCCTGGGAGCCTATCAGTCGGTGATGGAGGACGCGGGCTTCGACGTCGAGACCCACGTGGTCCGCGGGACGCCCCACCGACGGATCAACGGTATCGCGGAGGCCGTCCGCGCGGACATGACTATCGTCGGGTCCCGGGGCCAGAGCCCGCTCGCGAACCGCGTGATCGGATCGACCGCCCGGAACCTCGCCCGGACGACGGTCGTCCCGCTGCTGGTCAACCGGGTCGAGCGCGAGGAGGACGACCCCGACGTGCTCCGCGAGCACCTCTTCCAGCGGGTCCTCTACGCGACCGACTTCTCGGAGAACGCCGACCGGGCCTTCGACGCGTTCTCCTACCTCCGGCACGCGACCGAGGAGGCGACGCTCGTCCACGTGCGGTCGCCGAAGGACGACCTCGACGTGACCCCCGAGGAGAAGCTCGGCGACCTCGCCGGGACGCTCGAGCAGTGGGGCATCGACGTCGAGACCGTCGTCAGGGACGGCGACCCCGCGGACGAGATTCTCGACGTCGAGCGGTCGGTCACGCCGACGACGACGCTGGTCGGGTCGCGCGGCCGGAGCCGGCTCCGCCGGCTGATGCTCGGCAGCGTCTCCGAGGAAATCGTCGCCGGCGCGGCGGGGAACGTCTACCTGGTCCCGCCGCCCCGGACGGCCTGAGACGGATTACTGTAGATCATTGAACGACGCCGGCCCCGGGTCGGCGCATACCGGTCAATCGCTACAACGAACCGTACGAGACGGACTGTCCCCGGTCAGTGACCGTCGGATCGCCCGGTCACGGCCGGTGATCTCAGGCCACCGGGAGCACCAGGACCGCGCCGTAGCCGAGCGCGAACGCGACGGCGAACGACGCGACCCAGGCGCCCACGGTCACGGCCAGCTTCCGTGCGCTGACGGCGTCGCCGCCGCCGACGGCCGCCCCGCTACCGATGATCGCGCTGACGACGATCTCGTTGAACGAGACCGGGACGCCGAGCAGCACGGCCAGTTGCGCGATGAGGAAGGAGGGGACGAGCGCGGAGATGGACCGCCGCGGTCCCAGCGACGAGTAGTCCTGCGCGAGCGACTTGATCATCCGCGGAGCGCCCGTCCACGACCCGACGAGGATGCCGAGGCCGCCGCCCGCGAGGACGGCGACCGTCGGAACGGCGCTGACGTCGTCGAGCAGTGGCAACAGCGGACCGACGGCGAGGCCGACCTGGCTGCCGCCGGCGGAGAAGGCCACCAGCGATCCCAGCGAGAGCAGGACTCGCCTGAGCCCTCCGGCCTGGTCACGCCGGACGTCCCAGCCGACGACGACGGCTATCGCGGCGGCCGCCGCCAGCGTGACGGCCGCCGTGACCGCCGGGCCGGAGACGCCCAGCGTCCGTCCGGCGAGGCCGGCGAGGGAGCCGGCCGTCCCGCCCGGACCGAGCGTGGCGAACTCGACGTTGGCGAGGACGGCACCGACCAGCCCCGCGAGTAACGGGATGCTGTACTCTTCGGGGACGTCCTCGCGCGGGAGCACGCTCGCGATGGCGTAGGCGACGCCCCCGCCGACGAACGGCGTCAGCACCCAGACGCTCCCGATCTGGAGGTACTTCGACCAGACGGGGGTGCCCCCGAGCGCCAGTCCGACGCCGACGACCGACCCGGTGACGGTGAAGGCCGTCGCGATCGGATAGCCCGTCTTGATCCCGACGGCCATGAGGCCGGCGCCGATCGCCAGCACGACGATGACGCCGGTGGCGGGGAGGCTGACGCCGCCGATCAGGCCGCTACCGACGGCCTCTGAGACGTTCGCTCCCTGCGTCACGGCGCCGGCGAACCCGAGGATCCCGACGACGAACGCGGCGCGCATCGTCGAGACGGCGTTGGCACCGACAGCGGGAGCGAACGGCGTCGCGCCGCTGGAGCCGGCGCCGATGACCCACGCCATGAACAGGCTCGCGAGTCCAGCGACGAGGAACAGCGTGACTGTGGCTACGTCCATCGAGGAGAGCGAAAAGAGTGCGTTAGTCGGCGCCCGCGGTCGCGGGCGCGGCGTTGGTCGATCGGCTCCGCCAGTACCCCTGGACGTAGGCGCCGACGAACATGCCGGCGAGCGCCCAGAGGATCGTCACGTTGCCGACCCCGAGGCTGGCGTAGGCCGCGCCGGGACAGATGCCCGACAGGCCCCAGCCGACGCCGAAGATCGCCCCGCCGATCAGGACGTTCCGGTCGAAGGGCTTCAGGCGTCGCTCGTAGGTGTCGCCGGTGAGCGGCGCGCGGTCGCGGATCCGGGGGAGGAGCGCGAAGGCGATCCCGGAGACGATCGCGGCGCCGAACATGACGAACACCAGCCCGAAGTCCTCGAACTGGAGGAAGTTCAGCACGACCTCCGGTCGCGCCATCTGGCTGAACCCGAGCCCGAACCCGAAGATCAGGCCGCCGACGAAGATCAGCGGCTTGAACAGGGGATGTCTGTCAGCCATTACGGGCTCACCCCCAGCGCGGCGACGATTTGGGCCGTTCCGATCGCCACAGTCAGGAACGTCAGCACGCCGACGATCGACGTCCGCGACGCCGAGCCGACGCCGCAGACCCCGTGGCCGGACGTGCAGCCCTTGCCGATCCGGGTGCCGATCCCGACCAGGATGCCGCCCAGGAACAGCCGCCAGGGCTGGACGTCAGTCTTCCACAGCGTCACGCCGGCGACCTCGTACAGCTGGCCGGTCGACCCGGGCTCGTAGAGCGCGCTTGTGATCAGGCCGGACTGGACGGTCGCGGCGAACGCGAGTCCGCCCAGGATGATGCCGGCCGTGAACACGAGCCGCCAGTCCCGGGAGCCGACGTACTGCTGGAACCGCGACTGGTCGGAGACGTACGACAGCGTCGACTCCAGGAACGTGCTCGCGCCGGCGGGGATCCCCGTGCCGACGTAGATGACCACGGTCCCGAGGCCGACGAGCAGTCCGCCGACGGCGTACCGGCTGATCCCGTTGGGGAACAGCTCGGCGACCGCCTGGAGCAGTACTGGATCAGTGACCATCGACGTCCTCAATCACCCGCGAGCGACTCCTGGCTCGCGGCGCAGTTGTTCGGGCCGAGTTCGAGCGTGAACGCCTCCTCGTCGTCGACCTCGTTCTGGCCGAGGTTCGTCGCGATGATGTCCTCGTAGTTGGCCGGCCGCGGCGGCATGTCCGAGAGGATCAGGTCGACGAACTCGTCCTCGTCCATCGTGAGCGCGTCCATCTCGTCGACGAGGTCGCCGATGGGTGCCGTGTAGGTACCGTCAGCGGCGGGCTCGGCCGCGTCGCTGAAGTGAGCGCCGCCGATCAGCGTGTCGTCGGGCAGCGTCAGGACCCGCTCCTGCAGCGACTCGTAGAGCATCCGGGCGGCGTCGGGCGCGCCGTCGTCGCCCTCCTCGAGGTCGGGGCGGGCGACGCTCTCGACGAACAGCCCGTCGCCGGTCGCGAGCAGGCTGTCGTCGACCAGGTACGAGGTCATGCCCGTGGTGTGGCCGGGCGTGTAGACGGCCTCGATGGTCGCGTCGCCGACCTCGAACGTGTCGCCGTCGGCTGCGGTCGTCAGATCGTCGGCGTAGGTGACGCCGCGGTCGACCGCGGCGTCGGGGATCACGCCCTCGACGCCCTCGTCGTCGAGGTCGCGCACGCCTGAGATGTGGTCGGCGTGAATGTGCGTGTCCAGCGCGTACTGCAGGTCGACGCCGAGGTCGTCGGCGTCGTCGAGGTAGCGGTCGGTGAACGCCCGCAGCGGGTCGATGATGGCGGCCTCGCCGTCGTCGTACAGCAGGTAGCCGAGACAGCCCGAGGAGGGCCGCTGGTACTGCAGCAGCGTGCCGGCGCCGTCGTAGTCGGCGACCTCGACGGTCTCGTAGATGCTCGCCCAGCCGTTCATGCCGTCCTCGAGGTGGTTGACCTCGTAGCCGCGCTCGGCCAGGGAGCCGGCGACGTACTCGCTGGCGCCGCCCTTCGCACAGAGGACAGTGACCTCGCGGTCGTCCGGAATCTGCTCGAGGACGTCGTCGTCGATCTCGTCCTCGAGGAACTCGAAGTACGGGACGTTGATCGACTCGACGTTCTCGCCGTCGACCCGCCACTCCTCGTAGTCCGAGCTCATCCGTGCGTCGAGGAGAGTGACCGATTCGCCGTCGTCGATTCGCGCCTTCAGCGTTTCCGGTTCGATCGAGTCGACCTCGACGTCCGGAGTCGGGAAGTCGTCAGCGTTCATGATGTACACCCCAGGATAACGGGTGGACTCACAAAAAGGTTTGCATAGAAGTTCCTAATTCACACAATACTGCGTTCCGCCCGCGGTCGCGATATACTAGATGGTTGTTTGGACGCGCATACGACGAGAATGTCATAAGCGAACCGAACATCACTGGTTACAGATAGCGGCGGGGACCGATACCCTTTTACGTCAGCATCTAGTATTGTGGGATAGCTCCAATACAGAACAACGGAGCAGATCAACTATGAGCTCGGAATTCGACGTTACGGAGACGCTCGACGTGAAAGGTGCATCGTGTCCCATGCCGGTCGTGAAGACCAAGTCAGCCGTCGACGACCTCGCCGAGGGCGAGGTCCTCGAGGTACTGGCGACCGACTCCGGCAGTATGAGCGACATCGACGGCTGGGCGGACGGCACAGCGGGCGTCGAGCTCCTCGACCAGGTCGAGGACGGAGACGTCTACAAGCACTACGTGCGCAAGACGGAGTGAACATGAGTACGGACACGCCAGACGCGTCGGCCGAGGACGACAGCGTGGCAGCCGAGGAGGCTCCCTCCCGCGCGGAGCTCGCGGCCCGCGTCGACGAGCTAGAGGAGCAGCTGGCCGAGGCGACCGCCGACAGCGGCGACGACCAGCAGAAGATGTCGATCATCGCGACGAAGGGGACCCTCGACATGGCGTACCCGCCGCTGATCCTCGCGAGCACGGCGGCCGCCTTCGGCTACGAGGTGACGGTCTTCCACACGTTCTGGGGACTGGACATCCTCCACGAGGAGCGGTCGAAGGACCTGAAGCTGAGCTCCGTCGGCAACCCCAACATGCCGGTCCCGAACGTCGTGGGCGCGCTCCCCGGGATGGACCGCATGACGACGAAGATGATGGAGAAGAAGATCGACGACAACGAGACGGCCTCCATCGAGGAGCTCATCGAGACGTCCCTGGACATGGGCGTGGAGTTCCAGGCCTGCCAGATGACCATCGAGCTGATGGACTACGACGAGGACGACTTCTACGACGGCGTCACCACCGGCGTGGGCGCAGCCACGGCGATTCAGGACATGGCCGAGGCCGACATCCAGCTCCTCGTCTGATGGATCTGACTACGCGCAACCCCTCCGACTGGGTCCTCGACGCCATCGCCGACGAGGCGGGCGTCGACCCAGTCGAACTGACTCCCCCGCTCGCGGACGCCGTCGACCCGGAGGCGCTCGACGCGCTGCTGGAACGGGCCGACCCCGACGTCGAGGTCGCGATCCGCTTCGAGTATCAGGAGTACGAGGTCGTCGCCCGGGCGGACGGCGGCGTCGACGTCCGGTAATTTTCGGAACGGACTTCTCTCCCGGCGACCGTCGGCCGATAGTCACCGCTCGGCCGATCCGCTCTCCAGAGTTGCGACGGGCGCCGTATTCAGTTACGGCTGAGACCGGCAGGAGATACAGGTGAGAGACCGACGTTCTCGGGAACGGAGCATACGTTTTTCTCCGTGGTGGTCGTCCGTTTGCCCACGTATGTCCGAGGAGTCGACCTGCGAGCGTTACGCTCGGGTGGCAGCCGACGTCGTGACCCGGGCCGGTTCCGCACGCGGGACCCGGAAATGCTGGACGTGCCTGCTCTGGACCCCGGCGCAGTTCGATCTCGACAACGAACCACCGCGGGACGGTACCCGGCTGCCCGGGCGCTGACATGCCGGTCTCGGGCGAGCTACTGACCCTGGTCTCCGCCGGAGCAGTGGCACTGTACACGCTCGTGACTGCAGCGAGCGGTGCGATCGACCGGCTACTGGCGCTCGCCGAGTACTACGACGTCCCCGAGGCGCTCGTCGGAACGACGATCCTCGCCGTGGGAACGAGTTTGCCGGAAATCAGCTCGCACTTCATCGCGTCACTGGGAATTCTCTCCGGTGTCCTCGACTATCGGGCCACCTCGGCCGTCGTCATCGGCGGTAACACCGGCTCTTCTGCAGTCCAGCAACTCCTCCTCGTCGGCGTCCTCCTCATCGGCTACGGGAGCTTCGACCTCTCCCGGCGGTTCGTCCGCGAGAGCTACCTGCCGATGCTGGGCGTGTTCGCCGTGACGATGGGCCTCGCCTGGGGCGGAACGATCAGCCGGCTGGACGGACTCCTGTTGCTGGCCCTCTACGTCGTGTACGTCGGAGTCAACCTCGTCCGCCGGGATCGAACCCAGGCGCTTCGAGAGCAGGCGAGCACCGATCCCCGTCGCGACGCCGTCGTCGCGACTGGGCTCCTCGTTCTGGTCCTGCTCTCCGCCTCGCTCGTGCTTTCGGTCATCGAGACGGTCGTCGACGCGCTCACCCTCGGTGGCTCCACGATCGGTATCGTCACCATCGGCGTGGCCGCCGCACTGCCGGAGCTGACGACGGTGATAGACGCTATCCGTCGGCAGTCGCCCGACGTCGCGCTCGGGACGCTCGTCGGGAGCAACGTCGTCAACTCCCTCGTCGGCATCGGGCTCGGCGGCGCCATCTCCACCTACTACGTCCCGCCGGCCGTCGTCCTCTGGGACCTCCCCTTCAAACTCGTCACGGGAGCTGGACTGCTGGGATGGGCGCTGTACGTGAGAGACGGAACGCTCACGCGGACGGAGGGTGGCTATCTGGTGGTGGCATACTTCGTGTTCGTGGCGGGGCGCCTCGTGTTGTTCCCGGGGCAGTAGCGCCAGACGACGCCGCTGGTCGACCTGTGCACCGCCCGGACTCCAGAACGTCGCTTCCGATCGAACGGGCGACCGACGCCGTCGTCGCCGCGCTCCCCGACTGCCCGCCGGATCAGTCCCACTCGGGTTCGAGCGCCTCGGCGAGTCGGTCGACGTCACGCGCCGTGTTGACCGCGTGGATCGACGCGCGGACCGCCTCGGGCTCGGACAGCGACCGAATCACGACGCCGTCGTCCGAGAGTCGCTCGACCGTCCCCTCCGGATCGTCGACGTCGATCGACACCAGCCCCGACTCCGGCGTGGCCGGACTGAGGAGCCGGTCGTCGGGTACGGACTCGATCAGCCGCTCGACGAGCTCTCGAATCCGATCCCGGATCTCGCCGACGCCGACCTCGTCGATCGCGTCGACGGCCTCCCGGAGGGCGACGTGCGGCGCGGGGCTGGCCGACCCGACCTCGAAGCGGCGCGCGCCCGCCGCGTACTCGAAGGGATCGGCGTCGGGCGCTTCCACGCTCCGGTACCCGACTGTCCGGGGCGCGAGGTCGTCGGCCGCGTCGCGGTCGACGTAGAGGAACCCGCCGCCCCACAGTCCCAGCAGCCACTTGTGGCCCGCAGCGGCGACGGCGTCCGCGCCCCACTCGCCGACGTCCATCGGTAGCTGACCGGGCACCTGGACGGCGTCGACGAGCGCGAACGCGCCCGCGTCGTGGGCGATTTCGACGAGGTCGGCGACGGGCAGCCGCGTCCCGTGGGTCCAGGTCACGGCGCTGAAACAGGCGAGGTCGGCGTCGGCGACGGCCTCGGCGAAGTCGTCCTCGTCGATCCGCCCCGCCTCCGTCTCGACGACGCGGACCTCGACGCCCTCCCGCTCGAGGCGCTGCCAGGGGAGCCGTCCGGCGGGGTGTTCGAGGTCCGTCCGGACGACGACGTCGCCCGGCTCCCAGTCGACGGCGTTCGCGACGCCGTTGATCCCGCCGGTGGTACTCTCCGTGAGTCCGATCTCGTCGGGCTCGGCGCCGACGAAGGCGGCGAGCCGCTCGCGCGTGCGGTCGAACTCGTCGAAGGCCGCCGCGTAGGGGTCGCTCTCGACGGGGGACTCGTACTCGTGCGCGCGGAGGAACTCGTCGGCCGCGTCGACGACGTACCGCGGGCTCGGCCCGTGCGCGCCGAAGTTCAGGTAGGTTCCCTCCTGAAGCGCCGGCACGTCCGCCCGGAGTTCGAGCGGCGTCATCGACCCGTCGTCGACCGCGTCCGCGCCCGCTGGGGGCTCGCTGTGGTTCATGGTTCGAGATATGCGCCACGAGTTTTAATAATCTTGGGTAAACCGGACAATACTCTGGTCGCCGTGACCGACTACTGCCGGTGACGGCCGCCGCGCCTGCTCACTGCACTCCATCTAATGGTATTAAATGCCTCTGGACGGATACTACTGGTAGAAAATGCCGTCAGTGGGTAAATGCGGTGGCGGTGGCACGCGGGACAGCGGCCGTCAGCGTCGCCGTCCGCGCTCGCCGGCGTCGGCCGACTGGGCTCGGCCGAGGGCCGCAGCGAGTGACAGCAGGTAGCCCAGTCCGTACTGGACGTCGGGGTCCCGGACCGCACGGACGAGCCCGACGGGACCGACCTGCTCGGGGTCCTCGCGCTCGGCCTCGCTGACCCCCTCCAGCAGCGTCTCGATTCCGTCGCGCGCGTCGTCGTCCGCCGCGGTCTGGGCGAGTTCGCCCAGCGAGCCGCCGGTGGCGGCCAGCGACCGGACCATCTCGTCGTCAAGCGCGGCGGTGCCCAGCGACAGCACCTCGGCGACCTCGATCAGCTCGTCGAGGGTCCCCGTCCGCTGGAGCTCCACCAGCGATTCGAGGGCGTCCTGCAGCTCCTCGCCGTTGTCGCCGACGGCCCCGGCCAGCCCGACGGTCTCGTCGGTCGCGATTTCGTCTGCGGACTCGGCGAGCGTCGCGGTCGTGCCCGACAGCTCCCGGACCATGTCGTCGGTCAGCGCGCTCTCGCCGAGCGCGAGCACGTCCAGCAGGTCGTTGACGCTGTCGAGCCGGCGGACGAACTCGGCGACCGCCTCCGGGTTCTCCTCGATGGCCGCCGCCAGTTCGTCGTCGGCGACGGAGACTTCCTCGGACATCTCAGAGCAGCCCCCGCGCGGTCAGCCAGTAGGACTCGTTGTACGCCAGCTTCGACCAGTGGAGCTTCTCCGACGGCGGCGCCGGCGACGGCGGGTTCTCGTAGTCGAACTCGACGAACGACGCGGCGTCCATCCCCGTCTCGATGAAGCACAGCGTCTTGCCGTCGTAGACCGCCGTGGGCGGCTGCCCGCGGACCTCGCTGGCGAGCCGCTGCCCGACGACGCCCGCCTGGTAGTGGGCGACGCTGCCGGCGTTGGGGACGCCCGTGTCGGCCGTGTCGCCGAGCGCGTAGACGTCCTCGGCGGCCTCGGCCTCCAGGGTGTGCTTGTCGACGTCGACCCAGCCGTCGCCCAGCCCCGCCTCCTCGATCAGGTCCACGCCGCTGTGTGGCGGGATGTCGACGAGGAGGTCGTAGTCGACCTCGGTCCCCTCCATCGAGGTGAGGGTCTGCTCCTCCGGATCGACCGACTCCGCGTTGAAGAACGTCTCGACCTGGATGTCGCGCTCGTCCATCAGCGGGCGCGCCCACTCTCCAATGTTGGGGTTGCCGTGGACCCGCTGGATGGGGTAGGTGTACACGATGTCGACGTCCTCCCGGAGCCCGCGCTCGCGGAACCAGCTGTCGGCCATGAACACGAACTCCAGGGGAGCGGCCGGGCACATGTGCGGCGTCCCGACGACGCTCAGGACGAGCGTCCCCTCGGTGAACGAGAGCAGCTCCTCCCGTAGCTCGGTGGCGCCAGACTCGCTGTAGAAGTTGTGCCCGCCCTCCGCCAGGCCGGGGATCTCCTCCGGCGCGAGCGTCGACCCGGTCGCCACCGTGAGGTAGTCGTACCCCACCGACCGCGGCGACCCCTGGAGGCGGAGCCGCTTCGCGTCGGTGTCGATCTCCGTCACGCGGTCGATCCGCAGGTCGACCCGGTCGTCGACGAGCTCGTCGAGGGGCCGGCGGCCGTCCGCCGGCTCTCGCTGCCCGAAGGGCACGTACAGCCAGACCGGCTTGTACACGTGGTCCGGGTCGTCGTTGATCAGGGTGACCCGGACGTCGCCGGCGTCGATCTCGTCGTCGAGCCGGCCGGCCAGGTCGTTCGCGAGGACGGTTCCCCCGGTCCCGCCGCCGACGATGACGATGTGTTCAGTCACGCTTTCTCCACGTAGAACTCGTTGTGTTCGTCGCCCTCTTCGACCGCGACCAGCTCGTTGCCGGCCTCGTCGACCCACTCGGGGACGTCCGTCAGCGACTGGTCGTTGTCGCTCTGTAGCCGCACCACTGTCCCGGAATCGACGTCCCGCATCTTCCCGATGAGGTCCATCAGCGGACCGGGGCAGGCCGCGCCCCGCGCGTCGACGGTCTCGTCGTACTCCACGTCTGTGTCAGTCATCGTTACGGATGTACCTTAGTGCCGGAGGGTATTAGTATTGTATAGGCATTCCAAGATTCTGAAAATCGCCCGGGGGTATAGATATCCGACGTGGTCGGAGGCGTCCGCCGGTGATCGACGGGACTGGTGGCCGTCGAGCGTGACGGACCAGGAACCGTCGAGCGGAGCCCTACCGTTCGAACGCGAGCCCGTAGTGGTACGGCGGCAGATCGACCCGCCGCTCGAGGGAGAAGTCGCCCGCCGAGCGAACGGCCGCCTCGGTCTCTTCTGCCGACACGCGGAGGTCGGTCGGCGGTCCACGCGGCTGGCCCGCGACGGTCGTCTCCTCCCGCGGTCGGTCACGCCAGTTGACGACCACGAACCGGCCGCCCGGACGGAGCGACGCCTCGACCTCCCGGACGAGCGCGTCCCTGTCATCGACACCGTGGAAGGCGTTGGCCAGCAGGACGACGTCGACCGGTTCCGGCAGGTGCTCTGACAGCCGGCGGGCGTCGCCGTGAACCATCTCGACGTTCTCGGCGTCCTGTCGATCGGCGAGGGTCGAACACTCCGCGAGGAGCGACTCGTCGAGGTCGCAGGCGTACACCGTCGCCGGGTCGACGAGCCGTGCGGCGGGCAGCGCGAAGTAGCCGTTCCCGCAGCCGACCTCCGCGAGCGCGTCGCCCGACTCGACGCCCAGTTTGCGCAGGGTCTCGCCGGGGGTCGGCCACAGTCGCCCCCACCAGTCCCAGTCCGGTTGCCCGGTGTTCTCGAAGGGATCCATCGTCATCGGGATCCCGCGGTGTCGACGCCGAGCACCCGGTACGCGAGACAGACGCGAGTCAGGGCCGTTCCGATCAGGACGACGCCGACGAGGAACGCGAGCGCACCGATCAGCCGCCCCGCGTCCAGCGCGCCTGCGAGTACGGTCGCGCCGACGGCGGCCAGCAGTCCACCGCCGACCAGTCTGATTCCACGATCCGCCGCCCCTATATTGTTCTCCATATCCAATACTACAAACTATCGGCTGTTAAGCGTTGCCCGTCCCGCCCGCGGTAGTGTTCAGATTAGCTGATTCCATGCGAAGCTGAACGATTTGAGCCAGTCGTCGGCTGTGTCCGCTTCGGGTTGCTGAAGCAGTTTGAGAACGAAGATGTCCGTCGTTTATTTCTCGAAAGACACGTTCGACACTGTTTCGATTTCCATGGCGTTCATATCTGAAATCGAGGCCGTGTCGCTGGCAGGCGTCTTTCAGCGGTGTCGCACCATCGACGAGAAAGACGGCGTCGTCGACATCGTGTTTCTCGCGGAACTCGGTGAAGAACGCACGAGCGAGAACGTTTGTTCTCGTTGGTTCAAGCTTTGTATGGAGTAATTCGTTCGTGTCTGGATCAACGGCGTTCGCAAGAGCGAAGCTCTTGCGCAGCCCATCAGAACGCCTATGGCGTTCTGAGGACGGCGTACAGCCAGTAGTGCTCGTCATCGAGTTGGATCACGGTTTCGTCGACCGCGACGTGATCTGGTTCTCGCCCATCCTGGGGCTGTAGATCGGCTTTGTGAACCCAGTTGTGAACGGTTGACCGAGCGCGTTGGACATCGAATACCTCAAGAAACGAGACAGTATTCGAAAGCGAGAGTCCAGCCAGGTGCAACTGGATACTGAGCTTCATCAGCAATCGCGGTGTCGCTTCTCGCTCCACAAACTCTAACTCGATCTGGTCCAAACAACCGTTGAGGCGGTCGGTTTTTGGCATAGAGCACTAAAAACCGCATCCGCCTCACCTTTCAAGCTTATCTGAACACCGCCCCCGCCCGCCGTCCGAGGCCGTCACTCGACGTATCGGACGACGCGGGCCATCCCGGACTCCAGGTGGTAGAGGTTGTGGCAGTGGAACAGCCAGTCGCCCGGGTTGTCGGCGACGAAGTCGAACGTGACCTCGCTCATGTGCCCGGGGACGACGACGGTGTCCTTGACCGCGTCCCCGACCTGGAAGAAGTGGCCGTGGAGGTGCATCGGGTGCAACACGGGACTGCGGTTGACCATCCTGACCCGGACGTGGTCGCCCTGCCGGACGTCGAGCGGGTCCGCGTCGGGATACGCCTGCCCGTCGATGAGCCACTCGGTCCCGCCCCGGCGTCCCGACAGCGTCAGGTCGAACGTCCGGTCCGGGCTCCCGTCGATCCCCTCCAGCGGCGAGAGCGCCTGCAGGTCGTCGTACGCGAGTTCTCGTCCGCCGCTCGACGGCGGCTGCGGCGACGCGGACTCGTCAGCACCCTCGTACGTCATGCGGGCTCGCGCCGGGGGTTCGTCGCCGTTGACGGCGTCGGCGCGGATCTCCCACGCGCCCGGGTTCTGGGCCTCGACGATCGCGTCGTAGCGCTCGCCCGAACCGAAGACGAACGAGTCCACGGTCACCGGCTCGACCGGACGCCCGTCGGCGTGGGTCACGGTCAGGGGGTGACCGCCGGCGCGCACTCGGAAGGCCGTCGCGCTGCTCGCGTTCACGAACCGGAACCTGACGCGCTCGCCTTCGCGGACGGGGTACGTCCGGGGGTCGTCCGGCAAGCGCCCGCCGATCAGGAGACCGGCGTACTGCGGTCGTCGGAACGCCATCGGGCCGGCGCGGCCGTCACCTCCGGTGTCGCTCCCACCGGGACCGCCACCGCCAGGTCCGCCACCGTCACCAGGTCCACCACCGCCAGGTCCGCCTCCGGGACCGCCACCGCCGGGACCACTCCCGGGACCGCCACCACCAGGTCCGCCTCCGGGACCGCCGCCAGGACCGCCACCGGGTCCACCGCCCATCGGTCCCCCTCCCAGTTCGAGTTCGGAGAGCGGACGCGGTTCCCCGTCGAGGTAGTCGTCGACGACGACGGTGTACTCGCGGTCGTAGTCCACGTGCGGGTCGTCCTCCTCGACGACCAGCGGCGCGAGGAGCCCGCGGTCGAGCTGGAGTCCGACGTGGCTGTGGAAGAAGAACGTGCCCGCTGGCTCCGCCCGGAACCGGTAGGTGAACGAATCGCCTGACCCGACCGGGTCCTGCGTGACGTCCGGGACGCCGTCCATCTCGTTGGCCACGGGGAGGCCGTGCCAGTGGATCGTCGTTCCGTCCGCGAGGTCGTTGCGCAGTTCCACCTCGACCACGTCGCCCTCGCTCGCGCGGAGTTCGGGCCCGGGGAACTCGCCGTCGTACAGCCAGTTCTCCGTCGTCGCGTCCGTATCGGGCTGGACCTCGCCCGGGGCCGCCGTCAGTGCGGTTCGCACGTCGGCGGAGTCGGACGGCGGGCTGCGGGGGGTCGGACGGGAGGCGTCGCCCGAATTCGTTCCATCGGCCGCCACGCACCCGGCGAGTCCACTTGCCACCAGTCCACTCGCCCCCGTTCCAGCCAGCGCTCGCAGGAAGCGCCGTCTGGTGGGGGCAGACGGTGGACTCACAGCGACCCGAGCACGCGCTCGAACCGGTCACTGACCTCCTCGGCGATCGAGTCGAGTTCGTCGTTCCCGGTCAGGCCCACGAGCTGCACCGGGTCGACAGCGCTCACGACGACGTCCCCCTCGTCCGTCTCGTAGACGACGACGTTGCACGGCAGGAGCGCGCCGAGCTCGATCTCCTCCTCGAGGCCCTCGAGTGCCAGCGGCGGGTTACACGCCCCGAGGATCCGATACCGGCGGAACTCCTCGTCGAGTTTCTCCTCAAAGGTGGCCCGGACGTCGATGTCACAGAGCACGCCGAACCCCTCGTCGCTGAGGGCGTCGATCGTTCGCTCGACCACGTCGTCGAACTCGCCGTCGACCTGCTGTTGCGTAGTATATCCCATATTGGACAATAGCAGTTGCCCATTCATGACTCTTTCGCGAGGAGCGAGGACGACCGTTTGCGGGTCCGCTGTGACGGTCGCCGAGGAGACCGGGCGGAGGGCGTTCGTCGCCGCGTTTCGTGCCAGTGCGCCGATGGTCGTGTACTCGCTGCGACTGTGGACGGCGTTCGTCGCGGGCGAACTCGACGGCCGTCTCCCCGTGGACAGTACTTCGCGTCCGAAGCACGCGGCGCTTCACCGACAGACGCGCGCACCGTCGACCGGGGACGAGTCGACCACGAGCCCGCGCCGGCCCCCGGTGTCACGCCGGTTCGACCGTACGGTCCTCGGGGTCGTAGCGGACGCGTCCCGCGTCGGCGAGGGCCGGGAGATCGCAGTGGTGGAGCGTGCAGGCGACGGTGTCGGTGTGAGCGTCGGTCGCGCCGGCGGTCTCCTCGGCGATCCGTCTGCTCAGCCGTTCGACGGATATCTCCCGGCCGTCGGGAAGCGAGGCGAGGACGGTCCGCTGGCGCTCGCCCGCGGCGGAGCGACGCGTTTCGAAGACGGACGCGACGTTCGTCCCGAGTCCGCTCGGATCGATTCGCTTCGAAGACGGATCGTACTCCAGCGCGCTCACGTCCGCCAGGGCGGGCAGGTGGACGTGATGGAGGTCGACCGCGATGCAGTCGATCGCCGTCGAGTCGGCATCGTCGAAGCCCAGTTCCCGGACCGCGACCCCTGCGGCCAGTTCGTCGAGCTGGACGCTGGTCTCCAGGCCGGCGAGGACGTCGAGCGTCAGCCTGCGTCGGTCCGGTCGTTCCACGAGTAGTCGGTCTGCGTCCGTCCGTCCGTCGGCGGAGTGATCTGTGGGTTCTGACATCGTAAACTCGGGACCGTCCGCCCGGTCCCCGGGGCGTACCCGAACGAAGCGTCCGGTCCCGGGTAAGCATCAGCTAGAACTGATTAGGTCTATCGCCCGTCGAGTGGCGAGGCCGATACCCGAGTCGGTTCGCAGGGGAGCCGAGAGTTCCGCCTCACCGCGACGGCGTCCGGGGGTAGGTTCCGCCGGCGGAACTTTGGTTCATCGCGGGAACGTATCGCGGTCGATGTCAACGGAGCCACTGACGGAGGCGCTCGACGAGACCCTCGCGGTCTTCGAGGAGTTCGGTGCGCCGCTGACGACGCCGGAAGTGGCGGACGCCCTCGACCTCGGTCGGCGGAGCGCGTACGCCCGCCTCGACCGCCTCGCCGACTGCAACCGCCTCGAGACGAAGAAAGTGGGTGCCGGGGCACGCGTCTGGTGGCAGCCGTCGCCGGGTCCGTCGGCAGGCGCTACCGACGGGCCGGCCGACAGCTGGTCGTCGAGGGGCCCGGACGCTGCGTCCCGAGACCGGTCCGGTGCCGTCGAATCCCTCGTCGCTGACGTCCTCGACGACGTCGACGTGGGCATCTTCGTCCTCGACGAGCGGTTCGACGTCGTCTGGGCGAACGCCGCGACGGAACAGTACTTCGGAATCGACCGCGAGCAGGTCGTCGGCGAGGACAAGCGGCGACTCGTCGATGAATCCATCTCTGCGACCGTCGAGGACCCGACGGCGTTCGCGGAGACGGTCCTGGCGACGTACGACGACAACACCGACACCGAACGCTTCGAGTGTCACGTGACGTCCGGGGACGAGCGCGAGGCCCGCTGGCTGGAACACCGGAGTCGGCCCATCGAATCAGGGGCGTTCGCGGGCGGTCGGGTCGAACTCTACTACGACGTGACGGAGCGGCGCGAGGGAGAGCGCCGACTGCGCCGCGAACGCGACCTGACGGAGCAACTCGTCGAGACCGCACCGATCAGGTTCGCCGTGTTCGGCCCCGACGGTTCGATCCGGCGGAGCAACTCGACGACGCGGGAGCAGTTCGGGATCGACGAGTCTGATGCTGGCACCGTCTATTTCGACGATCTGCGCATCTACGATGCGGACGGCGATCCGATCTCCCCGGGGGATCACCCGGTCCAGCGCGTGCTCGAGACCGGGGAGCCCGTCTCCGACGTCCTGTTCCAGCACGACGGACCGGGCGAGAAACGCCGATGGCTCTCGCTCACTGCGACCCCGCTGTACGACGAGGGGGCCGTTGAGCGAGTGGTGGTCGCCGGCAAGGACGTCACCGAACTGAAGCGCGCCGAGCGACAGCTCGAACGCCAGCGCGACGAGCTACGGAACGAACTCGACGAGGTGTTCGATCGCATCGACGACGCCGTCCACGGGCTCGACGAGGACTGGCGGTTCACGTACGTCAACGAACGGTCCGAGGAGCTCCTGGGGCAGTCTGAGACGGAACTCCTCGGCGAGCACGTCTGGGACGCCTTCCCGGAGGATCGCGACCACTCGTACCGCGAGCAGTACGAACGGGCGAGGGAGACACAGGAGCCGGTTACCTTCGAGGAGTTCTCCGAGGCGGCGGACGCCTGGCTGGAGGTCACGGCGTACCCGTCGGAGAGCGGTCTCTCCGTTTACTTCCGCGACGTCACCGAGCGGAAAGAGCGGGAGCGCCGCCTCGAGGAGGCCAGGGGCCGCTACCGTGCGCTCGTCGATAACTTCCCGAACGGCGCCGTCACCCTGGTCGACGAGGACTGCCGCTACGTCACCGTCGGGGGCACACCGGTGGGGCTCACGGAGGTGGCGAGAGCGAACCTCGACGGGAGACGCGTTCGCGACGTTCTGCCCGGGACAGTCGCGGACGTCGTCGCCCCGCACTACGAGGCCGCTCTGGACGGCGAGCCCGCCGCGTTCGAGGAGACGATCAACGGCAGGACCTACCAGTTCAACTTCGTCCCGGTCCGGGACGACGACGGCGACGTCTTCGCCGCCATGGGCCTGTCGCAGGACGTCTCCTCCCACAGGCGCTACGAGGACCGCCTCCGGGGACTGTACGAGTCCGCCCGCGGGTTCCTCACGGCCGACACCGAGTCGGACGTCAGCGACGTCCTCGTCGAGGCTGCGAGCGGCGTGCTCGACCTCCCCGGCGTGGTAGCCTACGAGTACGACCCCGAGGCCGACGAGCTCGTTCCCGGGGCCGCGTCCGTGAAAGCGGACTTCATGCGGACGGAACTGCCGTCCGTCTCGGCGGGCGACGGAAGTATCACGGGCCGTGCGTTCGCCGCCGGGGAGATCAGGCATCACGCGGACGTCCGCGAGTCACCGCACCTGCAGGTCCCGCCCGACGCCACGGAGATGCGGGCCGGCATGTTCGTTCCGCTCGGGTCGGCGGGAATCCTCGTCGCCGGATCGCGCGAGGTCGGCTCGTTCGACTCGGACACGCGACAGCTAGTGGAGCTGCTGGCGACGAACGCCGAGGCCGCGTACGAACGCGTGTCCGGCGAAGCCAGATTACGCCGTCAGCGCGAGCAACTCGCCGCGCTGAACAGCCTCAACGAAGTCGTCAGGGAGATCACGGACGCGGTCATCGACCGGTCGACGCGCACGGAGATCGAACAGACCGTCTGTGACCACCTCGCCGACGCCGACTCCTACGAGTTCGCCTGGATCGGCGACGCGGACCCGGTCACCGAGACCGTCACCCTCCGAACCGAGGCCGGCGTCGAGGGCTACCTCGACGGGATCACCATCTCGATCGACCCCGACGACGACCGGAGTGGGGGTCCCACCGGGAGGGCCTTCCAGACGGGCGAGCTCCAGACGACCCACGACATCGACGCCGACCGCCGCCACGACCCCTGGCGGGACCACGTCGAATCCTACGACGTCCGCTCGTCGGCGGCGATCCCGATCGTCCACGGAGACACGGTCTACGGCGTACTGAACGTGTACGCCGATCGGCCGTTCGCCTTCGAGGGGCAGGAGGTCGAACTGGTCGCCCAGATCGGCGAGATCGTCGGGCACGCCATCGCCGCCGCCGAGCGGAAACAGGCGCTGATGAGCGACGAAGTCGTCGAGCTCGAGTTCCGAATCCAGGACGTGTTCGCGGCGCTCGACGCGCCGGTCGACGCGCCGGTCGACGCGCCGGGGTCCGTCACGCTGGACCACACGGTGCCGGTCGGCGACGGCGAGTTCCTCGTCTACGGGACCGCGAGGGTGGACGCGACCGGGACGCTCTCTGCGCTCGTCGACGCCATCGGCCACCGGGAGGGGGTCACGATCCAGTCTGCCGGCGACCCCGTCGGGTTCCGGCTTCGCATGACCGACCCGCCTGTCCTCTCCGTCCTCGCGTCCCTGGGCGGGCAGGTAGAGCGGGCCGTCATCGAGGACGGCGACTACCAGATGACGATCCACCTGCCGCCGAGCGTCGACGTGCGCCGAGTCATCGACGCGGTGGAGGGGGCCTACCCGGAGGCCGAGATGCTACGCCGCCGGCAGACGACGCAGGCGCGGGACGACTTCCGACAGAACCGGGGCTGCGTCCTGGACGACCTCACCGAGCGCCAGCGCGCCGCGCTGGACGCCGCGTTCCACGGCGGCTACTTCGAGTGGCCCCGCGAGACGACTGCCGAGGAGATCGCGGACGCGCTCGGCGTGGCGCCGTCGACGCTCCACCAGCACCTCCGGAAGGCCGAGCGCACGGTGCTCGGAGCCGTGTATTCGGCGGCGACGTAGGCGCTTCGACGGCACACACGTCTCACGAGACCCGCGCAGTGGTCGATCGCCGGGACCGCCGGCGAATCGGCCGCTGATCGGCCGGTTGCTCCCGCGGCAGCCGCGACGTGAACACCGGATCGACGGTCGCCCTCGCGGTACTGGACGCTCCGCCACTGCGGTCGCTCAGTCCACTCCTGCGTCCGCCCACGCGACGGGGAGCCGCGCGTACACCTCGGCGTTGCCGGCGAGCGCGTCGACGGTCGTGTACTCGTCGACGGCGTGGACGGTGTCGGTTCCGAGCGCGAACTCGACCGTCGGGACCCCCTCGTTCCGGAGGCGCTTCGCGTCGCCGCCGCCCGTCGCGCTCCGCCGGTAGACGCGCTCGCCCGTCACGTCCTCGGCGGTCGACGCGACGGCCTCTACCAGCGGGCTGTCGATCGGTTCCGCCGTCCCGACGCTCCAGGAGACGTCCGCAATCGTGATCCCCTCGCAGTCCGCGACGCAGTCCCGGACGTCCGCGAGGACGTCGGACGTGTCCACGCCCGCGGTCAGTCGGACGTCGACCTCCGCGCGGGCCGTCTGGGGGACGGTGTTGATCGCCTCGCCGCCCTCGAGGACGCCGAGGTTGATCGACGGATACCGGAAGAGGTCGCGTGCGGTCGCCTCGCCCATGGTCGGCGCGTAGTACTGGACGGACTCCTCGATGATCGGTGTCATCTCCGACGAGACGCGGAGCTCGCGGGCCCCGAAGCGCTCGCGCATCGTCTCGACGGCCCGGTAGAGACGGTCGACGGCGTTGTCGCCGAGCACCGGCCGCGACCCGTGTGCGGCCTCGCCGGTCGCTTCGAGCGTCAGCCAGATGCTCCCCCGGTCGGCGACAGTCACCGAGTGCCGCCCCGCCTCGCAGGTCGGCTCGCCGATGACGCAGGCGTCCGCGTCGAGGCGGCCGGCATCCAGAAGCGCCGGGAGGCCGGCGTCACCGCCGACCTCCTCGTCGCTGACGAACGCGAACTGCAGGGTCACCGGCGGCCTCGTCCCGCTCTCCGCGTACGCCCGAAGGGCGAACAGCATCGCCGCGACGGCGCCCTTCATGTCGGTCGCGCCGCGCCCGTAGATGCGGTCGCCGTCGCGCTCGCCCAGCGGGTCGTACGACCACTCCTCCGCGTCGAACGGCACCGTGTCCAGGTGGCCGTTGAACAGCAGCGTCCGGTCGGTCTCGCCGGGGACCGTCGCGAGGAGGTTCGGCTTCGCCGGGTCGACGGCGAACCGTTCCGTCTCGACGGCGAGCGGTTCGAGCCACGCCTCGATCGCGTCGACGGCCTCGCGCGTGTCGCCGGGCGGGTTCGACGTGTCGACCGACAGCAGATCCAGCGTCAGGTCGACGAGCTCCGTTCGGTGCACAGAGACGTCAACGGGAGCGCTCACCGTCATTCGAGCTTCCCCGAGAGGACCTTCGCGGCCGTGAGGACCGGGTCCCACACGGGGCTGAACGGCGGCGCGTACGCGAGGTCGGCGTTCTGTAGCTCCGTCACGGTCATGCCGGCGTGCAGAGCCGTCGCGACCGTGTCGATGCGCTTGGCCCCCTCCGCTCCGACGACGCTACCGCCGAGGAGTCGCCCGGAGTCCCGATCCGCGACGAGCGTGATCTGGATCTCCTCGCTACCGGGGTAGTAGCCGGGGCGCGATTCGTCGGTGATCGTGACCGAGACCGGCTCGAAGCCCGCCTCGCGGGCCCGTTCCTCGTCGACGATGCCAGTCCTCGCGGCCCCGAGGTCGAAGGCCTTCACGATGGCCGTCCCCGCGATGTCGCCGGTCGGCGTCGGCGACCCCGTCACCGTCTGCCCGATGGCCCGGCCGGCGCGGTTGGCGGTCAGCGCCAGCGGCACGTGATCCGGCTCGCCCGTCACGACGTGGCGGGCCTCGGCGCAGTCGCCCGCCGCGTAGACGTTCTCGTAGTTCGTCCGGCCGTACTCGTCGGTCGCGATGGCCCCGGTCGAGCCGAGTTCGATCCCGGCTTCCTCCGCAAGGCCGACGTTCGGTGCCACCCCCACGCCCACGATCACGACGTCAGTCGGGTCGGACTCGCCGCCCTCGAGGACGACGCGGTCGACCCGGCCGTCCCCGTCGAACCCGGAGACGGCGGTGTCGAGGTGCAGGTCGACGCCCCGTTCGCGGAGGTGATCCTCGACGACCTCGGCGACCTGCTCGCCGAACGGCTGCAGGACGTGGGGTAACATCTCGTAGAGGGCGACGTCAACCCCGCGGGCCGACAGCGCTTCGGCCATCTCGATGCCGACGTACCCGCCGCCCACGATGGCGGCCCGGTCCGGCGACTGGTCGGTGACGTACGACTCGATCTCGCCCGCCTCGTCCATGTCGTGGATCGTGAACACGCCGTCGAGGTCGGTCCCGTCGAACGGCGGGACGATCGCGCTCGCACCGACCCCCACGAGGAGGTGGTCGTACGACTGCTCGAACCGCTCGCCGTCGCCCTCGACCGCGACCGTCTGGCGCTCGGGATCGATGCCGACGACCTCGTGGCCGGTCCGCAGGTCGATATCGCGCTCCTCGCGGAACCGCTCCGGCGTCACGGCGACGAGGTCCTCGAGCTCGTCGACTTCGCCCTTCACGTAGTAGGGCATCCCGCAGGCGGCGTAGGAGACCCACTGCCCCTTCTCGAAGACGATTACCTCCAGGTCGGGGTCCTCGCGCTTGGCCTTGCTCGCCGCGCTCATTCCCGCGGCGTCACCGCCGACGACGACGAACGTGTCGCTCATACGCGTCGGTTGGGTCGGAACTGACTAAAGTATTCCCCAGATCGCACAATACTGCTGGCTCGGGCCCGCTGTTCGGCCTGCAGCCCCGGGCTCGCTGTTCGGCCTGCAGCCCCGGGCTCGCTGTTCGGCCTGCAGCCCCGGGCCAGCGGCGAGCCAGTCCAAGCCGCTGGCGGTCGGCCGGACGCTCACGCACTGACCGGCTCGGCAACGACGTCGTCGTCGCGGTCGAACAGCGACGCGAACAGCTTCCGTTCCGCGGCGCGGAGGTGCTGGGTGAACGTCGACTGGTTGATCCCCATCGTCTCGGCGACGTCCTCCCCGCTGGCGTCGCGGGGCCACTCGAAGAAGCCAGCGAAGTAGGCCGTCTGGGCGGCCTCCAGCTGACGGTCGGTCAGCGACTCCTCGAAGGTCGTCCGGAACTCCGTCTCGGCGGCCGCGTCGGGCTCGCGCTCGCGCTGGGCGATCAGGTCCAGACCCGGATACGCCGACTGGACGGCCTCGACGACCGACCGGACGTCGTTGGATCTGGCGACCTCCGCGACGAGGCGGCCGGTCCCCTCGGTGACCGTCAGCGACTGGACGGCCGCGCCGTACTGGGCCAGCGTCGTCACGACGGCGTCGTCGAGGGCCAGCCTGACGGCGCACTGCCCGTCGCCGGCGCACAGCACTTCGGCCCGTTCGACCCCCGGAGCGTCGGCGGCGTGGGCCGAGACGGGACCCGGCTCGCAGCCGGCGACGGAGACGTAGGCGGCGCAGTCGCCCTCCCCGCCGTCGCCGATCCGGTCGAGTTCGATCGTGCACCCCAGCGCCGCCGACAGCGAGACGAGCGGATCGTCCGTCCCGTCGAGCCGGAACTCCAGGCGAGTCACCTCGTCCGACGCGAGCGTCCGACGGCTCTCGGCCGCGTTGATGGCGTCCCCGACGGTCAGCCCGAGCTCTGCGAACACCGCCCGGTCGATGGCCTCGAACGCGCCGTCCGTCGCGGCCTCGACGAACAGCGCACCGTAGTCGGCGTCCTGGTACGACAGCGGGACGACGACCCCCGCGGCCCCGGCGGGGTCGTCGACGGGCCCCCCGTCGTCGTCGACGAGCGCCGGCCGCCGCTGCTCGAGGACGTCCCCCGCGACGTCCCGGTAGGCCGTCGAGCCGTCGAGGCGCGTCTCGAGGGTCTCGGGGTCGACGCCGGCGGCGGCCTGAACCGCGACGCCGTCGTCGACGAGTCGGGGCGTGCCGACCCAGGCGGCGTCGAACAGGTGCGAGCGCGCGAACCGGTCACAGAGCACCCGCTCGATCTCGCGGCGCGTCGACGCCCCCACCAGCTCCCGGTTGACGTCGCGGAGCACCTCGTTCGTGTTGTTCAGCCGCTCGAGGCGGTCGTTCTGCTCCTCGATCCGGAGCCGTCGCTCCTTGCGGTCGGTCACGTCCCGCTCGACGGCGACGTAGTGCTCGACCGCGCCCGCCTCGTCGGTGATCGGTGCGACGGTCGTGTCGACCCAGCACAGCTCCCCCGACTTCCGGCGGTTGACGATCTCCCCCTCCCAGACCTCCCCCGAGGAGATCCGCTCCCACAGCTCCGTGTAGAAGTCCTCGTCGTGCTCCCCGGACTGCCACAGGCGGGGGTTCTCGCCGACGACCTCCTCGGGGCCGTAGCCGACGACGCTCTCGACCGCCGGGTTCGCGTACTCGATGGTCCCGTCGGCGTCGGTCACGAAGATGGCGTGGCCGGCGTGTTCGATCGCCTTTCGGAACCCCTGGAGGCGCTCGGTGACGCGCCGCTCCTCGACGACGTAGCTCGACAGGTAGTACACCGTCAGCAGCGCGAGGACGCTGACCGCCAGTCCCGGGAGCTCCTCGACCGGCGTGGTCGAGCTCCGGGCGGACAGCAGCTGTCGGGTCGCCATCAGCGACAGCATCACCGTCAGGAACCCGAACCGCCGGTCGCTGCTCCGGGCGAGCAACACCAGCGAGTACCCGACCCCGGCGAGCCTGAGGAGGACGGACGCGACGAGCACGCCGTTCACGTGCGTCCACCTCCGTCGGCGGATCGGCGACGACGGTCGACATGCGCGTTCATGGTCCGAACTCGTTCGCGCCATCCCATATAAGGCCCCGGGCGTTCTCAGTCCCTGGGACGCGGGCCGACGAGCGGCCGGCGCGGGGTCGATCCCCCGTCCCAAAGAGTATTGGGTCGGGAGTTATCCACCGTGTCGGACCGATCCGGCGGGGCAAAGAGTATCGGTAGCACGCTCACCTCCCCGGATCACGTAGGTCTACGCGTATGCTCCCGATCGACCGGCCGAACGGACGCGTTCCGACGTGTGGGTGGTACCGATGAGCGGCGCGAGCGACGACCGGCTGCCGGGCGTCCCAGATGCGGGCGCCGCCGACTTCGACGCGATGGTCGACGACGAGGCGTCCGATCCCCGGGAGGAGCTGTCGAAGACGGATCACGACACGGACCTGGGGATCGCCATGGCCGAGGACGCCAAGCGCGTCTCCCGTGGCGAGCTATCGGCCGAGGAGTACTGGCGCAAGTACGACGCGGCCGCGGAGGCCGAGTTCGGCGACGACTACCGGCAGACGCCCAACCCGGCCATCGACAGCCCCGACCAGACCATCGAGTCGGAGACGGCCGAGTCGCTGGGCTGCTCGGTCGGATCGATGGACTCGATCGCCTGCGAGTCCGCTGCCTCGGCGCCGACCGACGAGGACGGCGACGACTCCGACGAGCGCTGGGGGATGGTCATCGACCTCCAGAAGTGCGTCGGCTGCGACTCCTGTTCGGTCGCCTGCAAGGCCGAGAACCGGACGCCGCCGGGGGTCTCCTACAACGTCGTGATGGAGGAGGAACACGGCGAGTTCCCCGACGTCACGCGCACGAACGTCCCCCGTCCGTGCATGCAGTGCGAGAACCCGCCCTGCGTGCAGGTCTGCCCCGTCAGCGCGACCTACAAGATGGACAACGGCGTGGTCAACATCGACTACGACCGCTGTATCGGCTGCCGGTACTGCATGATCGCGTGCCCGTACGGCGCTCGGTACTTCGACTTCGGCGAGAACTACGACGACGAGGTCGACGGCGCCGGCGAGGTGACCAGCCCCGAGTACGGCGTCGACCGTGGCCCGCGCGAGGACGGCGCCTCGCCGGTGGGTAACGTCAGGAAGTGCAGCTTCTGCACGCACCGCCTGGAACGCGGGGAGGAGCCGGCCTGCGTCGAGACCTGCGTTGGCGACGCCCGGAACATGGGCGACCTCGACGACCCCGACAGCGAGGTCTCGGAGATGGCCGACTCCTCGCGGGCGTTCCAGCTCAAGGAGGACGAGGGCACCGACCCCAACGTCTACTACCTCAAGTGACCATGGCAACCGAACACTCGCGGTTCGAGTTCGACCCCGGATTCGTCGACGACCGCCTCCGGGCTGCCTGGTACGCCGTCCTCGGCGTGCTGCTGCTGGTCGGCGGCGCGGCGACGTGGCTGCGGATCTCCGGGGGCATGCAGAGCACCAACCTCACGAGCACGACCCCGTGGGGCGCGTGGGTCGCCTTCTACATCTACTTCGTCGGCCTCTCGGCCGGCGCGTTCCTCGTGAGTACGCTGGCCAACGTCTTCGGCGTCGCGGGGATGCACCGCATCGACCGCGACGCCCTGTTCGCGGCGATCGTCAGCATGCTGGTCGCGCTGCTGTTCGTCTGGACCGACCTCGGCCGGATGGACCGGATGTACCACCCGTTCATCTGGCGGCAGGTCACCTCCGCGCTCGCCTGGGAGGTCCACGCGTACGTCGCCTACATCGGGGTGCTGACGACCGAGCTGTACTTCTCGATGCGCTACGACCTCGCTCGGGTCGCCGAGCGCGGCTCAGGACTGCGGGCCAGGCTCAGCGGCCTCCTGACGCTGGGCCGGCGACAGACGACCGAGGCCTCCCGGGAGACCGACAGGACGTGGCTGAAGCGGGCCGGCATCCTCGGCATCCCGCTGGCCATCTTCATGGTCCACGGCGGTACGGGCGTGCTCTTCGCCGTCTCGAAGGCCCGCCCCTACTGGAACAGCGGCCTGTTCCCGGTGATCTTCATCGTCTCCGCCGTGCTCTCCGGGACGGCGCTGGTGATGATGCTGTACGTCCTCCGGACGCGGCTGTTCGACGGCGAGTCCGTCGACCCCGACCTGCTGGACCGGCTCGCCAAGCTGCTGGCGACGTTCGTCGTCGTCGACGTGGCGCTGACCGCCATCGAGGCGCTGATCGCCATCGTCAGCTTCCACCCCCACGTGGTCGAGACCTGGAACATCATCGCGTTCGGCGAGATGTCGTGGTCGTTCTGGTGGTTCATGGTCGGCCTCGGCTGGGTGTTCCCGCTCGTGATGCTCTCGAAGCGATCCTGGCGGCGCACCCCGTGGCTCATGGCGGTGGCCGGCCTCAGCGTCGTACTGGGGATCATCGCGGTCCGGTTCAACATCGTCGTCCCGCCCCAGATCCGCCCCGTGATGGAGGGGCTCCCGCACGGATCGTACTTCCCCTCCCTCGTGGAGTGGGCGACCAGCGCCGGCATGATCGCGGTCGGTCTGCTGGTGTACACGATCGGCGCGGAACTGCTTCCGCTGACGCCGCTCGACGGAGGTGATCACTGATGTCCACTGACAGCGATAGCTCGGACGCGGACGGATCGAACGGTGACGACGGGGCCACCCTCACCAGGCGCGACCTGGTGAAGGCGGTCGGCAGCGTCGGCCTGATCGGCGCGGCCAGCGCTGCCACCGTCGACGTCGACACCGAGGACCTCTGGACGGACGACGAGGCCCACTACGTCGGCGACGACTACGGCGAGTACGGCGCGAGCGACGTGATTCACACCACCTGCGGACAGTGCAACACCTTCTGTCCGATCAAGGTCCGCCTGTCCGACGAGAGCGCCAGCGGCGAGTACAGCTCGCTGGTCCGCAAGCTCGCCGGCAACCCCTACTCGTTCCTGAACACGCAGCCGTTCTCGCAGGTGCCCTACGACAGCGATCCCGAGGACGTCGCGATGGGCGACGTCGAGGGGAGCGGCGACGTCGACGCCGACCGCTGGTCGCTGTCGGGCGGCCGGATCTGTCTGAAGGGCCAGGCTGGCATCCAGACGGCCTTCGACAGCTACCGGGTCCGCAAGCCGATGAAGCGAGTCGGCCCCCGCGGCTCCGGGGAGTGGAAGACCATCTCCTGGGAGCAGGCGATCGAGGAGATCGCCGAGGGGGACGACGAACTCGGCCACCCCGGCCTGCGCGAGCTGTGGGCCTACGCGCCCGAGGACGAAGTGATGGACGACTGGGAGGCCGTCCAGTCCGGCGAGATGGACAGGTCGGCCTTCGACGAGAAGTGGGGCGACGCGCTCATCGACACCGACCACCCCGACCTCGGACCGAAGGCCAACCAGATCGTCGACGTCGGCGGGTTCCGGCGCAACTTCATCAGGACTCGCCTGTGGCACCAGGGACTCGGTTCGATCAACAGCGTCCACCACGCCGGGACCTGCGGGTTCTCCAGCGTCATGGGGAATGTCCGCTCGCACGCGGCCCAGAAGAAGCGCCAGTATCCCGACGTGGAGAACTGCGAGTACCTGCTGGTGTGGGGGACCAACCCCATGGTCGCCAACAAGGGGCCGACCTGGCTCGCCCCGAAGCTGACCAACGCCATCGAGGACGGCATGCGGATGGACGTGGTCGACCCGCGCCTGTCGAAGACCGCCGAGAAGGCCGACACCTGGGTCCCGGTCGAGCCCGGCGCGGACGGCGCGCTCGCGCTCGGGATGGCGCGCTGGATCATCGAGCGCGACCGCCACGACGTCGAGTACCTCCGCAATCCCGCGGCGACCGCCGCCGAGAGCGAGGGCGAACCCACGTGGAGCGACGCGACCCACCTCGTGCTCGTCGACGAGGAGTCGGGCCCCAAGGCGCGCGCCGCCGACCTCGGCCTCGTCCCCGAAGACCACGATCTGGCCGACGACTTCGTCGCCGTCGACGCGTCGACCGGCGAGCCGCGGCCGGCCAGCGAGGTCGAGACCGGCGTCCTTGACGTGTCGCTGACCGTCGACGGGACCGCCGTCGAGAGCGTCTGGAGCCTGTACCGCGACCGGGTGTTCGAGCACACCGTCGAGGAGTACGCCGATACGGCCGGTGTCTCGGCCGACCGGATCGCCGAGATCGCCGACGAGTTCACCAGCCACGGCAAGCGGGCGGCGATCATGGCCTACCGCGGCCCGGCGAAACACACCAACGGGTTCTACAACACCCGCGCCATCGCGACGCTGCAGCACCTCATCGGCAACTACGACTGGAAGGGCGGGCAGATCACCCCCTACGCCGGCTACAGCACGATGTCCGGCCGCTACGAGCTCGGGCAGGTCCCCGACGGCCACTCGCCGTGGGGGATCCCGCTGCTGCGCGGCGGGGTCAACTACGAGGACACCACGCTGTTCGAGCGCGACGACGGGTACCCCGCGAAGCGGCCCTGGTTCCCCGTCGCGCCGCCGCAGGCCACCCAGGAGCTGTACGGCAGCGCCGCAGACGAGTACCCCTACGGCGTCGAGGCGCTGTTCATCCGGCCGTACTCGAACAACCACGTGATGGCCGTCGCCGGCGGCGACCAGATCCCCGACGTCATCGGCGACCCCGACGCGATCCCGCTGGTCGTCGCCTCCGACACCGTGATCGGCGAGACGAGCAAGTACGCCGACTACATCCTCCCTGAGCCGACCTACCTCGAGCGCTGGGAGAATTTCGGCACGTACCCGAACAAGCGGCTGGCCGACGAGAAGATCAGCCAGCCGGCGGTCGAGGTGGTCCCCGACGCGCGGCCGTTCGAGGAGGTCCTGATCGACCTCTGGACGGAGCTGGACCTCCCCGGCGTCGGCGAGGACGCGATCCCCGACGCGGACGGGGAGCTGTGGCCGCTCGAGCGGGCCGAGGACTTCTACCTGAAGCTCGCGGCGAACATGGCCTACGACCGCGATCCCGTCCCCGACGCGAGCGAGGACGAACTGCGGGTCTTCCGCGAGAGTCACGAGAAAGGGCTTGGCGACTCCTTCGACATCGACCGCTGGAAGCGGGCCGTCAGCGACGAGGAGTGGGCGAAGGTCGTCACCGTGCTCAACCGCGGCGGCCGCTTCGAGGAGCCCGTCGACGACTACGCCGACCGGTTCGCCGAGCACGGCCACGAGTACGACTACGCCGAGCGCTTCGACGACAGCAACGCCTACGACGGCGACCAGATGCGCTACAAGCTTGGCTCGCGCGTGGACTTCTACAGCGAGGTCGTGCCGAAGGGGAAACACTCCTACACCGGCGAGCGGTTCGACCCGCTCCCGCGGGTCGACGACGTCGAGCACTACGGTGGCGCCGTCCAGGCACCAGTCACCGACGACGGCGACCCCGAGCGCCCCCTGCGGCTGATCAACTGGAAGCCCCGGACCCAGGGGATGCACCGGACCACGAACAGCCCGTGGCTCCGGGAGACCAGGCCCCAGAACCCGCTGTGGATCAACCCGCGCGACGCCGAGGAGCGCGGCGTCGAGAACGGCGACGAGGTCGTCATCGACGCCGGCCGGCGCACCGTCGAGGGCGTCGCGATGGTCACGAACGGCATCCGCCCCGGCGTCGTCGGCGCCATGTGGGGCTGGGGTCGGTCCGGCGACGGCGCGGTCGAAGAGACGGTCGACGGCGAGACCCGCGGCCCGGTCGAGGACGACGGACACACGCCCTACCAGTTCGACGAGCCGATGACCGAGGACGCCGGACTGGCGAAGGGCCGCGACGCCGGGTTCGCGATCAACCACCTCCAGCCGCTGGACGAGGACCTCGGCGACACCGGTCTCTCGGACCTCGTCGGCGGGAGCAACGCCCAGTACGACGCCTTCGTCGAGGTCGAACGGAAGTGATCCCGATGGACGACGCCACCGCGCGCGAGATGGAGAGCGAGCCGGCGACCGACGACGGCGAGAGCGGGTCCGCCTCCGACGACGTCGAGAGCGCACCCGACGACGTCACGAGCGCGGCCGCGGGCGGCCCGGCCGGGGACGACGCCGACGCCGCCCGGGCGAGAGCGGCGGTGTACGGACTGCTCGCCGCGGCGTTCGACGGCGACCACGACGTGCTCGCGACCGCGCTCGGCGACGGTGCGCTGGCCGACCTCGCCGCCCGGTTCCCGGTCGACGCGGGCGACGAGGCGCTCGAACGCCCCGACCTCGACGCCGAGGGGCTCCGGATCGGCTACGACAACTTGTTCGTCGTCCCCGGTCCGCACTACGTCCCCCCGTTCGCGTCGGCCTGGGCCGACGACCCCAGCGAGTCCTTCGAGTCCGACTCGCCGTACCACGACGCCGGGGCGGCGGGCGAGCTGCTGGGCGACCCCGCCGCCGCGGCCGCGCGGTCCCACGGGGCCGTCGGCTTCGAACCCGAGCGCGGCGACGGCATCCCCGACCACCTCGCCGCCGAACTGGAGTTCATGCGCGCGCTCTGCGAGCGGGAGGCCGCCCTGCTCGCCGACGCAGGCGACGCCGCCGCCGAGCTCGCAGCGGTCCGCGAGCGCCAGCGGGAGACGGTCGGCCGCCTCGGCTGGCTCGATGCCTTCCACGAGGCCGTCGAGGCCGAGGACGCCGTCGAGGGCGTCTTCGCCGCGCTCGCCCGACTCGCCAGGACCTTCGTGGCCTGGGACGCACAGAGCGGAATCGCGGCTCCCGATAGCAGCAATTGAACGCACTGACACGCTCGAGGGGCACCAGTAGTGCTCCTCGACGTGTACACCGTTTCGATTGCTACTGTAGCCCGGTCCCGCCCGGGTGAGCGACCCCAAAGCACAAGCGAGACCGAGCGGTAGCAGTACCCGAGAGATGGCCGACGCGGACGGAAGCACCGAGTCGACGCGGTCGTACCGGACGCTGCTCGGACTGGGCGGCGCGCTGAGCCTCTGCTGTCTCGTCGCGGCCCCGGCGGCGACCGGCGCGGCCGGGGCCGTCGGTGGCGGCGGCGCCGCCGCTGCTCTCGGCGGGAGCCTGGTTCAGGTTCTCGCGACGGCCGCGGCCGTCGGGTTCCTGGCCGCCCTCATCCGGTTCCGGACCGGCGACGAGAGCTGCGACGTGTGAGTCCGACCGTCAGCGCCCACACGCCTCGCAGCGCCGCCGCTGGTAGTAGAGCAGTCCGCCGAAGGCGACGACGCTGACCGCCCCCAGAACCGGCCGCAGCGGGTCGAAGTAGGTCATCAGCGCCGACGAGCCGAACAGCGCCAGCAGCGCGACGTTACAGATCGGGCAGCCGAACGCCAGGAACCCGCCGACGACGCCGCCGGCCGCGTAGCGGTCCCCGATCGGGTCGTCGGTCAGCGACCGCTGGTAGACGAAGGCGGCGGCGAACGCCGCCGTAGCGACGAGAAACAGGTAGTCCGCGGGCGTGCGCTCCACCATGCGAACGTAGACGGGGTTCGGGAGCAGTCCGGTCACGACCCCGAACAGCAGGAAGCTGCCGACGCCGACGCCGACGCTCCTGACGAGCCGCGGGCGCGTGAGGTCCGTCACCGGCTCACCTCCCGTCGCCGAGCGGTGTTCGTTCGACTACCCGATGCCATCCGCGTCTCGGTCGTCCGTCGTCGACCGTTCCGTCGCATGGTCACGTCGGATCGATCGCACAGGTCCGCGGGTCGCCCGTCCGCCCGAGGAAGACGGCGAGGAGCGCGATGCCGCCGATCCGGAGCAGGTTCCCCTCGAACGGGAGGGCCGCCATCGCGCCGACGAAGCCCAGCGCGCCGAGCACACCCGCGCCGCAGCTCGCACAGCCGGCAGCGAGCAGGCCCGGGACGATCCCGGCGAGCGTGGACGCACCAGCGCGGCGGGCGCGCCGCACGAGCGCGACGGCGTCCGTCACGGCGACGCCCGTCAGGAGCGCGTAGGCGGCGACGAGTCCGATACCCAGCCAGCCGGTCCCGAGGTACACCTCCCGCGTGAGCGCCGGCACGGCGTAGGCGAGGTCGGTCGGGTCCCGCGTGAGCACCTGTACGGAGAACTGCGGAAACGAGCTCAGGACCAGGACGACGTACGTCACGCCCGTCGCGACGCCGGCGGTCAGCAACCGCCCGTTCGACGTGAGCGGATACGCGAGCGCGTCGCGGAGGTCGCGGAGCCACGCCCGGTGCACTGCCGTCCCGGTCATGCCTCGCTGATCTGATCGAGCGCGTCGGCGAAGTTGTCGTAGGGGTGTGCGCCGACGAGCTTGCCGGCAGCGTCGCTCTCGCGGTTGTAGAGCACGAATCCGGGGGTCCCCCGGATCCCGGCCGACTGCGCCGACGAGAGGTCGGCGTCGACGGACTCCCGGATCGAATCGCCGCGCTCCTGCCGACAGGCGTCCACGGCGTCGAGGGGGACGTTCTCCGTCCGCTCGGTGACGCCGGTGAACGTCTCCTCGTCCGCCCAGTCTTGTCCCGACTCCGCCTGCTCGTCGAACGCCGCCTCGTGCCACCGCCAGAAGGCGGCCGGATCGTCCTCGGCGACCTGCTGCCAGACGCAGCGACTCCAGACCGCCGCCGGCATGGAGTACTCGCCGATGTTGGGATACGAGAGGAAGACGAGCCGCGCCTCGCCGGTGTCGACGTAGTCGCGACCGACGTCCGGGAGCGTCTCCGTCTCGAACTGCTTGCAGAACGGGCACAGGTAGTCCGTCCAGTAGTAGACGTCGACCGGGGCGTCTGACTCGCCGGCGATCGGTCGACCGGCGAGTTCCACCCCGAATCCCGTCGTCTCCTCGCTCGTGTGAAAGGTGTCGGGAACGTATCCCTGCTCGTCCGACCCGGAACGAGACGCGAAATACGCGACGGAACCGCCGAGCGCGAGGGTTCCACCGCCGGCGACGAGCATTCGCCGCCTCGTAATATTGTTCTCCGTATCCATCTATGCACAATCATTTCAGTAGGATGCCAAAGGGCTTTGCGGTCGAGCAGTCGAATTAGTCCCGATCTCATCCGGAAGGGTATTTACCGAGGTGACCCGATATTGCGTACATGGGCCATCACACGTTCGACGCCGATCGGGCCGACAAACTCGAACGGGCCGAGCGGCGATATCGATTCCTCTCGGCCGAGGAACTGCTCTGGGCGCTCGACCTGTCACCGACGGACGCGGTCGCGGACCTCGGCAGCGGCACGGGGTTCTACACGGATGCCGTGGCGCCGCACGCGGGGACGGTGTACGCCGTCGACCTCCAGGAGGCGATGCACGACTACTACCGCGAGAAGGGCGTTCCCGAGAACGTCGAGCTCGTTACCACCGGGGTGGGCGACCTCCCGCTCGACGACGGGAGCCTCGACGCCGCCTTCTCAACGATGACATACCACGAGTTCGCCAGCGACGACGCGCTCGACGAGATCCGCCGGGTGCTGGCACCGGCCGGCCGCCTCGTCGTCGTCGACTGGGCCGCGACTGGGACCGGCGAGGAGGGGCCGCCGCTGGACGAGCGGTTCACGGCCGCGGAAGCGGCGGAGGCGCTGGCGGAGACCGGCTTCCGCATCGAACACGAGGCCGTCCGTCCGGAGACCTTCCTGCTGGTCGCCGCGGTGGAGCAGGAGTCCGGCTGAAGTCGTCGTCCGACCCGAGCGACGATCGATGCCGGTCACCGGGCGGTCACGCCCGTTTCCGCAGCCGGCCCCGGACGAACGGTCGGATCGGCGTCACGCCCAGGTTCATCCGATCGACCTCGACGACGTCGAACGACCGGTCGGCGGCGAACAGCGAGGCGGTCTGTCGCGTCAGGTGACAGCCCCCGGCGACCCGCTTCCAGAGCGGTGCGATCAGCGACTGGACGCGAGCGCGCCACCCGTCGTCCAGCACGTGTTCGAAGAAGCGGAACTCGCCGCCGGGCCGTAACACGCGGGCGACCTCCGACAGCGCCCGCTCGACGTCCGGGATCGTGCAGAAGACCATCGATGCGATCACGACGTCGAACGAGTCGTCATCGTAGGGGAGCGACTCGGCGCCCGCCGATCCGAGATCGATATCGACCCCCAGCTCGTCGGCCGTTTCGCGAGCCCGACGCCGCATGTAGGGGTCGGGCTCGACCGCGTGGAACGAGACGGTCCCGTCGGCGACGGCGTCGAAGTACGGGAACATCGCACCGGTTCCAGCACCCACGTCGAGGACGGCACCCCGGAGGTCGTCGACCAGGTAGTTCCGATGGGGGCGCAGTAGCGTCCCCTCGACGGCCGCCATCGCCGGGTCGTATACGGCCGCGAACAGCGGATGCGACGGTGCCCGTCGGTCGGTCATACGGTGGCTACGGACGCCCGCCTGAAATACCCAGAGGAACGATCCCGAACACTGCTTCCAGCGGGCGGACCGCTACTCCTCGCTGCCCTGGTCGATGACACTGGTGCGTCGAGTGACCGGATCGACGTAGACGAGGTACCGCTCGTCGTCCGCCGTCGCCTCGACTATCCAGACGCTCTGCTGGCGCTCGACGCCGGTGACCGCCGCGTCGATTCCGTCGTCCGCGAGGGCCTCGCTGGCGATGTCGCCGGCCGCGTCCGCGTCCGATACCGTCACGTCCGTCTCGGGGAGCCGGACCGTCATCACGGGGCAGGGAGCGCGGCGGACGAGCCGCTCGGCGACGCTCCCGATCAGCCGCCGCCTGACGCCAGAGCGGCCGTGCGTCCCGGCGACGATCAGATCGACGTCCTCGGCCTCGGCGTAGGCGACGATGGTCTCGGCCGGGTCGCCCTCCTCGACGACCGTCACGGTCGCGACGCCGTGTGCCTCGGCCATCCGTTCGACCTGGTCGACCGCCTGCTGGCCGCGCTGGCGGAGCTGGTCGCCGGCGTCGGTGGCCAGCCCCTCGACCGTCTCGTCGACGACGTGCAGAGCGTGGATCGTCGCGCCGTACTGCTCGGCGAGGTCGATCGCCTGCAGGGCGACGTGAGCGGTGCCGGTGCTGCCGTCGGTCGGGATCAGGATTCGTTCGTACACACCCCGTACGTCCGGGCCCCAGCCACAAGGGCGTTTCCGGGAACGACGCCGAGCGAGCAGCCGAGCAGGTATCTGGTCCAGCGCCTCTGTTGAAATCCTCAACTGCGAGCGGATTCTGGAACGGGGGCACTAAGTACAGGTCTCGCACTTACGGGTTCCTGCCGTCGTACGCTGCACCCTTCGTCTGGCCGGCATACACTTCGTCGAGGAACCGTGCCACCTCCGCCGTGAACGTCTCGGCATTGTTCATCGGAGCGTAATGGCCGCCGTCGATCCATCGCAGATTCGCCTTGGCCCTCGCGGCGAGGCCACCGGCGTGCTTTGCAAGGAGTTCCGTATCGCCGTGGATGATCAGGGACGGGCCACCGTACGCTTCGAGGTCCGGCCAAAACTGTCGGAAGGTGATATCCCGAGTCGCGCTGGTAAACCCCTTCCAATACGGGTGCGTATCCTCGTGTGGAGGTGGCAGCTGTGTCTCATCGTCCGGGCCATGCTCGAACCGCCGCGCAAGTCGGGGGACGTGTGAAAGACCATCATAGAGATAGGACAGCAGGTTTTGGACTACACTCAGCATCAGTCCCACTGGCGACCGCCAGTTCCAGTTGTATGCGGCGCCTGCCAGTAGCACTCCGTCGACTCGCTCGGGGCGTGCGGCCGCAACACGAATCGCAACGTATCCTCCTAGCGAATGGCCAACGAGGACGGCGCTACCAACCGAGTCGAGCACGCTATCGATATCGGCGACAGCCCGCTCCATAGTGAATTCGGGATCGGGATGGATGCCGTGTCCCGGCAGATCGATCGTCACGACACGGTACCTGTCGGCCAGCCGCTCGGCGTGTGGCGTCCACGCGTGCCGCGTCCACCCGGCCGGGTGGAGCAGGAACACCGTCGGATCCGACTTCTCACCGTAGGTTGTGACCCAATCTGGCATCGGACTCGTTGCGTGACCTGAATTCAGTCGTCGCCGGCCGACACAGCTTCACTGAGGTCCTCGGGGTTCACGCCGAGTTGTTGCATGAATCCGAGTGTGTCCGGTTGCATCCACCATTCAGCAACCTTCCCATCCTCCAAGCGGAAGAAGGCCATGGTCTGTATCTCGAATTCCTTGCCAGTCGGCTCAATCCCCATGAACTCACCGTCGTGAGTGCCGCGCTCCGTCAATCGCATCGAGACCGTATCATCCTCCGCGATGACGTCATGGATCGTCTCGGTGGAATCTGAAAACCCTTCGCGGTCACTTTCGTACATTTCTTTGATCGCCTCAGGACCACGGAACTCCCCCATCGGGGTGTGCGTCACTACATCCTCGGTAAATATCTCGTCAATCGCGTCGAGGTTTCCCTGTTCTTCAACTTCGTCACGGATTCGACGGACGACACGCTTGTTCTCCTCGGCTGTTGATGACATGGTTGTTCCGCCTCGTACTTCGTTCACGATGACCAAAGTTGCACTTCCCATTCCCATGTCAACAACCCCTGGTTGGTAACGAACGCTCGCTGATTGACATCCTCCTCTGCCTGAAGGCGGAGGAATCCCGAGCGGTGGGAGTGTCAGGTCTACAACCATGGACGCCGCCACTTTACGGGAGTTCGCTTCTAACCCAGCCATTATGGTCGGTGGCTGTCTAGCCGTGCTAAACGGCTGTTACTCCTATCCTCAGCGTCGTGGACTCCCATCTGTTGTTTTGCCAGCAGGGAGTCGCAGATACTTCGACGGACTCGGAGTTATCGTCGGGCTTGCTCGACCAACGGGCACACGACGAACCTTTCAAGGATTCGCGTTCACCACGTCGACGTTCCGGATACTGCCTCGTTACGAGGGCGGACTTGCCGCCTCCGAAGGTCGTTCGGAATCGCTCCGTTCCGACCTGACCTTACTACCTGCCACGAAGTGTTTACACTTGAAACTACGGATTAGAAACTCAAGAGAGGTTATATAACGGTGGTTCGTGTAGAAATTTGTCGGATTCATCCTGACCCTGAAGGGCCAGGTATTCTCCTTGATCCCGTATAACTCACTGCACTTCGCACGCATTTCCTGACACTGTTTGGTCAGTTCATACAGTGTGAACGAGATACGTGACGCTAGTTGATCACACGATTGATAGCTGGTCACTCCCACTATCTCCCCCACTTCCGTTCTCGTTCCATGCAAGTTCGAACTCGACACTCAATTCACCGGATCCATCCGTCGGTCCCTCACGCTCGGCTTTCACCTCGAACGTCGGGCGAGCTGGGGGTTCCATCGCCACGGACTCTGATCCCGATTTGAGCGTGATCGCGTCCCCCTGTTCCAACTTGTCGGCTACCCGGCGAAGGTAGGTTGCGATCTCCGCTCGACTCTGAGCGCTTTCCGATTTGAACAGGACTTCTTCGGGCATATAGACGCATACGCCGCCTATACCTATAACTACACCTCTCTATCGGACTGCTCTAGCTGAATCTATCCCCTATATTCAGCAGTAAGGTTTTGACAATCCTGAGTCAATTTCACGGGGCGTGTTGCATACAGGACGCATATTCAGCTAAGAGGCGTATCCGAATCAATCTAAACCGATCAACATCGAACGATACCTCGCAAAATTGCGGTGAGCTAACTACTTCACGGAGAGTGGAGGCCTGGACTCCAGAGAAAGAGTTTCGAGAAGAGTGAATTCTGCTCTGTTGAATCCGATGACGGCAGCGGGATCGGCGGACTAGCCTCAAGCGTTCGAGCAGGAGTCAGCAACAGCTGGCTGTTCGGAATTGACTCTCGCTCTCCGAAACTACCTCCATCGTTCGAAGTTCGCGTGTGAGAATCTATCGCCGCTGGCGCCTGATGACCGTGTACTCACCCTCGATCCCCGCGCTGCCTGCGGATTCAACAGAGCAGTGAATTCCGAATAGACTGCCTTGTTGAATCCGGTTGCGGTCACTGTTTGATGGAGCGTTCGAGGTTGTAGACGGCGGCGGTGAGCACCAGTTCGCGGAATTCTCGGTACCAGGCGCGTGGCCTGACAGCGGAGCCGTATCGACGTTTGATGGCCGAGAAGGCGGTCTCGGCCATCAAGCGCTGCCCGTAGAGCCCGCTGTCCAACCGTGCGTTGTGTGCGTGGTCGTAGTGGGCGAACAGCCGGTGTCTGATGACCGGCCGGACACCTGCGGCGCGGAGTGCGTCCCGCAGCGACTGATCGTCGTAGCCGTTGTCGCCGGCGAGACTCTCGATTTTCGTCGTATTTCGGAGCGCGACGCGACGGCCCACCTGAGTGTCGTGGGGCCAGTGTGCCGAGCAGTGGACGTCCAGGACGGCACACGACTCCGTATCGATCAGGGCCGTCGCTTTCAGTGTCCGTCTGTGGCGATCCGACCGCGCGATGTAGTGGCTGGATGCCGCCTGCCGGTCGAAGAACGTGGCATCCAGCGCGCCATGATCGCCGGGATCGCAGCGTGCCGCTGACCGCCGGAGCAGCTGGCGCCAGACACGCATCGGCGCCCGCTCGAACGACCGCCACAGCGTTGAGGGCGCGGGAAACGCCGACCTCGCTAGCCGAAGCAAACCACGAACACGATCCATCTCACTCACCCAGTCGACGATTTCGCGGTACGTCGCGTCCATGTGGATCCGCAAGAAATGCAGCGTCACGTGCTTCCAGGCAGGAAACCCGTTGCCAGCCGGGTCACTCACCGCCGACGTGGGGCTGGCGGCACAGCGCTTTTGAGCCAGCGACACTGCCTGTGTAACGAAGCGGAAGAGGGTGCTGGACACATCCGATTCTTCCGCTTCGCTTCTCCCTTCACAGCGACGCTATCCGTTCACCGTCTCCGGATTCAACAGAGCAGAATAGACTGGATCGTCGAGAATCTGTTGAACATCGTCCCGGATCGATTGTTCGACAGTGGCAGTCTGATACAGGAGAACGTCACAGTTCCGAGGAATGCAGAAAGGAGCAGAATGCTAATCAGGAGAACGCTGACACGCTTGAAGAACGTCTTTCTGGTCTGCTCGATATGAAACCATTTGGACGGCCGATACCCCATACCAGAGCACGAGGAGTGCGGCGAGATTGATCGATAGGATGTTGACAAGAAGTGACACTCCGGAACCCACCGCGAGTGCCGTATTTCCCCATGCGATACCGATGCCGACCGTCGCTGCGGGAGGAACGAGTGCCACGGCAATCATGACGCCAACCAGTGCCGATGAAAGTCCCGAAGCGAGGCTAATTATTTGATGTAGGTTTTTAAACGTGGTATGGTAGAAAAGGTAATTTAAACAATGATTACAAACATAGACACTCGCCTACTGGGATGAGACGTGTCATTTAGGGTGTCTGAGCTCTAGCTGGCATACTGGTTAGTGATTATGCAGCTCGCGGTCGGCTGGTGGTTCTTGCGTGCAGGGCTTGACAAGTTCCTAGCATGGCCATTCGACGCGAGTTGGTTCGTCGGCGGCGCAACTGCCGGGACGAGTCTTGGCCCGGTCGTGACACCGTTCGCTGGGGATGCGGGACTGGCATTCGTCAACATCATGGTTCCACTCGGGCAGACGCTGATTGGACTGGGCCTCGTCCTCGGGGCGTTGACCCGGCTCGCCGCTTTCTTCGGTGCCTTCCTAATGTCGTTCTTCTACTTCATTAACGGCGAGACGGGTGGCTGGGCCCACGGCGTCGTCACAGGCGAGTTGCTCGGGCTGCTCATTTTTGCGATGATCGCCACGCTCGGAGCTGGTCGTGTGCTCGGTATCGACGCGTATTTCCACGAATGGACCTGTTCGAAGATAACACTAAACTACGGTGGCTGATCGGATGAGAGGTGATGACAATGAGTGAACTCAACACAACAGACAAGGTGGCAGCGTATGTCGGCGGCGGGCTAATCGTACTTGGCGCCGTCGTGATAGGTCTCCTGGAGATGATCGCGGGTAGTCCCCACCCAGTTACGGGCGAGGGACAGATAGAACACGAGGCGCTAATCCCGCTGGAAATACGGTCGTACATCATTATCCTTGGACTGCTTATCTGGGCCGTGTATGCAATCTACAAGGTCATCGGAACCACTTCGGCCACCGATACGGCCGATATGACTTAACGACGTAAAGAGCAGCAACTGAGGCCGAATCCTTCTGTCTTATATCGCGGTCGGTTTTAAGGGACCTAGCCCCCTATTGCCTAGTTGGTGCGTTCCAATGCAAGCATTCGTGATGAAAGAACTCGGAGAGGTGGAATTTGTCGAGAAAGACAAGCCTGACGTTGGGCCGAATGACGCACGTCTCCGACCGACAAAAGGCCTCGTCTGTACGTCTGACGTACACACCGTCCACGGGGCTATTGGCGAACGAGAAAATCTCACACTCGGGCATGAGGTTGTCGGCATCGTGGACGCAGTGGGTACCGAGGTTGAGGATTTCGAGCCGGGTGATAGAGTCGTCGTTGGAGCGATCACGCCCGACTGGGGATCCGCCGCCGCACAGGATGGACACTCCTCACAGTCCAACCAAGCGCTCGGTGGCTGGAAGTTCGCCAACGTCAAAGATGGAGTGTTCGCCGAATACGTCCATGTGAACGAGGCTGATGCAAACCTCGCTCACATCCCCGATTCAGTGACTGACGAAGAAGCTGCCTATGTGACTGATATGATGAGTACAGGATTCATGGGCGCAGAAAACGCTGACATCCCGGTCGGAGGATCCGTCGCCGTGTTTGCGCAGGGCCCCGTCGGGCTGATGGCCACAAAGGGCGCGGTCCTTCAAGGAGCTGGACGGATCATAGCGGTTGAAACCGAGTCAAATCGACAGGAACTGGCTCGTGAGTACGGTGCCGACAACATCGTTGATTTCGCAGAGGGCGACCCAGTTGAACAGATTATGGACCTCACGAATGGTGAGGGGGTCGATTCTGCAATCGAAGCTCTTGGCCGGTCCGAAACCTTCGAACAGTGCGTCAAGGTGACGAAACCTGGGGGAACGATCTCGAACGTCGGCTATCACGGAGAGGGAGAATACGTAAACATACCGCGGGAAGAGTGGGGCGTCGGCATGGCAGAAAAGACGATCAACACTGGCCTCTGTCCTGGGGGCCGGCTACGCCTGCAGCGTCTCCTTCGCCTTCTTGAAACAGAGCGTGTCGATCCGACACTCATGACTAGTCATGAGTTCCCCTTCGAAGAAACCGACGAAGCCTTCCGCCTCATGGAAACGAAAGAAGACAACATCATCAAACCGCTTATCAACTTTGAATAGTCAGTTCGTTCAGCTCTGACGTTCTACGGGGACCATCTATTTCACCGTTTCAATCGTCCACTATGAGGGTATCATATAACGGTTCACACGGCATTATTTTCATCCAGTAGGAAGCAGATCTATTGCCCAGTAAGCGGGCTGTTTAATCACGCAATTTGTAACTGGCCGCTCGCGCCATCTGCCTCACTGGCATTCTCGTCCCATTCGAGTTCAAATTCGATAGTCAACTCACCGGGCCCGCCCGTTGGCCCCTCACGTTCCGCCTTAACCTCGAACGTCGGACGGGCTAGCGGTTCCAACGTCACGGACTCGGTCCTGATTTGAGTGTGACTGCTTCCCCTTGTTCGAGCCTCTCAGCGACCCTGCGAAGATACGAGGTTATGTCTTCTCGGGTCTGGTCGCTCTCTGATTTGAACAGCACTTCTTCGGACATACAGAGTGAATACGCCGCCTGCACCGATAAGTGAATCCTCTGTATCTGCTGTTCCGGCTCTTATACCGTCTGTGTTGCACGGCCTCGAAGACGTGTTACTACGTGGGTTTCAACACGAGAGCCGTCGCTACGTCAGCAGGTTAGCAAAAGATAAGGGTCATCACTGGCGACTGGCAGATGTAACGGAGTTCGAGATATGCCAGAAACACCACTCAATGGTGACATTGACCAACGAGGTGAACTGGCTCTGTCTAGTCCCGATTTTGAGGTGGAAGAGCAGATGCCGGACTGGACGGGCTACGTGAATGAAAACGAGAACCCGGAACTGGAGATCACCGGTGTCCCAGACGGTACTGAGTCCCTGGTCATGGTCGTCGATGACCCTGACGCGCAGCCGGTTGCAGGCCACACCTGGGATCACTGGTTTGTCTGGAATATCGATCCCGACATCGGCACCATTCCACGAGACTGGAACGCCAAAGACGCAATGGAAGGGTTCAACGACTACGTCGAGCAGGGGTACGGCGGGCCGTCGCCGCCGGAAGGCAGTCACGACTACCGATTCAAACTCCTAGCCCTGGACAGCACATTGGAGGTGCCGGCGGAGACGCGAAAGACCCGTGTCGGCTCCGCGATTGCGATGAACGTCGACGTCCTCGCGGCCACCCAAATCGTTGGTACGTACCACGCCGACCAAGGAACTGCATTCTAACGCCATGATCGTATTGCACGCAGCCTTCCCCATCGACCCGGACAAACGAGAAGAAGCCCTAGAACTGGCGGAGGACTTGGTGGAGAAGTCAAACCAAGAACCAGGTATGATCGAGTACCGGGCGACCACTGACATCGGGGACGAGAACGTGATCCGGTTCTTCGAGCAGTACGAGGATGCCGAAGCGTTCGAATCCCATACCCAGACAGCCCACTTCGAGAACTTCGAGGAACAATTGCCGGACCTTCTGGCGGGAGAACCGGAGGTAAGACAGTTCGAGGTCGGCGAAGCAACCGAACTCGAACTATAAGACACAATATTTCCCTTCTTTCGCAACATGCTATTTCGGGATATTCAAGTCGATAATCAGTTAGTGTAAGTAAGCAGGATTGTTGGATCGTTCCTAACCAGCATTGTCATCGTTCTGAACATTCAATGCTATAAGAAGGGACAAGAGCAGTCGTACCTTGAAAAGCCAGTACTCTCACACAAATATGAGAATTATCCCGGATACATAGATGAGGAAGATCAGATAGCTTTCAGTTCCGACGTCTGTCCCGAAGTCCTCGGTCTCTCGCCGGATCAACATAATCATCAGGACGCTGCTCATGAGGATGGCAACCCCAGTTAGAAACGGCACTTCAGGACTTACGTCCCTGTAGATCGGGGCTGCCGAATAGGCGAGGTCACCAAGCGCGATCATGAGTGTATCGAACACGTTTCCTCCGATGATATCCCCAATTGCCAGCGCTACCGCTCCCCGTTTGACAGCTGACACGGCTGTGACCAGTTCGGGAATCGATGAGGAAATGGCCATTCCCGTCATCCCCATGAGCATCGGAGAGGTTCCCGTCTCCGCGACTAGCCCCTGTCCACTGTACGAGATCAACCACCCAGCCCCGCCGATGAGCCCAGCGATCAAGAGATACTCTCCGAAAAGGCCCAGTGATAGGAGCGAGTCACGACGAGTACGTTTGGACCCGGAACGAGCATCCTGTTGAGTGGTCTGCCCAGATAACCGGCGGGCGTACCACTTCGGTTCGACTTCAGATGTCTGAATCATCCGAAATCCGAGGAATACAGCGGTAACGAGAACAAATGTCGCTGGATGAAGACCGAAAATTGTGAACACAGTGGGGACTAGCATGGCCAGTAACGCGAGCGTCAATAGGAACAGCAGGATCGCTAACTGCATGAGACTCGCGGACGCCGTCACCTCTTCGCTGAGTGGTCCGCGTCGCATCACGACGTCCGCAACGGCGATGAACACAGTCTGTGCTGCGATTCCACCGACCGCATTACTTACCGATAACGTAGCTTGCCCACCGAGAGCTGTATCGAATGAAATAATGATGCCGGGCAGTGAGGTACTCGCTCCCAGAAGGATCATTCCCCCAAGCGACTGTCCGATGCCGAAGGCATCAGCGAGGTCCTCTGCGAGGCGGCTGAGCCGAGGACCAGTAGCTAAGATAACGATAGCTCCCAGCACAAAGAGCCCGATTTCCTCCCACATAGTGCGCCTTTACGCCTTCAAAAAGTGTAGACAAAAATCCTCGCTTACGTGAACGATTACCGACGTAGTGGAGGAGAATTACAGGAGAGTATCGATCACAAAAAGAGTGTTACTTTGTCCACCTGATTTCGTATTCAAGTTCGGACCGTTGGTCTCCGGGTTCCGAATCTGTGAGTCGTTCGAGTTCGACCTCGAATGTCGGTACGACCGCAGGCTTTGGTACCAGAAATAAACTGAACGTATTACTCAGTGAGCTCATAGACGAAGGACTGGAAACCGCGATCACGACCACCCAAGCCGAGAGTGAGTTGGTATCTCTCCTTTCAGAGAACGGTGTTCTGAACCCGAAGACGATGCACTATGGTGAGGTCCGCTCACGGAACGACTACGGTGATGAGGACGTCGGGTTCGTAAACGGATGCATGGATCCGGGCGATGATTTCGTGCTCACGGTATTAAGCGAGTATGAGTGCGACGCTGAGCCGGAACAGACGGAGTGTAAAGGATGCGATGGAAAGGGATAAAAAGAATGTGATAAGACCGGTCTCCAGCGTGCGCGTGGACGCGGATCCACTGGGCCGGACGCCGACACCGCTGATCCGATTCTCGCTTCGGTCCGGGAGAACGAAGTTGCACAGGCTGCTGGACGGTACGCCCGGAATGCTGACGATTCGGGCGACCGCGCCGTCGTATACATCCGGACGGACGCGACCCCGGCGGGATTCGCCGATGTGCAAGTGGAGGTGTGGAATGAGTGGCGACACAGAAGCAAGCCCGGATTATTGAGTCGCTACAGGCCGACGATTGGCTGTCAGCAAGACAAACCGCGGCCGAGCTGGATGTGTCAAAACGCCACATGTTGAAGACGCTGAAGAAACTCCGGGACCGCGGGATAGTTGATTGCCGAAAAGGTGAAGGTCCGTACGGTGCGGACCTATATCGGTCCATCACCGGGAAAACGGCCTCACACTTAACGGAACTTGGCCCGTCGATGTCTCGGGACGATCAGTTAGACGGGCCGATGTGGTCACTCATAAGCGCGCTGTATCTCGCACACCCTCATGAACGCCCTCAACAACCGACACGGACTCCATCGGTCAGTTCGTAGCCCGCCCTGACGGCTGATTCAGCGGGAACAGTGTAGAACCAATAGGGTTTCAACAGAGCCGGTCAAGCGGTGGCACTCAACGAGCGGTCCCCCGCCGACCTGGCCGTGAGGCGGCCGCACGGTCGCACCGACGTCGGGCGGTTCCCCCTCGGGACCGTCGCCCCGCAGTACTGCGGTCAGGACGCCGAGATATCGGCGGCGAAGCCGCCGTTCGAAGCGAACTGGTAACTACTGTTATGGTCGTGGCCGCGGTCAGCGACGCGGTACAATGAGTCGTGTCACCATGACTAGACGATGTGCCACCGCGTTCGTCGTCAGCGCGGTGCTACTGCTCTCACTCGGCACCGGCGTCGCCGCAGCCCAGTCGTTCGAGGGGGCCGGCGGCACGATCGTCGTCGAGTCGGACGAGACCTACGAGAGCGTCGAGGGCGTCGCGGGGTCGATCGTCGTCCGCGGGACGGTCACCGGCGACGTGTCCGGGGTCGCCGGGAACGTACACGTCGCCGAAGGCGGAAGCGTCGAGGGCTCGATAGAGGCGGCCGCCGGCACCGTCCGAATCGACGGGATCGTCGGCGGCGACGTCGACGTCGGCGGGGGCCACGTCGAGGTGAGCGAGACCGGGCGGATCGGCGGCGACCTGAACGCCGGCGCCGGGTTCCTCGCGGTGAACGGGGCGGTCGGCGGCGACGTCCGCGCCGGAGCCGAGACGATCGTGATCGGGCCGAATGCGAACGTCGGCGGCGAGTTCCGCTACGACGCGAACGAGTTCAGCCGGGACGAGAACGCGACCGTGGCCGGCGGCGTCGTCGAGGACCCGAACCTCGCCGGGAATGTCGGACCGACCGGGGAGTTCTTCTCCGTCCCTCCCGTCCTGGTCTCGGTCTACGGCTTCTTCGTCAACCTTCTGCTCGGTGCGGTCCTGCTCGCCGCCTTCCCGGCGTTCTCGTCGAGCGTCGCCGCTCGCGTCGCGGACGACACGGTGAGGTCGGGCGGGGCCGGATTCCTGACCCTGATCGCCGTGCCGATCGCGCTGGTGTTCGTCGCGATAACCCTCGTCGGCATCCCACTGGCCGTCGTCGGAGCCGTCGTCTTCGGGCTGCTCGTCTGGATCGGCACCGTGTACGGCCAGTACGCCGTCGGCGCGTGGGCGCTGGGGCTCGCCGACGTCGACAACCGCTGGCTCGCGCTCGTGGTCGGCCTCGTCGGGTTCGCTCTCCTGGGCGCGATCCCGGTCGTCGGCGGGCTCGTCGGGTTCGTCGCGCTGTTGCTCGGCCTCGGCGCGCTCGCGCTCGGACTGCGCGACCGGTACCGCAGCCGGAGGGAGCCGCGGATCGGCGGACGGCAGGCCACGCTCGACGAGGTCTCGTCCGACGCCCGTGGCCCGCCCGTCCGCGGGTCCGAGGAGGGCGAGTCGTGAGTTGCGGGACCTGACGCGACCGCGGCCTCGATCACGGGAGCCGCTTCACGCAGCGCGGCGGTGCGAGTACCGTACAGTGCTCGATTTCGACGATCAGACCAGTAACGATTTCACTCGACGAGACTCGTCTAGTCGTATGGGCTATGACGGAAGCGTACCCCGTGCGGCGTCCGTCGATCGCGGGGGTGGGTCGAGGTGGACCGGCGCGGTGCCGACGCGAACAGAGCGTCGTCGTGAACGCCGCGAGGAGGTGACCGACGGGTGATCGACCCGACCTTCGCGAGCCGGCTCCAGTTCGCCGTCACGACGATCGTCCACATCGTCTTCCCGGTGATGAGCATGGGGCTCGCGCCCTTCCTGATCTACTTCACGTGGAAGGAGATCCGGACCGGGAAACCCATCTACGAGCAGTTGCGGCGGTTCTGGGTCCGTATCTTCGCGGTGAGCTTCGTCGTCGGCACCGTCACCGGACTCGTCCTCGAGTTCGAGTTCGGCACGAACTTCGCGGCCTTCTCGACGACCGCCGGCGAGCTGTTCGGCGGCCCGCTGGCCACCGAGGGGATGATGGCGTTCATGCTGGAGGCAACCTTCCTCGGCATCTTCGTCTTCGGCCGGGAGCGGGTCTCTGACGCGCTGTACTTCGTCTCCAGCGTCGCCGTCGGACTCGGGACGTGGCTGTCGGCCGTCTGGATCCTGATCGCGAACTCGTGGATGCAGACGCCTCGCGGGTTCGACCTCGCGACGGAGGGGGGCCAGCAGGTCGTCCTGCTGACTGACCCGCTGGCGGCGTACTTCAACCCGCGCTTCCAGTACATGTTCGTCCACATGCAGAACTCGGCCGTCGAGGCGGTCGCGCTGTTCATGGCGGGCGTCGCCGCCTACCACGTGTTCCGCCACCACGTGTGGGGCTACCCCGTCGAACACCCCGAGTTCTGGGAGACGACGCTGAAGATCGCCATCGTGGCGCTCGTGATCACCGCGCCGCTACAGGTGATCCACGGCGACCTGTACGCCCGCCACGTCTACGAGACGCAGCCCCAGAAGTTCGCCGCGATGGAGGCCGTCTGGGAGACGGACTCGTACGTGCCCGAGTACATCGTCGCGTTCCCGACCGACGTGCAGGACCTCCTCGACCCGCGGACCAGGGATCTGTTCGGCATCGGGATCCCCGGGGGCGCGTCGTGGCTCGCCAGCGGGGGTGACCCGCAGGCGACGATACGCGGCCTCGACTCCTTCGAGACCGAGGCCCCGCCCGTCGCCATCGTGTTCTGGTCGTTCCGCCTCATGGTCGGCCTCGGGTTCTGGTTCATACTCCTCGCGTTCTGGGCCAGCTACCGCTGGTGGCGCGGCGAACTGCGCGATGACGACCTCCTCCACAAGGCGCTGATGGGGTCGTCGCTGCTCGGAATTCTCGCCGTGGAGCTGGGCTGGATCGTCACCGAGGTGGGCCGCCAGCCGTGGGTCATCCAGGGCGTCATGCGGACCGCCGACGGCGTCTCTCCCGGCCTGACGGGCGCGGAGGCCACGTTCACGCTCGTCGGATTCGTGACCGGCTACGCTGCGCTGCTCGGGCTGTACGCGTACGTCGTCGTCCGCCTCGTCCGGGCGGGGCCGCCGAGCGGGTCCGACCTCCGGGCGAATACGCAAACGCCGACCGTCGAGAGCGAGGTGCCAGCCGATGGCGATTAGCGCGTCGGCGCTGGCGTCGGAGCCGCTGTTCGGACTGCCGCTCGCGGAGCTGTGGTTCGCGCTGCTGTTTGCCATCTTCGGGATGTTCCTGTTCCTCGACGGCTTCGACTTCGGCATCGGAGTGCTGTTCGCCACGCGCGAGGACGCCCACGAGCGCGAGCAACTGCTGACCGCTATCGGCCCGTTCTGGGACGGCAACGAGGTGTGGCTGGTCGTGTTCGGCGGCGCGCTGTTCGCGGCGTTCCCGGCCGTGTACGCGAACCTCTTCAGCAGGTACTACCTGCTGATGTTCGCCATCCTGGCCGCGCTCGGGCTGCGCGGGCTCGCGCCCGAGATGTACGAGGAGCGGACCGATTCACGGTGGCGGCGGTTCTGGGGGGCCGCCTTCGTCGTCGGGAGCACGGTGACGCCGTTTCTCCTCGGTGCGTTCGTCCTGAACTGGCTGGTCGGCTCTCCCGGCCTCGCGTCGCCGGCCGGCGTCGTCGGCGGGCTCGCGCTCGTCGCGCTGACCGTCGCCGACGGCGCTGCCTTTCTCGGCCTGAAGGCGCGCGGATCGCTGCGGGACGACGCGAGCAGGGACGGGATACGCGCGGTCGTCGCGTACCTGGTTCTCGTCGCCGCGGCGCTGGCGGCGGTGTACGCCACTGTACCGGCCCTGCGGCCGTCCCTGCTGTCGCCCGTCGTCGGGGCGCTGGTCGGGGTGACAGTCCTTGGAACGGCGACGTACGTCGTCGCGACCCGGCGGCGACGATACTACGTCGCGTTCGCGTCGGTCGCCGTGCTGGTCGCGGCGCTCGTGTCGGTCGTCGGCGTCGTCATGTACCCGGTAGCCGATCGGACGACCGGTCTCACCGTTCAGGAGGCCGTCGTCTCGACGCTGCCGCTGAACCTGATGTCGATCATGGCCGCCGTCCTGCTACCGATCGTCCTGTCGTACTTCGGGGTGCTGTACTCGGTGTTCAGCGGCCCGATCGAGGACGGAGAGGCGTATGGCTGAGGACCTCCCGGCGAGCGGTCCGAACCTGGGGTCGCGGATCCTCGTGACCTGGGTCGAACTGACGGTGGTCGGCCTCATCGGCGGCGTCGTCGGGACGTCGCTGGGCGGGCCGCCAGCGCTCGTCGTCTACTTCGCGACGACGCTGCTCTCGGTCGCCGTCCTGTTCCACAACGTCAACGAACTGATCCGCGAGTGGATCAGGGGCTGAGGTGCCCCGGCGGCCGACGCCGACGCGTCGTCGACAGTCGCCGGGGTGTCGGACCACCCGCACTCGGTGGCGGCCCCGCGGCCAGTGGCGTCACTCCGGGCCGTAGTCGCCGCCGTACTTCAGGAAGAAGTACCCCAGCGCGACGACGACGACCATCGCGCCGACGAGCGCGATGACAGCGGTCCTGACGACCTCCGGCATCTCGGGGACGACGTCGTCACCGCCGCCACCGCCCTCGCCGCCGCCATCGCCGCCGTCGCCGCCGGCCGAGACCGTGAGTTCGGCGACCATTCCGGCACTCTCGTGCGGGACGCAGAAGTACCCGTAGGTGCCCTCGACCTCGAAGGTGTGCTCGAAGCTCTCTCCGCCGGGGATGTCCCCGTCCGGATACGCGTCGCGGGCCGACTGCTCGTCCTCGAAGCCGCCGGACGCGAAGTACTCGGCGTCGTCGGGGATCTCCTCCTCGTAGGCGGTCACGGAGTGACCGATGTCGCCCACGTTCTCCCACACGACCGTCGTTCCGGGCGCTATAGTGGTCGAGTCCGGGTCGAATACGAGTTCGTCGGTCATGTCGATGACGGCGTCTTCCTGGGCGCTCGCCGGGTTCGACGCGGCGGCCGCCGCGGTCGTCCCGCCGGCCGAGAGGAGGAAGCCGCGGCGCGTAACGCTCGCCGAATCAGTCGCTCGCATGCTCTCGACGTACCGCTCGCGGGGAAATAACGGTTCACGCCCGAACGCTGCGAGTTACGTGCGTCGTTCTAACGGACGCACGGCGAACGCCGTGGACTCCGGTGGTCGACCGACGCCGGCAGTCGCGTACCCCGACAGCGGGCGCGCCCGTCACCGGGGACCGTCGTCGTCCGGCGACGTCTCGTCTCCACTCTCGCCGCCGTCGGTGGCGAGGGTGTCCCCGAACTGGCGCTCGAACCAGGCGAAGTCGCGGCCGAACATGTCGTCGCGCTCGAGGTTCCACGGGTCGCCGTCGCGGATGCGCCGTCCCTCGAGCCAGGAGATTACGACGTTCCAGACGAAGATGACCTGCCCCACGAGCAACACGAGGGCACCCACCGAGGCGATCTGGTGCCAAAACGTGATCTGTCCGAACGGCGCGAGTGCGCCGTCGAGTTCGTAGGTGGCGTACCGGCGCGGCATGCCGAGGTAGCCTAGCGCCAGCATGGCGAAGAACGTGACGTTCGTCCCGACCATCGACAGCCAGAAGTGCCACTTCGCGAGCGTGCGCTGGTACATCCGCTTGGTGTAGAGCGGGAACCAGTAGTAGATGCCGGCGAAGGCGGCGAAGCCGATGGCACCCATCACGATGTAGTGGAAGTGGCCGACGACGTAGTAGGTGTCGTGAACGACCAGATCGACGGGGACTGAGGCGAGGAAGACGCCGGTGACGCCGCCGATGATGAAGTTCGAGATGAAGCCGATGCAGAACAGCATCGGCGCGGTCAGTCGCAGTCGACCCTGCCACATCGTCGTGATCCAGTTGAACGTCTTGACCGCGCTGGGGACGGCGATGGCCAGCGAGACCGTCATGAAACTCAGACGGAGGCGTGGGTCCATCCCCGTCGCGAACATGTGGTGGGCCCACACGCCGAACGAGAGGACGCCGATTGCCAGCGTCGAGTAGACGACGAACTTGAAGCCGAACAGCTCGCGGCCGGAGAACCGCGGCAAGATGTAGCTGACCAGCCCCATCGGCGGGAGCACGAGGATGTACACCTCGGGGTGGCCGAAGAACCAGAACAGGTGCTGCCACAGCAGCGGACCGCCGCCGTCCACGGCGAAGAACGTCGTCCCGACGTTCCGGTCGAGCAGGAGCATGACCAGTGCGCTGCCCAGCAGCGGGAACGAGAACAGGATGATCCCCGACTGGGTGAGGATGGTCCACGAGAAGATGTCGAGGTTCGCCCAGTCGACCTCGGCCCCCCGCTCGGTGAAGATGGTCGCGATGAAGTTGATCGCACCCATGGTCGTGGCCACCCCCGAGAGGTGCAGGCCCAGGAACATCAGGTCCGCACCGAGGTGCGGCTGTTCGACTGACAGCGGCGGGTACATCGTCCAGCTCGTCTGTGCCGGGTCGAGACCGGGGACGAAGAAACCGGCCCAGATCATCAGTGCCGCCGGGGGGAGCAACCAGAAGGCGATGGCGTTGATCCGCGGGAACGCCATGTCGTCGGCCCCGATCAGCAGCGGCACGAAGTAGTTGCCGAACGCAGCGATGATCGGGGTCCCGAAGAGGAACAGCATGGTGATCCCGTGGCTGGTCAGGAGCGCGTTGTAGAGGTTGTTGCCGACGATGGCGCCGCCGGGCGTGATCAGCTGGAGGCGGATCAGGAACGCCATGATCCCGCCCACGGCGAAGGTGATGACGCCGTAGACGCCGTAGAGAATCCCGATGTCCTTGTGGTCGACGGTCGTCAGCCAGCGGATCAGTCCACCGGGTTTCTCCCGCCGTTCCGTGACGGCCGACTCGTCGTAGCCGCCGCCAGCCATCGGCGCGTACGATCGCCAGTCCTCGACCCGAAGCAAGGCGAAGATGACGGTGACCACGAGCGCCGCCATCACCGCCGCGATGACCAGTTGTTCGGCTGCCATGATCGGACCGACGTCTGCCCTGCACTTAAAATATCACCGTTATTTCGGCACAATCGTCTCCTATTCACGGTCAGGTACGAGATAGTCGATGGTTCCTCTTCCGATAGCAACCGCGTACCCTGATGTGACACTTCCACCCGGGACGGCTGCGGTCAGTCTATCCGATCGCCGCCGTCCTCCGGAGCACCGGCCGCTGTCCCTCGGACACCGTTCTTTCGGGTACCCGCCGCTCCGACCGATCTATAGTAGAAATAGAAACTATTTACACATCGAGGGGCACCTCGTATGCCCATCGAGTGTGTCAGTGCGTTCAATTTCTACTATAGAGGATCGCCCTGCGACAAATCCGACGTTTGGTCGGCGTACGGGTAGCATACCACGCCACGCCGACGGGACGGCCCACTCACGGGACCGCCGGAGTCCGTGGCGACGGCGGCGTGATCGGGAGCCGTCGGGCGTTCTGAGCGCACAGTCTAACGCCCGTACTACCGTTATTATATGGTCGACCTACAGCCCGAAAACGGCGCCTTACCGCTGAGACGCGACCGCGTTGCGAGGGCTGAATCTCGAAAGGACGACGGGGCCCGAAGTTTGACGATACGGGCGCGTGACGTACCGGTGGATGGTCGATCCGGTCACTGATCCGCTCTACCGCGTCGTGTTCCGCGTCGGAATCGCCTTCGGGATCGGGGCCCTCATCGGTCTCGAACGGGAGCAGAGCGAGTCGGCCGGATCGGTCGCGGGCAGTCGCACGTTCCCGCTGTTCGCGATCCTCGGTGCACTGGTGCAGGCGTTCTTCCCGCCGATGCTCCCCGTCGTTCTGGCCGCGCTCGCGCTCGCGCTCACCGTGGCGTACGGGGCGAGAGCGTGGTTCGAGCGCGACGTCGGACTCACGACGCTGACCGCGGCGCTTCTCACCGTCGTGCTCGGGGCGACGGCGATGCATTCGGAGCGGGGGACCGTCGTCGCAGTCGTCGTGGGCGGCGTCGTCACCGTCCTGCTGTCCGCGAAGGGAGCGATCCACGAGTTCGCCGAGGGGATCGACGACCGGGAGCGCCGGGCGTCGGTCAAGTTCATCCTCGTCGTGCTGGTCGTCTATCCGCTGCTTCCCGCCCGGGAACTCGACGTCCTGTTCGGCCTCAACCCGCGGTTCGTCTGGCTCATGGTCGTCTTCGTCACCGGCCTGAGCTTCGCCGGGTACGTCCTGAGTCGGACGATCGGCACCGAGCGGGGCATCGCAGCGACGGGCATGTTGGGCGGGTTCGTCTCCTCGACAGCCACGACCGTGTCGATGGCCGAGCGGACGAGCGAAGCGCCGGCGCTCGCCCGGATCTGCGCCTTCTCGACCGTGGTCGCGTCGGCCGTCATGTTCCCCAGGGCGCTCGTCGAAGTCGTCGTGATCAACCGGGCGCTCCTGCCGTACGTCGCGGTTCCGCTCGGCGCTATGACCGTCTCCGGCGCTATCGCCGCCGCCGTCCTCTACTGGCGGGCGACCGCAGAGTCGGACCTGAACGCCGACGTCGAGAACCCGTTTCGGCTGCGGCCGGCGCTGTTCTTCGGACTCGTCTTCGCGGCGGTGCTGCTGGTCTCCGAGACCGCCCACTCGCGTCTGGGCGCGTCGGGCGTGTACGCGACGGCGTTCGTCTCCGGGCTCGCAGACGTCGACGCGATCACGCTGACGCTAAGCCGCCTGGCCGCGGAGGGGGAGGTGTCCCGACAGGTCGCGACGACCGGAATCGTCGTCGGGGCTATCGCGAACACTGCGACGAAGGCCGGGCTCGCGTGGCTCATCGGCACTCGACGGCACGCTCGCCTCGTCACGGCCGCCCTGGCCGTCGTCTCGGTCGTCGGTATCGTAGTCGTGGTGGTCGTTTGACATCATCCTCCGCGTTCACGCGGAGGAATCCCGAGCGGTGGGAGTTTCAGGTGTGCAGTCCAATCATCGGACTACCAGCCCTTTCGGGCGCGGGTCGTCCCACAGCGTCGGACTGGTGGACTGCTGGCCATGGCAACTGGCCGTTACCCCCTCTCCTCGACCGTGTACGGCGTTCCAGTGTTGTTTTTGCCACGGGATGCCAGCAAGCGTCAGCAGAGTTGGGGGTATCGTCTTGCTCGCTTTGAGCAGTCGGCACGTTGGCACACCCGTCGAGGATGTGGCGTTCACCGACTGTTCTTTCAGATACTACCTCGTTACGTGGACGGACAGGCCGCCTCCGAAGGACGGTTCAGAATCCGCTCCGTTCCGACCGATTCCTACAGCACTGGAAGGCGGTCTGTCACTTAAACATCACTGTGGGAAACTCGGGGAGGCGTTCGAACGGTGGTCTCTTTCGAGGAGTGACGGCGCGTATCCACCCCGTCAACGGCGTGGTATTGCGCCTGCTCCGCATATAACCGCCCGCACGTGTTTCAGTCGGGTCTGCGCTCCGATCACTCCTGTCTGAATTCGGACTCGATCCGCGCCGTCAGTTCGTCGGGTACGAGCCGGTGGAACTCGAAGTCCACCTCGCGGGTCGGGGCGTGGAAGATGTCGATAAGCGGGATGTCCACGTGGTCGAGGCCGTCCAGCGACTCCGTGGCGATGTCCTCGTTATCGACGTCTTCCAGGTGGCCCCGGGCGACGACGCTCCGCCAGCGCTCGTCGTCGTCGCCGTACGTGACGAAAGCGACCGGTCGGCCGTCGAGGTCGCCCTTGGACTCCCCGTTCGAGAGCCGGAAGTAGAAGGTCGACTCCGAGCGATCGTATCCGTAGGACACCGGCACCGAGTGCGGCGAGTCGTCGCCCGACGTCGACAGCGAGAGCACGCCGGTCCCGCCGTTCCCGAGGAACTCGTCGCGCTCTTTCTCGTCCATCTCGATGGGGCTATCTTCTGGCATGGGTGACAGGACTGGTGGAACGCCCATAAGTCTCCGGTCGGGACGCGAGCCAGCGCTTCTGCGCCGGGTCGGTGAGCGCCGACGTCACGTGGATTCCTCCGACTGTGGCGGCTCGAACCCCGGCGGCAGTCCGTTCTGTTTGTACCCGACGCGGTTCGCGATCCGGAACCGGTAGACCGTGACGTCCGCGGCCAGGCCGTTCTGTTCGAAGAGGTCGGGGCGCCAGGCGTTCCCGAGCGCGTCCCCCAGGTCGTCCCATTCCGATTCCGGGACGGGCGAGACTGCGCCGGACAGCAGCACGCTCTGCCACATGAACCGCGAGGGCGCGTCGAACACCAGGAACGCCGCGTCGTCGCCGCGCTCGCTGAGGCGCTCCTTCCGGCTCTCGTCGGTCGTGACGTACGTGAAGTAGAGGGAGTCCTCGCCGTCGAAGCCGAACGACATCGGGACCACGTACGGCTCGTGCTCCGCTGGGAGCGCGAGCACGCCGACCCCCCGATTCGTCAGGAAGTCGCGCATCTCTCCGTCGGTCATCCGGGACACGCCGAACCCCTCGAGTTCGTGGAGTGTCATCACGAGTGATACTACAGCGAGCAGGGGGATAAAACGGCTGTCGATTCCTGGCACCCGGGAAAAGTTTCGTCGCGAGTGTCGCTGTCGGGGGAGGAGCAGGCGCTGGCCGCGACGATGCCCCCGCTGGAACCGGCAATAGCGTGCTCCTCGGCGTAGTCGTCACGGCGACAGCAAGACGCCGGCGGGGACCGCGTGCCAGACGGCGGCCGCAGCTTTGACCCGGGTCGACGTCTCCGGTAGCGGCGGATTGCGGAACAGCGCCGCGTAGACGAACGCCGTCGCGACCAGCGAACCGACGAACAGTCCGGTGCGAAACTGGACCGGCGTCACTACGCCGGCGAGCGCCCCGCCTCCGAGACTCGCCGCGATGGCGGCGAGGATCCTGTCGTAGTAGGTAAGCGTCGGAACGCCGCCCATACGCCCGGTTCGCGGTCCAGCGGGAAAGCCATCCGAACGCGTTCCCGGGTCCCGGAAAGTGACAGACGATTTATAACCCTGGCGGACCATCGTCCGTACGGGACTCATGAGCCACACCATCGAAATCGACGACGACCTCAGGGAGCGCCTGGACGACCACCGCGAGGAGGGCGAATCGATCGAGGAGTTCATCGAGACGCTCGTCTCGATGTACGAGACAGAGGGAGCGTTCCTGCAGGAGGGCTACTCGGAGTAATCGGAGTCCGTACCGCCCCGTCGCGTGTCGCCGCGGGCGACGGCACAGCACGACGGCACCGCCTCGTCGGGTTCGCGGTGCGGCGTCTCGAGAGATGCCGCGCGGCGAGACGGTCGCGGTCCTACCCTGACGGCTGGTCGCTTCCGGTCTGGCCGGCGTCGGACTCCTGCCAGCCGCCCGCGTCCACGATCTCGAAGAGGTTTCCCCAGCCCTCGTCGTCGTCGCTCTCCGGCAGCTGGTCGCGGAGCTGCTGGAAGTCGGACTCGGGGACGAGGGAGTGCACGAGGTCGACGACGACTCGCGAGCGGTAGGCCGCCTCCGGTCGGTCGACGTTCTCGATCTCGCTCACGCGCTCGACGAACTCCGTCCAGTCGAATCGCTGTCCGTGCTCGCTGACCGCGCCGGTCATGTACCACTTGACCTCCATCGGCAGCGACGCGGCGAGGTCCTCCGCGTTCCCCTCGGGAATCCGCCGTCCCAGCGTCGAGAGCGTCGCGCGAGTCGCCCGCACTGCTTCGCCCGTGTTGGCCAGTTCGAGGCGGTGCTGGACCTGTCCGGTGAACTCGTCGAAGTCCATACGCAAGCAATCACTCGGCCCGTACTTTAAACTAGCTGTCACTTCTCCCGGTCCGATCTCTCGTCGACCGGCGGCTTCGAGGTCCCCGTCGCACTCCAGAGGTGTGAGCAGCACCGATTTCGACCACAGCAACGGGACCGAACGGAGTCGGGTCCGGCGGGCGGACCCGAGTGATCAGTACGACGGGCGTGCGCCTGGATGACCGACGCGAGGTGTTCGTGTTCGTTCGTGAGGAGTTCGGTGAGGTCGTCGGCGGTGATGATCCCCGCCAGCTCGTCTTCGTTCGTACAGACGGGCAACCGACGGATTCCGTGCTCGCTCATCGCCTCTGCGGCCTGGTGAACCGCCTCGGGGTCAAGCCCCGAGGCACTCGGCCTGCTCCGCCTGTAGAACCCGGCGTCGGGCCCGACCGTGTGGAGATCCGTCGACATGACGTCGCGTGCAGCGACGCCGCTGGGATCGGTCGATTCGGCCAGCACGCGCGTCGTCAGGTCCCGATCAGTGACGATGCCCACGGGGGTGTCACCGTCTGTAACGACGACGCTACCGACGTCTTCGTCGCGCATGGTTTCCGCAAGCTCGTGGACTGCAGCGTCCTGCGTTGCAGTGACGACGTCCTCCCGGGCGAGGTCCTGGATTGGCATTTGCTGTCCCTCCGCTCTAGTGTTACATCCCCAACCATTAATGGCCGCGAGCCAGTTCTCGCAGGGTGAGAACTACCCGCACATCGATGGCTGTCTGACTCGACGTCGAGCGACGGAGACCGGGCGTTCGAGTGCGGCGATCTGTGGGTATTGCGGGCGAGCGGACGCTCGACGTGACGAGAGTCTACGACTCCTCCTCGGTCACCCGTCTCGGGGAGCGCCGTCGCCGCCACCACAGTTTGTGGACCTCGATGCCGACGGCCACGGAGAGCGCGACGAGGGTCAGGAACGCCCACCTGCCCAGCGGCACCGGCGCCGTCTCGAGGACGGCCCGGGCGGGCGCCGCGTACATCGATCCCACGTGTACGAGGAACGCGGTAATCGTCCCAGCGAGGAGAATCGGGCTTCCCAGCGGCGAGAGCCGGAAGAGCGAGGTGGTCTCGGAGCGCGCGTTGCCGATGTTGACGACCTCGAACAGCACCATCAGCAGGAGGATCTGGTTGCGGGCCGCCGTCGCCGAGAGACCGGCGTCGAGCAGCCAGGCGAAGGCCCCGAACGCGAGCGGTCCCATGATCAGCGCCGCGACGACCGTCCGTTCGACCATGAGGCGATCGAAGACGCGTTCGGTCGGGGAGCGCGGCGGCCGGTCGAGCACGTCGTCTTCCGCCGGTTCGAAGGCCAGCGCGACGTCTTGGATACCGTTGGTGACGAGGTTCAGCCAGAGGATCTGGACGGGCGTCAGCGGCAGGGGCATCCCGGCGACGATGGCCAGCAGGACGAGCACAACCTCGGCCGCGCCGGTCGACACCAGGAGGTAGACGATCTTCCGCACGTTGTCGTAGGCGATCCGCCCCTGTTCGATGCCCGAGACGATCGTGGCGAAGTTGTCGTCGCTGATGACGAGTTCGGCCGCGTCGCGGGCCACGTCCGTCCCCATCTGCCCCATCGCGATGCCGACGTTGGCCTGTCGCAGCGCCGGGGCGTCGTTGACCCCGTCGCCGGTGACGGCGACGTAGTGGCCCGCGTCCCGGGCCGCTTTCACGATGTCCAGTTTCTGCTCCGGCGAGACCCGTGCGAACACGTGCGTGGTCCCGAGCAGTTCCCGGACGTCGTCAGTGGATCGGTCGGCGATTTCGACGCCGGTGACCACCTCGTCCGGCCGCTCGGCGAGCCCCAGGTCGCGGGCGATCGCCAGCGCCGTCTCGGGGTGGTCTCCGGTGATCATCGTGACGGTGATGCCCGCCCGGCGAGCCGTCGCGATCGCCGTTCGGACGCCCGACCGCAGCGGGTCGATCAGTCCCACGAACCCGAGGAACGTGAGGCCGGTCGGTTCCGGCGGCGGGGCCTCCGGGTCGAGCTCGCCGTCGAGAGTTCCCTCGGCGACGGCGAGGACTCGATACCCCTCCCGGGCCATCGCCTCCGTCTCCGCTTCGAGGTCGGCGAGCGAGGCGTCCGTGGTCGTCTCGTCGCACATCGCCACGACGCGCTCGGGCGCGCCCTTGACGAACACCGCCGTTCGGTCGTCCGCCCGGTGGAAGGTGGCCGAGAACCGCTGCTCGGACTCGAAGGGGATTTCCTCGACCTGTGGGTATTCCGCGAGCGCTCCCTCTCTGGTCCGTCCGAGCTTGCGGCCGAGCGCCAGCAGCGCGACGTCGGTCGGATCGCCGCGCCACGTCCACTCGCCGTCGCGCCGAGACAGGGTCCCCTCGTTACAGAGGATCGCCGCCCGCGCGAGGCGAGCCAGGCGGTCGTCGCTCCCCGCGTCGGTCTGCACCCCGTCGCGAAGCACTGCTCCATCGGGATCGTACCCCTCCCCCGTGACGTCGTAGGTCGTCCCGTCCGCCAGGCGGAGCTGCCGGGCGGTCAGCTCGTTGGCCGTGAGCGTCCCCGTCTTGTCGGTGGCGATCATCGTACAGCTCCCGAGCCCCTCGACGGCGACGAGCCGGCGGACGATCACGCCGACGTCGGCCATCCGCCGGCTGGCGACGCCCAGTGCGACGGTCATCCCGACCGGGAGTCCTTCGGGGATCGCCGAGACGGCCAGCGCGACCGCGAAGAGGAACATCTCGACGGCGTCGTACTGGTGGATCACCACCCCGAGGATCGCGGTGATCGCCGCCGCGACGATGACCGCGACGCCGATGGCCCGAGTGAACCGCTCCATCCGCATCACGAGGGGCGGTTGCCCGCCCTCCACCGCCGTCACGTCCTCCGCGAGCTGGCCGACCGTAGTCTCCGCCCCGGTGGCGACTACCACGCCACGGCCGCGACCCCTGGTGACGTTCGTCCCCGCGTGGACCATGTTGCGCCGGTCGCCCAGCGGGACGTCGCCAGACGCCTCCCAGTCCTCGTCTTTCAGCACCGCCTCGGATTCGCCCGTCAGCGGGGACTCGTCGACCTCGAGGTCGTGGGTCGCCGTCAACCGCACGTCCGCCGGCACGCGATAGCCCGACTCGAGGAGTACGACGTCGCCCGGGACGACGTCTTCGGCGGCGATGTCCCGCGCGTCGCCGTCGCGGAGGACGGTGGCACGCGTCTCGATCAGTTCCTGCAACGACCGGCTGCTCTGCTCGGCCTGCCACTCCTGAACGCTCCCGATCAGGGCGTTGATCGCCAGGACCGCCGCGATGAAGGCGGCGTCGGTTCCCTCTCCGACGGCGACCGACACGACCGCCGCGGCCGCGAGGACGTAGATGAGCGGGTCCGTGAACTGCCGGAGGGCGATCTCCCACAGCGACGTCGGTTTCGCCCGCGGGAGGCGATTCGGTCCGTAGCCGTCTCTGCGACGCTCGGCCTCCTCGCTGGAGAGTCCCTCCGCACCGGTCTCGTACTCGTCGCACGCCGTCTCGACGGACTCGGTGTACCACTCCGATTCCGTCGTGGCCGCGTCGCTCATCGGTCGCTTCGTCTCGAACGGAGCCGTCCGGTCCAGTGCTGTCGTACGCGGGTGACTACGCCTTTCTCGATGGCGGTGAGAGACGAGAAGCGTCCGTCTATCTCGCTCGGCGGCTGAAACGTGCGCACGCTCTCCCGTATCGAAAGAGGGCGTAGAAAATCCCGGGGTCGCCCGCCGTTAGGAGGTATCGTGGGATAGAGTAGTTGGTCACCAGGTGGTGAACAGCGCCGCAGTACTTTCTTTGCTGCGCCACCGATCCGTGATACCATGTCGCGCGAGATCGGCACGGAACTCGACGACTACGAGACCGAGGAGTTCCTGCGGAACCGCGGGCTCGGAGTGCTGGGATTCGCGAGGGACGGACAGGCCTACACGATCCCCATCGCGTTCGCGTACGACGACTCCGACGGTCGCTGCGTCTTCCGGTTTCTCATGGGTGAGAACAGCCGGAAACGGGAGTTCGTCGCTGCGACTGACGTCGCCAGCCTCACGACCTACGAGTGGCGCAAGCGGGACGACTGGAAGAGCGTCGTGGTCAGGGGTCCGCTCCGCCGCGTCCCGGACGACGACCTCGCCGAGGCAGCGGCGCTGTTCTCCGACGTCGGCGAGGAAACGGCGCTGGAGGTCTTCAACAAGCCAATCTCGGAGTACGAGACGGTCTGGTACGAACTCGACGTGCGAGAGCTCACCGCTCGCGGTCAGTTCCCGGGAGTAAAGTGAACGAACGGTCGATCGCGGACCGGTTCGGACTGGCCCGGGCGACGTTCCTGCGATGTGAGAACGCACACCAGTCTTGACAGACCCCGCGAGCGTAGTGGCAGCTGGAGACAGCATGTACGATACCATTTTGGTGCCCACGGACGGCAGCGAACCGGCGACGGCGGCCGTCGAGTCGGCGCTGGCGCTCGCCGATCGATTCGACGCGTCGCTCCGGGCGATCAACGTGGTCGAGTTCGCGGACCTCTCGGACGAGGTCGCGGGCGAGACCAGCAGTCACGTCGCCGAACGCGCGACGCCGATCCTGGAGTCGATCACCGAACGGGCGGCCGACCGCGGGATTCCCGTATCGACGGAAATCGTGGAGACGACCGACGCCGTCCACCGGGCGATCGTCGACGACGCCGCCGACCACGACGCCGACCTGATCGTGATGGGGACTCACGGCCGGACCGGCCTGGATCGAATCGCGCTCGGTAGCGTCGCCGAACGGACACTGCGCGTCTCGCCCGTTCCCGTCGTCACCGTGTCGGAGGACGCGAGCGTTGATCCGGACCTCGACTCGGTGCTGGTGCCGACCGACGGGAGCGAGGGGGCGGACGCCGCGGCCGACCACGGGATCGCCCTCTGTGAAGCGACCGGTGCGGCGTTACACGTCGTCCACGTCGTCGACCTCACGCCCATCTGGGGGAGCGCCGAGAGCGCCGCGATCCTCGATGCGCTGGAGGAGTCCGGGCGGCGCGCCGTCGACGACGTGATCCGCCGCACCCAGGCGGCCGACCTGCGGTCCACCGAGGCGTCGGTGCTCAGCGGGACGCCGGCCCGGAGCATCGTCGACTACGCCGCCGATCACGACGTGGACCTGATCGTGATGGGGACCCACGGCCGGACCGGCCTGGATCGGTACCTGCTCGGCAGCGTCGCCGAGCACGTCGTTCGTCTGGCGGACCGGCCGGTACTGACGCTCTCCCCGTCGAGCGAGGACTGACCGCGTCGCGTCGCTCGTCGGTTCCCGTCGATCGGTCGATGCGCTACAGAAGGGACGGTGAGGGAGTCGAACGGGTCGCGATCCGCTCGCTGTCGCGGGGCGGCAGTGCCCTGCGACTCGGCCGCTCTACTCCGTTCAGCTGTGCGTGACCGCGGGCGTCTCCTGCTCCTCGCCCTCGAAGTAGGGCGTGGCGAGCCGGTAGAGCCCGTACAGCGTCAGCACGAGCAGCCCGGCGATCACCAGCCCGGTCCGGAGGTTCGGATCGACCAGCGGCGTGGCGATGACCTCGCCGGCGTCGTTGGTCTGTGGCGCGGCCCCGTACGGCGGGCCGGCCAGGATCTCGACGATCCCGAACCCGACGACGCCCAGCAGGAACAGGGCGCCGCTCAGGCCCATGGCGATGCGATCGATGACGGTGGCGTTGTGTTCCATTGTTTGTCACCTCGGTCAGCCCAGCAGGTACCGCAGCCGCGGACGCTGTTTCACGAACTCCGTCTTCTCGACGATGGCGTCGAGGCCGTAGTAGCGGCCGGTCGCCAGCACGATCATGGTCACGAACAGCAGCAGCCCCATCAGGTCGCTGTTGACCAGGCCGTGACCGAATCCGGCGTTCCCGACCCAGAACAGGGTCATGAAGAAGACGCCGAACGCGGAGGCCAGCCTGACCAGGACGCCCAGCATCAGGCCGAGCCCGATGAGGGTCTCGCCCAGCGGGACCAGCGCCTGGATCGCCCAGCCCAGGTTCTCGCCCATCCACACCGGGATGGGGCCCAGCGCCGTGCCCGTCATCTCCTGGAGGTACATCGGCCCGTAGCTGTACGCCAGCCCGTCCTCGATGAGCTTCGTCACGCCGGCGTGGAAGAACCACCAGCCGGTGATCACGCGCAACGTCGCCAGCCAGTAGGCCGCCCAGGCCCCGCCCAGCTCGACTTCGAAGTCTTCCGCCAGGGGGTTAACCGCTTGGTAGGACATCTGTGTCACCTCACATGTACGCGTAGCCCCTGAAGGGGGATATAACTGGGAGCGCGTTCCCGCGGCCTGAGGACGAGTCCACGCTACCGACCGAGCATCCCTCATTATCGTTCAATGATGGTTCCGATAACGGCGGCCTCAGACGCTCTCTGCCCGGTCTGATGCGACGCTTTCCGTGATAGACGTTCTCACCACCCGGGAACGGTGTCGCCGGTTGAAGGTATCTCGCACGGTAGTTACAGATAGATGCACCAGCAACGCCCAGCCAGCAAAGCAACGCCGCGGAAGTGACCCCACCACAATGATACCGAACGTGACCGCGACGGTCCTGGTGATCGTCGTCGTGATCAGCACCGTCCTCGTCGGCGGATGCATCGCGTACCTTGCACACCGGGCCGCCCGTCGATCCGAATCCAGCCCGATGTACCTGTTCAGCTACGGGTTCGGCGTCCTGACGGTCGGCGTGGCCCTCAGCGGCCTCCTCGTTGTCCTGTTCCGGCTGGACGCGAAGGAGGGGCTGCTGATACACGGCGTCTTCGTCCTCGTCGGCTTCGGCCTGCTGTTGCGGTCCCTCTACATGCGCGTCCCGCGGACCCACGCGTGACGGACGTCGTCCCCGACGGCGTGGAGGGATCGCGGCAGGCGGTTTCCGGTCGCCCTCGATCGCGGGAGGCATCGTATCGCAGCGGCGGTTCGATCGGGGAGACACGGAGAAGTGAGACCGAGCTACCCCTGTTTGTAGGTCACGCCGCTGCCGCGCTCGGGGTACTCCCACTCGACGTTGCCGTGCGGGCAGGCCCACCGGCAGCTCCCGCACTCCAGGCAGTTCTCGTAGGCGATGGTCGGCACGCCGCCGTCGCCGTCGGCCTCCCAGACGCCGGCCGGACAGACCGACGCGCAGTCGTAGGTCACGCACTTCTCAGCGCAGATCCCCGGGATCGTCACGTCCAGGTGCGACTCGCCGGAGTCCGTGTACTTGACCGTGTAGAGGCGATCTTCGAGCGATTCGTTCTCGACCGTCGGAACGCCGGGTTCGGTGCTCATGAGACGATCTTCCTGTATCTGAGCGCGAGTTTCGCGACGCCTCGCCAGCCGCCGACGGCCTCGAGGAGTCGCTGCTTCGCCGCGCTGGCGTGCGATGCCTTCGGCTCCCGGTCCATCCGGAAGTACTCCGCGCCCGCGTCCGCGACCGCCCGCGGCAGTTCCTCGAACAGCAGGTCCTGATCCTCGCGCGCGGCCTCCATCAGCCAGTCGTACCGCTCGAGGTTCCGGACGACGAACGAGTCCGCGAGCGCGTCCGGGTACGCGGTCAGCGCGGTGCGGTCGACGTGACCGGCCGACACCGCGTCGGCGACCGCCTGACCGGCGTAGTAGCCGCTCTCGACGGCCATGTTCGTGCCCTCGAGGTGGATGCCGTTGTTGAGCACGAGACCGGCGGCGTCGCCGACGATCAGCGCGCCGTCGTGGACGAGGTCCGGGACCGACTCGACGCCGCCCTCGGGGATGGTCTTGGCGGTGTACTCGACCGTCCGCGCGTCCCGGAGCAGGGGTGCGACCGCCGGGTGGGACTTGAACGCGTCGAGCGTCCCCGCCGGGTCGGGCTGGGCGGTCGCGGCGTCCGAGAGCCGGTAGGCCAGCCCGACGCTAACGGTGTCGTCGTTCGTGTAGACGAAGCCGCCCCCGAACGCGTCGCCGACCGCGCCGGTGCCGAAGTAGTGGTAGGAGACGCCGGCGTCCCCGTCCAGGCGGAACCGGTCCTCGACGACGCCGTCGCGCTCGGGGAACTCCAGCACCTCCTTGACGCCGACGGCGACGTGCTCGCGCCGCTCCGTCCGCTTCAGGTCGGCGCCCTCGCTCACCAGCGAGTTGCCGCCCTCCGCGAGGACGACCATCGGCGCGCGGAGCGCGCCGTCGGGCCGGTCGGTCTCGACGCCGACGATCCGTCCGCCGTCGCGGATCAGCCCGGTGACCGTCGTCTCGGTCACCAGCGTCGCGCCGGCCTCGGCGGCCTGCGCGGCGAACCACTCGTCGAAGTCGCCCCGCAGGACGGTGTAGGAGTCGTTGTGCGGCGGGTCGTGCCAGTCGCCGGGCCGCATCGAGACGGCCGTCTCGTCGTCCTCGGTCAGCATCGCGAAGCGCTTCTCGGCGACGTACCGCTCCAGCGGGGCGTCGTCGAGGTCGGCCAGTTCGCGGATCGTCGGGGTGTACAGCACGCCGCCGAAGACGTTCTTCGCGCCCGGGTACGAGCCGCGCTCGATCACCAGGACGTCCAGGTCTCTCTGGGCCATCGTCAGCGCGGCCGCGCTCCCGGCCAGCCCGGCCCCGACGACGATCGCGTCGAACTCGCCGTCGTAGTCCGGGGTGGCCAGTCGCCGCGTCCCGGGCATCTCTTCGTCCGTTCGCTCGTGTGCGTCGTCGGTCATGCGATCACCTCCGGTTCGAACTCCCCGTCGCGGAGCTGCTCGGCAAGGGTGGGGCACGCCTCGAAGAGGTCAGCCACGATCCCGTAGTCGGCATGGTCGAAGATTGGCGCGTTCGGATCGCTGTTGATGGCGACGACGACCTCGCTGTCGTCCATCCCCTCGACGTGCTGGACGGCACCGCTGATGCCGACGGCCACGTACAGCTCCGGTCGCACGGTCTTGCCGGTCTGGCCGACCTGGCGAGCGCCGTCGATCCAGCCCTCGTCGACAGCGGCGCGGCTGGCGGCCAGTTCGGCGTCCAGCGCGTCCGCCAGTTCCTCGATCGGTTCGAGGTCGCCGTCGCAGCCGGCCCCGGCCGCGACGATCCGGTCGGCGTCCGTGATGTCCGCGGTGTCGCCGGTCTCCCGTTCCAGCACCTCCGAGACGGTGTCCGACTCCTCGACGACGACCTCGACGGGTTCGACCTCGCCCGATCGATCGGGCTCCGGCTCGGACGCCTCGAAGACGCCGGGTCGGACCGTCGCCATCTGTGGCCGGTGCTCCTCGCAGATGATCGACGCGAGCACGTTCCCGCCGAAGGCCGGCCGGCGGGCCTGAAGCAGGCCGTCCTCGTCGACGTCGAGCTCCGTGACGTCGGCCGTGAGGCCGGCGTGTGCCGGCACCGCGACGCGTCCGGCGAAGTCCCGGCCGGTGTGAGTCCCGCCGATGAGGACGATCGAGGGCTTGCGGTCCTCGACCAGGCGGCGGAACTGCTCGCCGTAGGGGTCCGCGCGATAGGGCTCGAAGACCGGATCGTCGGCGACCAGCGCGCGGTCCGCGCCCCGCGAGACGGCCGCCTCGGCGACGCCGTCGACGCCCTCGCCGATCACGACCGCGACGAGGTCATCGCCGATGGCGTCGGCCAGTTCGCGGCCCTCGGCCAGCAGCTCCCACGAGACGCCCGCGACGTCGCCGGCGTGCTCCTCGACGAACACCCAGACGTCGTCGTACTCGTCGACGTCGACCATCAGACCACCCCCTCCTCGTCGAGCGCGGCGAGCAGCTCACCGGGCGAGTCGACGACCGCCTGCGCCCGCTCGACCGGGTCGACCGTCTCCATCCCGCCGACGGCGGTCGGCGAGACGGCGAGACCGACCTCGTCTTCGACGCCGAGGTCGGCCGCGGACCACGTCGGCGGCTCGAACTCGTTCTCCGCGAACAGCTTCCGGTGGAGCCCCGCCGGCCGAGGCTCGTTCTCGCCGTACGCCACCGCGACGACGACGGGCGGGTCGGCCGCGACGCGCTCGTGGCCGCCCTCGACGTCCCGCCGGGCGATCACTCGCTCGTCGTCGGAGTCGACCTCGAGGTCCTCGACGTAGGTGAGCTGCGCCCATCCGTTGTGCGCGGCGATTCCCGGCGGGACCTGTCCCGTCGAGGAGTCGGTCGTCTCCTCGCCGCAGACGACCACGTCCGCGTCCAGTTCCTCGGCGGCCCTGGCGAGCGCCAGGCTCGTCGGCCACGTGTCGCTGCCGCCGAACGCGCGATCGGAGAGCAACACGGCGTCGTCGCAGCCGACCGCGACCGCCTCCTTCAGGACCGCCGTCGCCGTCGGCGGGCCCATCGAGACCGCCGTCACACGCGCGTCGACCTCGTCTCGGATCCACAGCGCCGCCTCGATTGCGTTCCTGTCCGGTCTGTTGAGCACGGCCGGCGCGCTGGAACGGTCCAGCCGGCCCGTGTCCGGATCGATAGTGACCTCGTCGTCGTCCGGCACCTGCTTGACGCAGACGACGACGTTCCACGGCTCAGTCATGTCTCTGGGCCTCCCATACCCGACCTCGTTTCTCGATCGACCTCAAAGGTGACCCACGTTCCCACACTGCAGGAACTGATCCCGGGGGACGCGACGCTCGAACGGACCACCCCATACTGACGGGAATATTATCATTGGTGAGGCGTGCTCTCTGTTTCCCCCATCTACGGCCCACTCAACTGGACACGGCGGCCATCGAGAAGTAATATGGTTTCTTACCTGTTCGACAGCTTACCGAATGTCCGCCCGCCGCCGCTCCCAGTCGGCGAGAACGCGGTCGCTAGTACTTGCCCGCTCGTCCCGTCAATTCGACTATGTACGACCGGATACTGGTACCCACGGACGGCAGCACCGGCACGGCGAGCGTCGCGCTACGGGCGGCCGACCTCGCCGAGCAGTACGGCGCCACCGTGTACGTCCTCCACGTGATCGACGAGGACGCGCGGTCGCTCGTCTCCGAGGTCGCGCGGGCGACGTCACGGCTGGTGGAGCACGGCGAAGAGGCGGTCAACCGAGTCGCCGCGCTCGCGGAGGCCCACGATGTGGCCGTCGAGACGGAGATCCGGGAGGGTCACCCCGCGGAGACCATCGTCGAGTACGCCGAGGAGATCGGCGCGGACCTCGTCGTGGCCGGGACGCACGGCCGCTCTGGCGTCGAGCGCCGGGTGATCGGGAGCGTCGCCGAGCGACTCGTCCGGCACGCCACCGTCCCTGTGCTGACCGTCCACCTCCCCGAGACGGACGTGACCGTCGGCGACGAGGCCGACGCGGTAGCGCTGGCCCGATCGGCGCTGATCGAGCGCGGGTACGGGGACGTCGCGATCGACGGCACGGATCGTCAGCCCAGCGTCTGGGTCGTCGAGGCGACGGCGGACGACGACTCGATGCTGGTCTACGTCGACCCCGTCACGCAGCGGGCCAGCCCGATCCAGCGGGCGGCGGACTGATACTGCCGGCTGTCAGTCCGTAAAGACACTCGCCACTACGGGGTGGCGAGTGCTTTCGAAATGTTACAGCCGACAGTATGAACCGGAGCGCCGCTCCTGCCCGGCGCTCACTCCCCCGACCCGCCGGTGACGACCACGGGACGGTCCGTGTTCCGGACGACCGACTGGGTGACGCTGCTGAAGAGGCTCTGCTCGATGGGCGAGCGCTTCCGGCCGCCCATGACGATGCTGTCGACGTCCCGCTCCTCCGCGACCGTCAGGATCCGCTCGGCCGCGTCCGCGCTCCCCTCGATCACCTCTGTGGAGACGCCCCGGTCGTCGAGGTAGTCCACCGCTCGCCTGACGGCGGTGATCCTGGTCGGATCGCCCGCGAACTCCGCGATTTCCTCGGGGACGTCGGCGTCCCGCGCGCTCCTGTCGAACACGAATAGGACGACCGTCTCGATCGCCTCCCCCTCCGTTCGGCCCGAACTTTATCAATATCTGAAAACGGGGGGATCAGTTGAAGGGAATCTCCCGAAAAGCGACGGTCACTGATGCACGTAGCCGAGTGGTACAAATCGCAGTTCCGTCGGTCGCTGAGCCGCCTCGGCGTCGACGGCTCCGTCGAGCGGAAGGTGTACGCCGCCGTGGGGATCCAGTTCGCCGTCTCGATCGCCCAGGCGGGCGTCGCGTTCGTGGTCGACGGCGCGGCGCAGGCGGTCCTGGCGGGGGCGCTGCTGCTGGGTGCCGCCGTCGCCTTCGTCAACACGGTGATCGTCACCCGCGAGGACCTGGTCGAGCCCATCACGGCGCTGGCCGACCGGGCCGACCGCATCGCGTCGGGCGCAGTGGACGTCGACGCGCCCGAGACCGACCAGCGCGACGAGGTCGGAGCGCTCGTCGACTCCTTTGGAGCGATGCAGTCCCACGTCGAGACCGTCTCCCGGCAGGCCGACGCGCTCGCCCGGCAGGAGTTCGACGCGGACGTGCTCGACGAGCCGGTGCCGGGCGCGTTCGGCGAGTCGCTCGACCGGATGGCCGCCAACCTGGAGGAGTACACGGTCGAGCTTCGGGAGACGACCGACCGCCTCGAGACGCGCTCACGCCGGCTCCGCGAGCTGGTCGAGGCGTTCGGCGACGCCGCCGAGCGCGCCAGACGCAGGGACCTCACCGCGACCGTCGACGTCGAGTTCGACGCCGACGACGAACTGTTCGAGTCGGTCGTCGAGGACTACAACGAGCTCCTGGGGACGCTCTCGGAGACCGTCGGCGAGGTGACCGACTTCGCCGCGGCCGTCGCGGAGTCCACCGATCGGCTCGACGAGAGCATGCGGGAGGTCGATCGTGCGAGCGGCGAGATCGCTCGATCCGTCCAGGAGATCTCCGCCGGCACCAGCCAGCAGAGCGACCGTCACGACGACGTCGCCGGCGACACGAACACCCTCTCGGCGACCGTCGAGGAGATCGCCGCCACGGCCGACGACGCGGCCGAGACGGCGGAGACGGCAGCGGAGCGGGGTCGCGCCGGCCGCGAGGAGGCGATCGAGGCCATCGACGAACTCGACGACTTCGAGGAGCGCGTCGACCGGACGGCCGACGCGGTCACCGGGCTCGTCGACCGGATCGGCGAGATCGACGAGATCGTCGACCTCATCGGCGACATCGCAGAGCAGACGAACATGCTGGCGCTGAACGCTTCCATCGAGGCCGCTCGCGCCGACGGCGACAGCGACGGGTTCGCCGTCGTCGCCGACGAGGTCAAGGGCCTCGCCGAGGAGACGAGGGCCGCCGCCGAGGAGGTCTCCGACCTCGTCGAAGCCGTGCAGGCCGACGCGCGGCGGACGGCCGAGGACGTCCGGGAGATGAACGACTCCGTCACCGAGTCGACGGCGACTATCGAGTCGGCGCTGCGGGACTTCGAGGACATCGTCGACGACATCGGCGAGGTCGACGACGCCGTGCGGGAGATCTCCGAGGCCACGGCGGACCAGGCCGAGACGACCCAGCGAGTCGCGACGGCGCTCGACGAGCTCGCGGCGGTCAGCGACCGGACCGAAGAAGAGGCTGCCAACGCCGCGAGCGCCACGGAGGAGCAGACGGCGACCGTCGCCGACGTGACCGACGACGTCGGAGACGTCGCCGAGCGGACCGACGAGCTCCTGGAGCGGCTCGCCGCCTTCGAGCTTCAGGGGCGCGACCCGGCGACGGGCGGGGCGAAGGAGATGCAGTCGCCGGCCGGCAGGAACTGACCGGCGCGACCCGCGGCACCAGCCGGCGTAAGGGAACGCCACCGTCGGCGGGGTCGGTAAGCTGTCGGCGAACGGGCTGGGGCCGGCCACGAGTGCCCGACCGCGGTCCCGCTGACGGTCCGCAGTCCGGACTCGTCGCCGACCGCGTCCGGCAGTGCTTCGCAGGGGCGGTCGTCGCGGGCCGCCGGGAAGTGGACCGTCCGCTCCTGGACCTGCTCGGCGTCATCCGTCGCCCGCAGCTCGCGTCGGCGATTCCGCCGCGGGCGCCGGCGGTTCGTGCGTGCCGAAGTCGGGATGGGTTTCTTCCATCCAGACGTACACGACGGCCCCGGAGAGGAACATCAGGACCGCAGTCATGTAGAACGCGGCCTCGGCGCTCACGAACTCCATCGAGAGCCCGATCAGGATCGCACCGACCGCGTAGCCCGAGTCGCGCCACATCCGGTAGACCCCCATGCCTGCCGACCGCCAGGTCGGATGGGCAGCGTCGCTCGGCACGGTCATGAGGTTCGGATACAGCAGCGCCATCCCGAGCCCGGAGGCGGCGGCCAGGGCGGCCCACGGGAGATACCCCTCAACGAGGACCATTCCGAGGACGCCCCCGCCGGCCAGGAACATCCCGGCGACGACCGGCGGGCGTCGGCCGATGCGGTCCGCGAGGCCGCCGGTGCCGATCTGGGAGAAGTACATCGCGCTGTGGACGCCGACGACGAGACCCACGGCGTCGATGCCGAGCCCCTGGCTCGTCAGGTACAGCGGCACGGCGATCCAGAACAGCGTGTCCACGAAGTTCTCGACGTGGCCGGCCTGCGCCGCCGCGAACAGGGTTCTGTCGCCGTAGGTGGCCCGCTTCACTACCTCTTTGAAGGGAAGGTTCGCGTCGTGATCGTCGTCGTCACCCTCGGCCTGCGCGTACTGGACGGTCTCCTTGATCAGGAAGATCGAGACGAGGAACGCCAGCACGACGACCACCGCGAGGAAGTAAAACGGCTCGGGACGGAGATTCGTCCGCGCCGCGATGACCCCCGTGATCCAGGCGCCGGCGGCGAGGCCGGTGTAACCGAACGACTCGTCGATGCCGACCGCGAGACCGCGCTGGTCGGGCCCGGCGAGGTCGATCTTCGCGTTGATCGCCATGCTCCACGTGAGCGCCTGGTTGACGCCCAGGAGGACGTTCCCGACGGTGATCCAGCCCCAGCTGGGGGCGAAGATGAGGATGATCGGGAGAGGCAGCGCCGTCGCCCATCCGGCGACGAGTACCGGCTTGCGGCCGTACTCCTCGCCCCACTTGCCCGCGTAGAGGTTGAGGATCGACTTCACGATTCCGAACGAAACGACGAACGAACCGATGACCAGGAACGACTCGACGCCGAGCACGTCCTCGCCCAGAACGGGGACGACGGCCCGTTCGGACCCGATCGTCAGCCCCGTCGCAAACACCAGCAGGACGTGCAGCGAGAACTGTCCGATGTGCTCGCGGATGCCCTGTTTCAGGTCAGTTGCCTCGCTCATCGGTCACTCGGCGGCGCAGTTGTTCGGACCCAGCTCGAGGTCGCCCAGTTCGTCCGCGGGGACCGATTCTCGCCCGACGTTGACCTGCTTGACGCGCTCGAAGTTCGGCGGGTGGTCCGGGATATCCGACGCGAGCGTTTCGACGAACGCCTCGCGGTCCCGCTGCAGGTCCTCGTTCCGCTCTGTGACCTCGCCGAGCGTCGCGGTCACCGGCGGCTCTGGCGATCCGGGGTCGTGTGCCGGGAGGACGACTGCGTCGCTCGGGCGCTCCAGCAGGCGCTGGAGGCTCTCGTAGAGCGTGGCGGCGTTGGCCGCGACGTCGGAGTCTTCGATCCCAGCCTCGACGCCGAGTTCGACCCGGCCGACGCTGTCGTGGAAGAGGGTGTCGCCGGTGAGCAGCGCCGCCCCCTCGACGTCGAACGAGACGCTGCCCTCGCTGTGGCCGGGCGTATGGATCACCTCGACGTCGACGTCCCCGACGGTGATCGTCTCGCCGTCTTCGAGGGGCGCGGCGTCGACGGCGAGCGCGTCCGCGGGGTGCAGAGAGTAGGGGACGTCGTGCCGGGACGCGAGTTCTCGGCCGCCGGACACGTGGTCGGCGTGGGCATGCGAGTCGAAGACGGCGACCAGTTCGGCGCCGCGGTCGTCGACGATCGCCTCGTACTCCTCGACGTAGCTGGACGGGTCGAACACGGCCGCCTGCCCGTCCGAGAGCAGGACGTGCGAGAGGCAGCCCTTCCCCGGGCGAGCGACCTGGATCAACTCCCCGTCGAGGTCGACGGGGACGGCGGCGTGTCGGTGGACGCGGCTCCAGCCGTTCATCCCGTCCACCAGCGTCGCGGCGTCGTACCCCATCTCCTCGAGTACGTCCGTCGCGGTCTGGGAGACGACGCCCGCCGCACAGACGGTGACGACCTCCCTGTCTTCCGGGAGGTCCGAGAGGGATTCTTTCGCGGCCGCCGGGTCGTCGACCAACTGATCGTAGACGTCGACGTTCGTACTGTCCGGAACGTGCCAGTCCTCGTACTCCTCGCGGTGGCGGACGTCCAGGACGAGCACGTCCTCTCCGTCCCCCTGCAATCGCCTTCCCAGTTCCGCCGGTTCGATTTCCGCCATCGTACCCTCCCGTATGACGGGCGTTTGAATAGGGGTGGTGCCGGACATGACCGGCACCGTTAATTTCGAGAGGTGCAAAGCATCGGTATGGCCCTGTACGAGGCGTCCCTGCGGGTGAGACACGAGTGTCCGTATCGGTCGATCTCGGAGCGCTATCCGGACCTCACGATACGGGAGTGGCCGCTGAGCGACTGCCAGGTGCTCGAGATCTCCTCGGAGGAGACGCCGACCGAAGAGCTGCTCGCGGAGATAGACGAACTGGGGACGGTGCTCCACGAGTCGACCGACGACGACGGTTACCACGTCGTCACGCAGTCCTGCCTCTGCTCGCTCGAGGAGTCGATCGTCGACCGGTTCGAGGCGCACAACTGCCTGTACCAGTCCCCGACGATCTACCGCCAGGGGTGGGAACACTACACGGTCGTCGCGTTCGACGAGGCCGACGTCCGGTCGCTGCTCGCCGAGTTGCGCGAGGACCGCGACATCGATCTCCTCTCGAAGACGTCGATCGCGGAGAAGCAGGTCCCCCACAGCATGCTGGCGCCCGTCGACCGGCTGTTCGACGACGTCACCGACCGGCAGCTGGCGGCCCTGCAGCTGGCGCTGGAGAGCGGGTACTACGAGCAGCCCCGGCGGACGTCGCTGCGCGACCTCGCCGAGCAGACGTCCGTCGCCCGGTCGACCTACGAGGAGCACCTCCGGAAAGCCGAGAACAAACTGCTCTCGAACGCGGGGCAGTTCCTGCGTCTGGTGACGGCGACCACGTCGACGAATCCCCTCCGGTCGGAACAGCCCGCCAGCGTCGACCAGCGTGCCGACTGAACGCGGGTCCGATCGCCGGCGCGACCACCGTTCAGTCCGCGTCCGCGAACGCCGACGTCGCGAGCTTCGCCTCGACCGCACTGAGCCGCTGTGAGAGCGCCGGCTTCGAGACGCCGATGTCGTCGGCCAGCTCGCCGAACGACGTCTCCCGCGGCCGCTCGTAGTAGCCGCTCGCGACCGCTCGGACGGCCGCCTCACGCTGTTTCTCGGTCAGTCCCGCCAGTTCGACGGTGATGGTCTGGCAGGGGCCGTCGGCCGCGCCGTCGACCCGTCGGATCCTGCACAGGTGTAGTTCGGTGGTGACGCCTTCCAGACCGTCGATGAGCTCGCCCAGCGTCGCCCGATCGGGCAGGTACGCCTCGACCCGGAACCGGTCGTCCGAGACGTCGGTGACCTCCGGAACGCAGCCGACGGCGTCGAAGACGGCGCAGGGACAGCCCCCGTCGACCTCGCTGGTAGCGTGGACGACGGTTGCGTCGTCGGCTCGCTCCGGCGTCCGAACGGTGACGTCCGTCCGGCACGTCCGGCCCGCGAGCCGCTGGCGAGCGTCGACGACCTCGTCGTCGATCCCCGACAGCGGACACTCGCCGGGCGTCTCGGGGGCGATCTCGAGTTCGACGCAGAGGTCCCGTCGGGATCGTTCGGCGTCGGCCGGATCGCGACTATCGCTCATGCCCGCTAGTTCGATTCGGACGGGATTAAGCGGGCGACGCGATCCAGCGCCGCGGGAATCGCCCGGTCGCTTAAGTCGATCGAACGCGGTCACGCCTACGCGGCGTCGACCAGCGGGCCGTCGACGCGGTCGGCGTGGGAGCGGCGGCGGAGCCGGCCGACGCGGTCCATGACCGTCCGCGCGAGTTGCCGGAGCTTCCCCGTCGACAGCCCGCCGTCGTCGGCGAGCGCGATCGGCGCCCCGGACCGCTCGCGGACGGTCGGGTCCAGCGGCAGCCGAACCAGCAGCGGCGCGTCCAGGTCGTCGGCCAGCAGCTCGCCGTCCCTGGTGTCGACGCGGTCGTGCACCGCGTTGCACTCCGGGCAGACGAACGTGCGCTTGTTCTCGACGACGCCCAGCACGGGGAGGTCGCGCTCCCGGCACTGCGCGACGGCCTCGCGTGCTCCGGCGACGGCGATCGACTGTGGCGTGGTGACGACGACGGTGCCCAGCACCGGCAGGCGGTCCAGCACCGCGCGCTGGGCGGCGCCCGACCCCGACGGCAGGTCGACGACGACGTAGTCGCGGTCTGCCCAGTCGAGGCCCGCCCAGGCGTCCGCGACCAACTCCGCCGCCTCGGCCGGCCGGTCCGCGACCGGCCCGTCGCCGTCCGCGAGGAAGTCCACGCCGAACAGCGCCAGGTCGCAGGCGTCGAGCGGTGCGACCGGCTCGCCGTCCGCGGCGGCGCCGTCCGCGCCCAGTTCGTGGGCCGTGGTCGGCCCGTGCACGTCGGCGTCGAACAGGCCGACCCGCGCCCCGCGGCGGGCCATCGCCGCGGCGAGGTTCACGGCCACGGTGCTCGTCCCGACGCCGCCCTTGCCGGAGCAGAGGCCGATCACCGTCGGCGTGTCGTCCCGGCCCGCGGGGGTCGCGTCGTCGACGTCGATGACGATGTCCGCGTCGTAGCCCGCCTCGTTGACCCGGTCGCGGACGTCGGCGATCAGATCCGTCTCCGCGGGCGAGTAGGGCGCGCCCAGCGCCAGCGGCACGCGCGCCGTCGTCGCCGTCGTCTCCACCGCACCGACGATCCCCAGCGAGACGACGTCGTCGCCGAGGTCGGGGTCCGTTACCGTCGCCAGTCGCTCCAGTAGTTGATTGGTCACGGTCGTCACCTCCGCAGGTCTGCCCCCGCCCCCGGGCGGCGGGCGATCGTCTGCGATCCGAACGCCGCTGGACGCGGGGAGTCGGTCTGTGTCGGCGTCACATCCGTACGTACGCCCCCGACCGGCATCCCGACGGTGCTTAACTGTTCGTTCCTTTAAGGCGGGTTGCGAACCGGGGCCGCCGGGCTGCGACGCGAACCAGGCGCCGGGGCGCGCCCGGCGTCACTCGGCCGGCGGTAGCAACCGGTCGACGTCGACGCTCTCCGCCAGGAGTTCGCGTGCCCGTTCGACCGTCCGCTCGGTCCGCGTCCGTCCCGAGTGGAGGACCCCCTCAACGCGATCGACCGTCGTGCGCGTGTCCGACTGGACCAGCAAGACGGGGACGCCCTCCTCGCGGGCCCGACCCAGGACGCTCTCGGGCGGGCGGAAGCCGCCGGTCAGCAGCAGCGCCTCGACGCCGGGCGCCTCCAGCGCCGCCGCCTGGATCTCGGCGCGGTCGCCGCCCGCGATCATGACGGCGTTTCGCGTCCGGCGGAACTGCCCGAGTGCGCTGTCGCTGCCCATCGCGCCCACCGTGAACCGCTCGACGCGGTCGTCGAGCGTCGCGTCGCCCGAGAGCACCTCGGCGCCGAGGCTCTCCGCGAGGTCGGCCACGGGGACGCTGGCCAGTTCCTCGTCCCGGGGGACGAGCCCGAAGACCGGCACGCCACGGCTCTCGAGGAACGGGACGACGTCCTCGGTGAGTTCGTCTATCGACGCGTCAGTGACGCGATTGAACACGACGCCGGCCAGGCGGTCGCCGATCGACCCGGCCGCGGCCAGCACCTCGTCGACGTCGCCGACCTCCTCGTACCCCGCGACGAGGAGTACCTCCGCGTCGATCGCCGCCGCGAGGTCGACGTCGGTGAGGTCGATCGCACTCCCGGTCGCGAGACCGTCGCTCCCCTCGACGACCATCAGGTCCCTGTCCGCCGCCAGGGTCTCGAAGCTGTCGACGACCCGCGAACGCACCTCCTCGGGGTCCTCGCGGCCGCGCATCACCTCCTGGACGAACGTCGGCGAGTAGACGACCGGCTCCATCTCGTGCATCTCCGCGTCGAGGTCCAGCAGCGCGCGGGCCAGCAGGGGGTCCTCGTCGCGCGTCTTTCCGGTCGCGCTCCGGAGGCGGGTGCCCATCGGCTTCATGTAGCCCACCTCGCGGTCCCGGTCGCGCGCCTCGGCGGCGAGCGCGAGGGCGATTGCCGTCTTGCCGATACCTGCGTCGGTCGATGTGACGAGTAGCGTACTCATGAGTCTCGGTCGATCGTTAGCTGCAAGTCCAGTGCGGTGACCCCGTCCGGCGCCGCGATCAGGGGGTTCACGTCCAGTTCGGCGATGGCGGGGAAGTCCGCCACCAGCTGCGAGAGGCGCTGGATCGTCTCGACGAGGGCGTCCTCGTCGACCGGCTCCCGGCCCCGCGCGCCGCGCAACAGCGGCGTCGATTCGACGTCCTCGAGCATGTCGCGGGCCTCGGTCTCGGTGACCGGCGCGACGCGGAGCGTGGTGTCCTCGAACACCTCGACGAAGACGCCGCCGAGGCCGAAGAGGACCAACTGCCCGAACTGCGGGTCCCGGTTCGTCCCGAGGATGGTCTCCGTGCCGGCGTCGAGGTCGACCATCTCCTGGACCTGTACGCCCAGGAGCGTCGCGTCGCGCTGGTACTCGCGGGCGCGGACGACCAGGTCCTCGTAGGTGTCCCGGACGTCCTCCGGCGAGACGCCGACCTCGACGCCGCCGATGTCGGACTTGTGCAGGATGTCCGGGCTGACGATCTTCATGACGACGTCGCCGTCGATCTCCTCGGCGACCCGCTGGGCCTCCGCCGGGCCGTCGACGACCTCGCCCTCCGGCGTCGGGATGCCGTAGGCGTCCAGCAGGTCCATCGCCTCGACGCCGAGGCGGTTCGTGTCCCGCCGCTCCGCGCGGTCGAGGATCTCGCGGGCCCTGTCGCGGTCGACGTCGAACCGCTCTGGCTCGGCGTACTCCCGGGACTGGATCTCGTCGTAGCGCCGCAGCGCGTCGAGGCCGTTCACGGCGCGCGCCGGGTCGAAGTACGAGGGGATCCCCGCCTCGGAGAGGATCTCGCGGTAGCTCGTTCCCGACTCGCCGCCCATGAACGAGGCCGCAATCGGGGCCCCAGATTCCACCTGCCGCTCCGCGACGGTCTCGGCCAGGGCGTCGAAGTCCACCACGGCCGTCGGGCAGGCCACGACGATTGCCATCCCGACGTTGTCGTCCTGGAGGACCGTCTCCAGGGCGACGTCGAACCGGTCGGCGGGCGCGTCCCCGAGGACGTCGACGGGGTTGTAGATGTTCGCCTCGTCGGGCAGCACCTCTCCCAGTCGCTCCTTCGTGTCCTCCGTGAACTCGGCCAGCGACAGGTCGGCGTCGCCGACGGCGTCGGTGGTCATCACGCCCGGGCCGCCGGCGTTGGTGACGATGGCGACGCCCTCCCCGTCGGGCAGCGGCTGGCCCGACAGGATCTGCGCGTAGTCGAACAGCTCCTGGACGGACGACGCCCGGAGGACGCCGGCCTGCTCCAGTCCGGCCTCGTAGGCCGCCTCGGAGCCGGCTATCGCGCCGGTGTGGGAGGCGGCGGCGCTGGCCCCGGCGTCCGTGCGCCCGGACTTCACCACGACGATCGGAGTGTCCTGGGTCACCTCGCGGGCCGTCCGGACGAACTCGGCGCCGTCGCCGACGTCCTCGAGGTAGCCGAGGATGACGTCCGTGTCCGGGTCCGCACCCCACTCGGCGACGAAGTCGCCCTCGTCGAGGACGGCCTTGTTACCGAGCGAGACGATGTCCTTGAACCCGACGTCGCGCTCGGCCGCCCAGTCCAGGACGGCCGTGACGAACGCCCCCGACTGGCTCATAAATGAGATGTCGCCCTCGCGGGCCATCACGTCTCCGAACGTGGCGTTCAGCCCCCGAGGGGTGCTCATCACGCCGATGCTGTTCGGTCCGACGACGTTCACGTCGTGCTCTTCGGCTGCCTCGCGCAACTCGCGCTCGCGGGCTGCGCCCTCGCCGCCGGTCTCGCCGAACCCGGCCGTGACGACGACGACGTTCTCGACGCCCGCCTCGCCGGCGTCCCGGACCGAGTCGACCGCGGCGTCCGGCGGCACGGCGACGACCGCGACGTCGATGCCGCCGGCGTCCTCGACGTCGCCGATCTCGTCGTGACACGACAGCCCCAGCGCCGACTCCTTGTACGGGTTGATCGCGTGCACCGCTCCCTCGAAGGAGTCCAGCAAGTTCCGGGTGATAGCCCGGCCGACGGAGCCGTCACTGTCGGTCGCTCCGACGACTGCGACCCGTGACGGCGCAAACAGTGTAGACAATCGGCCCATCCAGTCGATAGTCGGCCCCGCGAAACCGTTATACTACGACTCGATTCCCACGCCGTGAGATTCCACAGACGAACCGACGGCCCTTTTTCCCTCGTAACTCTACAGTAGAAATTGAACGCGCTGACACATTCGAAGGGTACCCGAGGTACTCCTCGATGTGTGAATAGTTTCAATTTCTACTATGGGCGTTTGTTCGGTCGCGGCGGTCCGTAGTGTCAGAGTCCGTGTCCGATACGAACGTCCCCGGTCGTCGCTCCACCGGCTGCTCTGTGATCGTATTCGACGAGCAACTGTCGGCTGAAGGGCGCTACGGTGCCGGGCCGTCTCCGCGGAGGATCGGCGGGTACCGAAACTCCTCGGCCCGCACGCCCGAGAGCGGGAGCCGCAGTCGGAGGGCGTCGATCCGACCGTCTCGGCGATCGTAGGAGAACTGCTCGACGATCTCGAACCCGATGCGGTCGCACAGGCCCCGTGCGGCGTCGTCGTCCGCGTCGGCGACGGCCGCGAGCGCGTCCCTGTCGGCCGCGGTCGCGGTCGCAGCGACGTGCTTCGCCAGTTCGGTCCCGATGCCCCGGCACCGATAGCCCGGGCGGACGAACGCGGACAGTTCGGGCTCGGCCGCGTCCGTCGGGGCGTACAGCGCGTGCCCGACCACGTGCCCGTCGCGCGCGGCGACGACGTCGCACCCGTCGGCGACGAGGTCCGCGAGCCACTCCGCGACGCGCGTCCGTCCTCCGGGCGGCACCGCCCGTCCGCGGACGCGGTCGGACGGCGAGGCGTCTTCGTACAGGTCGACGAGCGCGTCACGATCGGCCTCCCCGGCCGGCCGGACGACCCACGGCTCTCCGTCGCGGTCGACGAAGCGCGGGCACCGGGGCGGACAGTGTGGCGACCCCTCGCAAGTCCCGGGCTCCCAGTACGCACAGCGGTAGTCAGCGTCGGCCATACGTCCGTCTCGCGCTGCGTCCGGGTTAAGAGCGGGCGCGCGCTCCCACGGAACGGGAATCGGGGCGGAAGCGGGCGGTCGACGGACCGCGCTGATCGACGGTCCCGGTCCGGATTTTCACCCGACGGGAATCGGTTGTCCGCTTTTAGGTCCCGCTCGGCGCAGGGACACACATGGACGTAGTCGCGGTCGACGATCCGATGATCGACGCGGACCGCATCGAGGCGGCGCTCGGCGAGGAAGACGCCGTCAGGACGACCGACGCCGACGACGGGGACGCCCTCGCCGCCGCTGCGGACGGAGCGGACGCCCTCGTCGTGGACGTGAACACGCCCGTGACGGCGCCCGTGCTGGCCGCCAGTGACGCCCTCCGGATCGTCGCCCGGGCGGGCGTCGGCGTCGACAACGTCGACGTCGAGGCGGCCGCCGAGCGCGGCGTCCACGTCACGAACGTCCCCGAGTACTGCCAAGACGAGGTCGCGACGCACGCCGTCACGCTCCTGCTCGCCTGCCTCCGGCGCGTGACCGGGCTCGACCGGGACGTCCGCGCCGGCGAGTGGGACTGGGCGGGCGCCGGTCCGGTCCGCCGACTCGCCGGAACGACGGTCGGGCTGGCGTCCTACGGTCCCATCGCCCGCCGGGTCGCCGACCGGCTGGCCGGGTTCGGCGTCGACCTCGTCGCGTACGACCCCTACGTCGACGCCGACGAGATGGCCGACGACGGCGTCGAGAAGGCGTCCCTCGGCGACCTGCTGGACCGCGCGGACCACCTCGTCGTCCTCGCGCCCCTGACCGAGGAGACGCGCGGACTGATCGACGGCGACGCCCTCGACCGCCTTCCCGACCACGCCGTCGTGGTCAACGCCGGCCGCGGCGGCGTCGTCGACGAGGGAGCGCTCGACGCGGCGCTCCGCGAGGACGGGATCGCCGCGGCCGGCCTCGACGTCTTCGAGAACGAACCGCCGACGGACTCCCCGCTGCTGGACCGGGACGACGTCGTCTGCACGCCGCACGCTGGGTGGTTCTCCGTCGAGGCGCGCGCGGAGCTCAACGACGCGGTCGCGCGCAACCTCCGAGCCGTGCGGGACGGCGAGACCCCGCCCGACCGGATCGAACCCGAGACCGATTGGGTGTGACGGATCCCGGTGGGTCGCATCGGCTCCCCCTATAGTAGAAATTGAACGCACTGACACACTCGAGGGGCACCCCAGGCGCCCCTCGATGTGTAAATAGTTTCGATTTCTACGATATCCTCCGTCGCTCCGCCCGACGACGTCACTGATCGCGGGCCTGTTCAGCGAGGCGGTTGAGGGCGAACGCGGTTCGCAGGACGTCGTCGGCGGCGCCCGCGTCGAACACGAGCCCGTCTGCCTCGCGTACGTGGTCCAGAACGCGCCCCGAGGCGTGTTCGGGCGCGGCCGCGATACCCGCGTCGGTCTCGGCGATCCACTCCATCACCCGGAGGTCGCTCTTGCTGTCGCCCATGACGAGCGCGAAGGGGTCGTCGACGCCGAGGACGTCGAGCGCGGCCTCCACACCGGCGACCTTGTTGAGTTCGCGGCTCGCGATCTCCGCGGCGTCGGCCTCGTAGTAGGCGACGTCGATGCGGTCGAGGACGGTGGCGACGTCGTCGGGCACCTCGACGGCCGCGGGATCGACGGACGCGCCCTCGTCGTCGAGAACGCGCTCGATCTCTGGGTCCGCGGCGGCGTAGTACGCCCGCGTGTGCTCGACGTCGGCGCGGGGCACCGCCTCCGCGAGGAGGTCCAGAACGTACACCGTGGCCTCGTCGATGACGGCCGCGGCCTCGTCGCTGCCGGTCTCGTGATTGGGCTTGAGCGTGACGTTGAACTCGTTGCCCTGGAGGTGACACCCGCGGCGGATGGTCTCGGGGGCGTCCGGGAGGATGCTCGAGCGGACCGCGTCGAAGACGTCGGTCACGGCGTCGTCGAGGTCCTCGTAGAGGAGCCGCTTCGTGTCGGGGCCGTGGCCGGGCGTGAAGACGCCGGTCCCCGCCTCGTAGACAACGCTCACGTTCCCGGAGTGGACGAGCTCGTTGCCGAGTCCCTGGATGAGAAAGCCCTTGACGTTCTCGATGGTCTGTCCCGTGCAGATGACGATGGGGACGCCCGCCTCATGGAACTCAGTGAGGAAGTGTAGCGTCTCGCGGGGGATCTCGTTGTCCGTCTGCCCGGCCGACCGCAGCGTCTCGTCGACGTCCAGGACGAGGACGTTCACGCCGCGCTCGTAGGTGGCGTAGAGGTCGAGCGCGGCGAAGGCCTGCTCGCGGGTCGCGTGCGCCGCGAGCTCCGCGAGCGTCTCCCCCTCGGCGAACACGGCGGAGATCTCCTCCTTGTCCCCTCTAAGACGCCGGCTGGCCTGCTCCCAGTACCCGAGGGCGACGCGCGAGTCGACCGGCGGAAAGAGGTCCACGAAGTCCTGATAGGCCCGGAGGGTCCCGGTGTCGAAGTCAGCGTACAGCGAGTACAGTTGATCGTACCGCTCCATAGTCGAAGCCTGCTCGCAAACGTCAAAAGCGATAGGATACCCGCCGGAGATGCGTCAGAAAAGTACGCGGTTACCCGAGGAGGTACCGCAGCCGCGGGTGCCGGCGGACGAACGCGGTCCGCTCGAGGACGGCGTCGACGCCGAGGATCCGGCCCGCGGCGAAGGCGCCGACGATCACGAACGCGAGCAGCCCGAGCAGGTCGCCGTTGACGTACCCGTGCGCCCAGTCGGCGTTCCCGAGGTAGAACATGACCATCAGGAAGCCGCCGAAGAAGGCGGCCAGCCTGGTCATCGCCCCCAGGATGAGTCCCAGTCCGATGAGGAACTCGCCGAGCGGGATCATCACGTTGGTGAACTCGAGCAGCCAGGGCGTCCCCGCCACCGCGGCGAAGAAGCCCGCCAGCGGGCCCCCGGCGTTAGCCAGGAATCCCGCCGCGTCGAAGGGCTCGCCCGCGACGAACGCGAACTTGGTCCAGCCGGCGTGCAGGAACCAGTACCCGACGATCAGCCGGGTCAGCACCAGCACGTAGCCGGCCACGCCGTCCGCGTACTCGAAATCGCGTTCCTCACCGAGCAGCTCTATCGTGGGTTGATTAGTTGCCATCGTCGTCTCACATCTATAGAGAGGGGTCCTCGATACATGAACTAGCGAGCGGGCTCTCACGCCCCGGGAGCGACTCTCACTTTCCGGGAATCCCGTCGCATCGAGTAGCTGCCCGGTCGCGTTCGATCCGATTGTGAGTGAGTGTCTGCCAAAGCCGTTTCCCGATAGCGACCGTACCGTCACGTATGACAACGACGAAGGAGCTCGCGGAGTTCGTCCAGAACGTCTCCGTCGACGAGTTTACCGAGGAGACCACGGAAGAGCTGAAGAAGCGCATCGTCGACTCGATCGGCATCGGTGCCGGGGCGCTCGGCGCCGAACCGGTGGAGGCGGTCTACCGGACGGTCCAGCGGGCGAATCCGGGCGACGACTGCACGCTGTGGGGTCGCGGAGAGACGGCGTCGCCGGTCGGCGCCGCGATGCACAACACCGCCCTGACGCGCTACCTCGACTTCATGGACTCGTTCCTCGCGCCCGGCGAGACGCCCCACCCCAGCGACAACATCGGCGCCGTGATCGCCGCGGGCGAGTACGTCGGCGCCTCCGGCGAAGAGCTGCTGGAGGGCGTGGGAGCCGCCTACGAGGTCCAGGGGGAACTCGCCTGGAACGCGCCCGTCCGTGACAGGGGCTGGGACCACGTGACGCACACGGTCGTCTCGGCGACGTGCGGCGTCGCCACGGTGCTCGACCTCGACGTCGAGACGACGCGGCACGCCATCGGCATCGCCGGGACGGCGCACAACGCCCTCCGGGTGACCCGCACGGGCGGCATCAACGAGTGGAAGGGCATCGCGTCGGCCAACGCCGCGCGAAACGCCGTCTACGCGGCGCTGCTGGCCGAGGACGGGATGGAGGGCCCGACAAACCTCTTCGAGGGACAGAAGGGGTGGAAACAGGTGATCAGCGGCGAGTTCGAGGTCGACCTCGATCCCGGCTGCACGCGGGTCCACGACGTCATGACCAAGCGCTACGTCGCGGAGACGTACGCCCAGTCCGCCGTCGAGGGCGTCATCGAACTCGCGGAGCGGGAGGACCTCGACGGGGACGAGGTCGAGCTCATCGACCTCGAGACGTTCGCCGGCGCGAAGCTGATCATCGGCGGCGGCGAGGGGGACCGCCACGCGGTCGAGACGAAGGCCCAGGCGGACCACTCGCTGCCGTACATGCTGGCGGCCGCGCTCCTCGACCGGGAGATGGGCACCGCCCAGTACGACCCGGACCGCATCACCCGCGACGACGTGCAGTACCTCCTCCGGCACGTCACCGTCGAGGAGAACGACGAGTTCACCGAGCGGTTCGAGGCCGGGGAGATGCCCGCCCGCGTGACCGTCGAACTCGAGGACGGGACGATCCACACCGTCGAGAAGGACGCCTTCGCGGGCCACCCCGCGAGTTCGATGGACTGGGGGCAAATCGAGGCGAAGTTCCACGACGTCGCCGGCCAGCAGTTCGACGAGCAGCTCCGGAACGAGATCGTCGAGGTGGGGCGGCACCTCGACCGGCACGACGGCACCGACCTCGTCGCGCTGCTAGTGTAGGGACCTCGGTCGTCACTTCTCGGGCACCCTGCCTGTGACAGGTTGTCATACTAAACGTCTAGCGAACGAACTGTCAGTCGTACCATGGTCGACCGCACCTTCGAGTTCCTGCACCACAACGAGCGGGAGGAAAAGCCCAGAGAAAAGGGGATCACGGAGATCCGGGGCCCGTACTACGATCCGATGGGGCCGCGCGAGCTACGGGATCTCATGGAGACGATGGGGCAGTACGTGGACATCTACAAGTTCAGCGGCGGCTCGTTCGCGCTGATGCCCGAGGAGGCGGTGACGGAGCTGATCGACGTCTGCCACGAGTACGACGTCAAGGTGTCCACCGGTGGGTACGTCGAGAACGTCCTGATCCGGGACAACGACAGAGTTGAGCGGTACTTCGAGGAGGCCGAGCGGCTCGGGTTCGACATCGTCGAGCTCTCCAGCGGGTTCCTGGCTATCGGGACGGACGACATGGTGCGGATGACGGAGATCGTCGCCGAGGACTACGAGATCGATCCGAAGCCGGAGATCAACGTCCAGTTCGGCGCGGGCGGTGCGACGGACCCGGACGTCCTCGAGGAGCAGGGCCAGCAGGATCCCGAGCAGGCCATCGAGGAGGGGAAGCGCCACCTCGAAGCGGGCGCGGACCTCCTGATGGTCGAGGCCGAGGGTATCACCGAGGAGGTCAACGAGTGGCGGACCGACGTGGCCTACCAGATCGCGAACGGGCTCGGCATCGAGAACCTCGTCTTCGAGGCGCCCGGCCCCGAGATGTTCGAGTGGTACGTCAAGAACTTCGGGCCCGAGATCAACCTGTTCGTCGACAACTCCCAGATCGTCGAACTGGAGTGCATGCGCTCCGGGCTCTGGGGGAAGGCGACCACCTGGGGCCGGACGGTCACCTGGAAGGGCGACCGGGAGTAGCCGGGCGTTCCGTCGGTGGTCGCCCAGTTCAGGGAGCTACTGTTCGCCGTGACCGGCGTTGCCCCGGGTGACCGCGTCAGGACGGGTGCCCCATTCCGTATCCTCTGACATTTCCGTGTCGCCCGCGAACGGGCGGACATGAGCGACCGAGCAGCCGACGGACGCGACCGACCCACCTCAGCGGTGACCCGGCGGGCGCTCCTGGCGGCGGGCGTATTCGGGTTCGGCTTCAGTGGCCTGATCGACGTGCTCGTCCTCCACCAGGTGCTCCAGTGGCACCACCTCGTGTCGGGGATCTACCCGATGGACACGCTGAGCGGCCTGCGAACGAACGTCTTCGCAGACGGAGTGTTCTCGATCGGGATGGTCCTCGTCATGGGGACGGGAGCGGGGCTCCTCTGGCGTGCCGAGCGGCGAACCGCCGCCCCGCTGGCCGTGCGACCGCTGGCCGGGGCCGCGATCGTCGGCCTCGGTGCGTTCGACGTGTTCGACGCCGTCGTCGACCACGCCCTGCTGGGCCTCCACCAGCCCGTGGGACAGGGCGGCCAGGCGTTCTCGCTCGGCGGGCCGTACAACCTGCACTGGATCCTCGTGAGCCTCCTGTTCGTCGCCGCCGGCTACTACGTCTACAGCACCGGCCTGCGAGAGCGGGATCGCGACGTGGAGGACCGCGCCTGATGGGGGACGGATCGCTCGTCGTCGCGGAACTACCGGTGTTCGCTGCACTCCACGGTGCCCCGTCGCCGCCGGTCCCGCACTGGCTCGTCCTGCTCGTGGTGGTCCCGGCGCTCTGGCTTCTCGTCACCGGCGCCGTGCTCGCGGTCGATCGACTGCTGGAGCGGTTCGGCGCGTGAGACCGGCGTCTCTCAGACGTCCCCGTCGACCTCGCCGAGCGCCTCGGTGGCGACGTCGCCGAGTTCGCCGGCCTCGATGTGGGAGTAGCGCTCGCGGACCATCTCCTCGGAGTTGTCGAGGTAGCGGGCCGCGACCGTGTATCCGAAGGCGCGCACGAGGACCTCACCCATCCCGCGCCGCCCGCCGTGGGGCGCGAGGTAGTCGTGTCTCGGGTGGTCGACGGAGACGTCGGCCGTCGCCGAGAGCCGCTGCAGAATCGATCGGGCCCCGTCCGTCGTGATCGACGGCAGGCGAACGTCCTCCTCGAGGGCGAGCAGCAGGTCGCGTGCGTACTCGTCGCGGCGCTCGTCGATCGCGTCCGGACGGAGACCGCGGTCGGCCAGTTCCTCCCGGACGAGGTCGGCCAGCGTCCGCTGGTCGAAGGTCGGGAACACCGGCCACCGATCCGTCGGCGGGTCCGCGAGCTTGCGGTAGCTCCGCAGCGGCTGGATCACCGGGTCGGGGAGGCTCGCGGCGTCCCACTGCTGTTTCTTCCGATAGACCGTCATGCTCCCGTCGTCGAGGTCGACCTCCTCCCACCGGAGGCCACGCCGGCGCGGGTCGTCGGGATCCCGCAGCAGTTCGCCCACGCGGACGGCGGTGTACGCGAGCACGAACACGAGCGCCCGGTCCCGCGCCGCCTTCAGGGCCGCGTACCGCGCTCGCTGGCGCTCGATCGGATCGACGTCGGCCGGGAGCGTCGTGAACTCCTCGATGGCCTCTCGGGCCTGCTCGTCGACGTGACGCGTGATCGCGTGGCGCTGCTCGGGCGTCCAGGCCTGCTGGTCGCCGGGCTTGCGGCCGTCGTCCTCCGGGAGCGGCGCCGTCGCGCTCGCCCGCTGGGCGTAGTGGGACTCCAGGTAGCCCTCGTTGACGCACCACCCGCACCACGCCGAGACGTAGCGGTAGTAGGTCTGGACGGTGTTCTGCTTCAACCCGCGGTCGCCGGCGAGGTGGCGGGCGTACTCGCGGAACACGCGCTCGTCGAGGTCCGCGAACGTCGGGTCGCGGTCGGCGTCGGCGGGGGCGATCCCGGTCCAGTTGTCGCCGCCGCGGTCGCCCGTAGCCCACTCGGCGAACCGCTCGAGTTCGCGGGCCGCGTTCCGCCGGTAGTTGCCGCCCTCGCCGCCGCGGCCCTTCCCCTTGTCCTGGAGGTAGCGGTCGAACGTGTCCTCAAAGGAGGTAGAGAGCAGCCGATCAGACATCGTCCGTACCACCTCGGACCTGCGGGAACGGCCCCGACAGTGCTACTTCCCGGAGAATTGCGGTGTGATGCGACCGTCGCATTCGTGCGTCCTCGATGGGGCCGGGACACTTGAACCCTCACGTGTCTCTCGGCGTTCCGTCTCCGCGACTGCCGTTTTCTCCCCCTATCGTCGATGGGTAATCCGTGCCTCCAACGTCCCGCTTTCCCGCTGATTTTCACTTCGCACACGGGGAGGCAGAGCGATCCCTCGAGCCCACGCTGTCAGCCGTACGCCGAGCGACGGAGCAAGTGTCCCGTCTCTCTAATCGATCACTCCGCTGCGCATCGATACGTGACCTGACGTCAAACGGAGGGGGATCTGTAAACAATTATCTGACATTTCCGCGTCGCACGCGAAGAGAGACCATGAGCGACCGACCGGCCGATGAACGCGACCGCGATGACCCGGCGGGCGCTCCCCGCGACAGGCGTGTTCGGGTTCGGCTTCAGTGGTCTCATCGACGTGCTCGTTTTCCACCACAGGCTCCAGTGGCACCGCCTTCACTCCGAGGTCGGCCCGATGGACACGGTGACAGGGCTGCGGACTAACGTCCTCGCGGACGGGTTCTTCTCGATTGGGATGGTCGCCGTGATGACCACGGGAGCGGGGCTCCGCTGGCAGTCGGAGCGACGGACCCCCGTCCCGCTGGCCGTGCGACCGCTGGCCGGAGCGGCGGCCGTCGGCCTCGGCGCCTTCGACGTGTTCGACGCCGGCGTCGACAGCGCCCTGCAGGGCCGCCACCAGCCCGTGGGACAGGGTAGGCAGCCCCTCTCGTTCGGCGGGTCGTACAACCTGCACGTCGATGCCGTCGCTTCCTGCAGTTCCAACAGCGCGAGGACACCCTGCCTGAGAGGGAAGCGGTCGCCTGACTCGAGCGTCCCCTCGAACACGTTCCCGGCGGAGGCGTTCCGCGATCTCCTCGTCGGCCGGTCGCACACGCGACACCGTCGGCTGGTGTCCGGTTTCGTACCACTCGGTACAACAGTAGTTGTAAAAAGATATACGACCGCCAGTTAATAACGTCTGGATACGCATGAACGCCTCCCAGGGTGCTCCGTCACTGCTCACCGTTGAGGAGCGGCGTACTGCCGCTTTCCAGGCCGACTCCGAAGGGAGTCGGTGCCCGATCCCCCGACAGAGCTACCGAGGGGTCAATGACGCCCACCGGCAGCCGTTCGCCGGGCATCGGGCCGGAACAGACGACGCGGTCGCATCTCGGTGCCGGACGGTGCTCGACGAGTGATGGGTCCGAGAGAGTGTACCGGAACGTCGATGGATATTGACGATCCGGACGCCTATCCGCAGTTACGGGGCGAACTGTTCGAGCGGGTCCAGTGCGCCCACCTCTTCGAGGACTCGAAGCGCTTCGTCGACAGCGTCCCGACCGAGGACGCCGAGGTCATCCGCCGCCGGTTCCGCGAGCGTCGGGATGAGACCGACTTCGACCTCCGCGCGTTCGTCGACGAGCACTTCGAGATCGTCGGCGACGTGAACCCCGATCCGGCCGACGAGTCCGGCGGACGACTGTCCGAGGACGCGACGCCGTTCGGCGACCGCCCCGAGTCGATGGAGGCGCACATCGACCGGCTCTGGCCGCACCTCACGCGGACGCTCGCCGAGCCCGACGAGCGCGATTCGCTCCTCTCGCTGCCCGAGCCCTACGTCGTCCCCGGCGGCCGCTTCCGGGAGATGTACTACTGGGACAGCTACTTCACGGCCGAGGGGCTAGCCGCCTGCGATCGGCTCGAGCGCGTCGCGGACCTCGTCGAGAACATGGCCAGCCTGATCGATCGGTTCGGGTTCGTCCCCAACGGGAACCGCGTCTACTTCGCCAGCCGATCGCAGCTACCGCTGTTCGCCGCCACGGTCGGGATCCTCGTCCGCGAGCGCGGCCTCGACGCCGCCCGCCCGTACCTCGACCGGATCGAGCGCGAGTACGCGTTCTGGATGGACGGCGCCGAGGACCTCTCCGCCGACGAACCGGGCCACCGCCGGGCGATCCTGCCCGACGAGGACGACGACCGGATACTGAACCGCTACTGGGACGACAACCCGTCGCCCCGCGAGGAGTCGTGGCGCGAGGACCGCGCCGTCGCCCGGCAAGCGCCGTCCCGCGACGAGCGGCGACTGTACCGCGACGTCCGCGCCGCCTGCGAGTCTGGCTGGGACTTCAGCAGTCGGTGGCTGGCCGATCCCCATCGGTTCGAGACGATCCGGACGACCGAGCTCGTTCCGATCGACCTGAACGCCGCCCTGTTCGACGTCGAGCGGAAGCTGGCCCGATGGCTCGCGGCGACCGGCGAGGACGACCGGGCCGAGCGGTTCCGCGAGGCGGCCAGGCGCCGGCGGACCGCGATCGACGAGTACTGCTGGGACCCCGACGCGGCGTTCTACTTCGACTACCGCTGGACCGACGGCGAGCGCACCGACGTCCGTTCGCTGGCGGCGGTCGCGCCGCTGTTCTTCGGGTGCTGTTCGGACGCGCAGGCCGCCGCGGTCGCCGACGCGCTCGCCGAGCAGTTCCTCGCCGACGGCGGGCTGGTGACGACGCTCCGCGAGACCGGCGAGCAGTGGGACAGTCCGAACGGCTGGGCGCCGCTACACTGGTTCGCCGTCCGCGGGCTACGCCGGTACGGCCACGACGACCTGGCCGACGAAATCGCCGACCGCTGGCTGTCGCTGAACCGCGCGGTCTTCGACCGCTCCGGCAAGCTCGTCGAGAAGTACAACGTCGTCGACACCGACCTGGTGGGCGGCGGCGGCGAGTATCCGCTGCAGGACGGGTTCGGGTGGACCAACGCCGTCGCCGCGGCGCTGCAGCGCTCGGACGATCGGCGCGGATTCGCCGAGTCGCCCGTCGGTAACGCGTAGGCGCATCGGCGGTCCAAGCGGCGTCCCGGCCGTCGCAGTGCGCCGAGGGAGACGGCGGTCCGCAGAGCGCGAAGTCTCTCATCAGGATTGTTTGGATTCTGTCGTACACTCGGAAAACTTATCAGTACGTCGCGGTCGCGCGTGGATACTCGGAGCCGAACCGGTCAGGTGCCGAGTGTTCCGGACTCTCGGAGGCCGTCAGTGATGATATCGGCGCCTACGCCACTCACTTCAATGCAGTGGCGATCGGTACCGGCGACAGCCGGGACTAATCGACGTCGAATTTGCTCATCTGGCGATCTGCTCCGTCTTCAGGGTTGTATCTCCTGAGTAGACGATCCCAGTGCAGTCGTCTCACCCGGGACCGAACTCCGGACTGGATCGACCGACATATCAGAATCAGGTCTACTATCTTATTTTGATACGTCCGTGACCGATCGCCCGAGGCTCGTCCGGAAGACGCAGGGACGTCGACGGCGACGGTCCAGCGACGGGCGCGTCCCTCAGACCCCCCGGTCGCGGAGAGCGATCCCCGCGGAGCGCCGGAAACGCGCTTCAGCGATCGGGCACGACGAACACCCGGAGGTCGTTGACGTTCGTCCCGGTCGGGCCGGTGACGACGGCGCTGTCCCGCCGTTCGAGGTACGTCCCGGCGTCGTTGTCGTCCAGAGCGGCCCGGGCCTCGTCGGCCGGTTCGGCCGTCGCACTCGTCGCTATCCCGCCTGCGGCCTCCGCGTTACCGTCGACGCCGTCGGTGTCGACGGCGGCGACGACGATCTCCGGTTCGGACAGCTCGAGCGCCGCGCTGAGGACGAACTCCTGATTGGGCCCGCCGACGCCGTCGCCGCGAATCGTGACCGTGGTCTCGCCGCCGGAGAGCAGGACGGCCGGCGGTTCAACCGGGGTCCCGGTGTCGGCGCACTCCTCCGCGACGCCGGCCAGGGCCTTCGCGGCCTCCCTTGCCTCGCCGCGGACGCGCGAACTCAGGACGAGCGGGTCGTAGCCGGCCTCGCGCGCAGCCTCGGCGGCCGCGTCCATCGCGGTGTGACTGTCGGCGACGACGTGCTGGGACACGCTCTCGAAGGCGGGATCGCCGGCGTCGGGCGTCTCCGGGTACTCCCCGTCGCTCCCCCGGCGGAGTCGCGCGTCGACCGCGTCGGGTACGTCGACGTCGTACCGGTCGAGGACGCCCAGTGCGTCCGCGAACGTCGTCTCGTCGGGGGTCAGCGGCCCGCTCGCGATGACGTCGAGGCGGTTGCCGACGACGTCACTGAACACGAGGCCGACGGTCGTCGCGGGCGCGGCGGCGGCCGCCAGCCGGCCGCCCTTGAGGTCGGAGCAGTGCTTGCGGACGGCGTTGATCTCGTCGATGGCGGCGCCGCTCGCCAGCAGGGCCTCGGTCGTCGTCTGGAGGTCCCCGAGGTCGATCCCGTCGGCGGGTGCGGGCATGAGCGCGCTGCCCCCGCCGGTGACGAGGGCGACGACGAGATCGCCGGGACCGGCCGACGCCGCCAGTTCCAGGATCTGCCGCGTACTCTCGACGCCGCGCTCGCTCGGGACGGGGTGATCTCCCGGCAAGACCTCGATGCGATCGGTCTCCGTGGGGTTGTCGGTGACGACGGCGCCGCGGTCGATCCGGTCCCCGAGCACGTCCTCGAGCGCGCTCGCCGCGGTGGCCGCCGCGTTGCCGCCGCCGACCACGACCACGTCGTCGTAGTCGTCGAGGTCGTACCGGTGACCGTCGACGACGAGTTCGGGGCCGTCCATCGACACCCGCTCGCCGATCACCGTCGCTGGCTTCGCGGCGCGGACCCCGGCGGCGACGCACTCCAGCGCGAGGCGACGATCCGGATCCGCGACCGAACCGATCTCTGGCATCATGTGGGTGAGTCAGACACACGTCCACATAGTAGTCCCGACTGTGCGGTGGTGCGCATCGCGACGCGCGGAACGACGAGTACTTTTTTTGCCCGTTCCAGTGGCACTCCGTACCACCCAGATGTCAGCAGTCGACCCCGCGTCCACGGCGGCCCGCGTCGCATCGCACCTCCGCTCGCTCGACGTCGACGGCCAGTCCTGGGTCACCGGCGTCTCGATCAACGGACTCCTCGCCGAGGGGAGCGAGGAGTCCGTCGAGGCCGCCCGGTCGCTCGTCGACACGGCCGTCGCCACGCAGGACGACGATGGCCAGCTCGGATACGGCCCGAGCTACCCCATCGAGGTGTTCAGTCACGGCCGCGAGTACGAGGCCAGCTGGGAGCTGACGGCCAAGAAGGCCATGAACACCAACAACACGACCGCCATCGGCCACGGGGTCCTCGACTTCTACGAGCGGACGGGCGACGAGCGCTACCTCGACGCGGCGACCGGGGAGTACGAGTCGCTGCTGTCCTTCGATCGGACGGCGACCGGCGGGATTCCCCACCACGACCCGGACGCGGCCGGCATCAAGTCGCTGTGGATCGACTCGGTGTACATGATGTGCCCCTTCTTCGCTCGCTACGCGGACGCCGCCGACGAGCCGGCGGCCTTCGACGAGGCGGTCGAGCAACTGCTCGTCCACGCGACTCACCTGCGCGACGACCGGACCGGGCTCTTCCGGCACATCTGGGTCGAGGAGCCCGACCACTACCCGCAGGGCACCTTCTGGGCGCGCGGGAACGGCTGGGCCGCCGCTGCGGCCGCCGACGTGCTGGAGCGCCTGCCCGCGGATCACCCGCGCCGCGACGAGCTGGTCGACCTGTTCCGGGACCACTGCGAGACGCTGCTCGACTACCAGGACGGCAGCGGGTTCTGGCACAACCTCGTCGACGACGCGGCCACCCCGCTGGAGTCGTCCGGGACGCTGATGTTCGCTTACGCGTTCGACCGGGGCGTCGACCGGGATATCCTCGACGAGTCGCGCTTCGCCGACCCGGCCTCGCGAGCCGTCGAGGCCGTCGCCCGGACTGTCGACGAGGGCGGCGCCGTCCGTCGGATCGCGAGACCGCCCGGCGGTCCGGAGGCGCCGCTGACGACGACGCCGTACGGTCAGGGCTGGTACCTCATGGCCGTCGCAGCGCGGGACTGACCACCGCCGGCGTGGCCGTCCGACGGACACGCTTATTGGGAGACCTACTGATGTTCCAGTATGGACCCCGATCCGAGCGATACACCGGCCAGTCAGCTGGCCGTCCCCGAAGAGACCATCCTCGAGGCGTGCGGCGAGACGCCGCTCCCGGAGCTGGGCGTCGTCGAACAGGTGTGGGACACCGACCCGATACCGACTGACGACGTCGAACGACACGCGGCGCGGGCCGTCGAATCGCTCGACTTCGATGACGTACCCGAGGGCGGCGAGGTCGCTCTCGGCGTGGGAAGCCGCGGCATCGCCAACTTGCCGGCCGTCGTCAGCGGCGTCGTCGACGCCGTCGACGCGGCCGGCTACGAGCCGTTCGTCTTCCCGGCGATGGGGAGCCACGGCGGCGCGACCGCCGAGGGACAGCGCGAGATGCTGAACGAACTCGGCGTCGACGAGTCGACGGTCGGCTGCGAGATCCGGTCGAGCATGGACGTCGTCGAGGTCGGCCGGACGCCCGAACGAGACGTCCCGGTCGTCGCCGACGCGAACGCAGCGGCGGCGGACGCCATCGTCCCGATCAACCGCGTCAAGCCCCACACCGACTTCGACGGGACGGTCGAGAGCGGGCTCTCGAAGATGCTCGTCATCGGCATGGGCAAGCAGCGCGGCGCCAAGATCGCCCACGACTGGGCGGTCGACTGGTCGCTGCGGAACATGATCCCGGAGATCACCGGACAACTGCTCGACGAACTGCCCGTCGTCGGCGGCGTCGCCATCCTCGAGGACCAGCGCGACGACACGACGCTGATCGAGGGCGTCCCACCGAGCGGGTTCCTCGATCGCGAGGCCGAGTTGCTGGAGACGGCCTACGAGATCATGCCGACGCTCCCGTTCGACGACCTCGACCTCGTCGTGTTCGACCGCCAGGGCAAGGAGATCAGCGGCCAGGGGATGGACACGAACGTCATCGGCCGGCGGCCGTTCGCGATCCAGGAACCGGAGCCCGATCTGCCCGACATCAAGCGCATCTACACGCGCGGGCTCACCGAGGCCACCCACGGTAACGCGATGGGGATGGGCTCGGCCGACGTCGTCCACGCGGACGTGGCCGCCGAACTGGACGCGTCGACGTCGCTCATCAACGCGCTCACCGCGAGCACGATCCGCGGCGTTCGGCTCCCGCCCGTCGTCGAGACGGACCGAGCGGGGATGGTCGCCGCCCTCTCGACGATCGGCATCGTCGATCCGGAGACGGTGCGCGTCCTCCGCGCCCCGGACACGATGCACCTCCAGCGCCTGTACGCGTCGCCGGCGCTAGTCGAGGAGGCCCGCGGCCGCGACGACCTCCGCGTCATCGAGGAGCCCTCGCCGATCGAGTTCGACGCCGGTCAGTTCGCGGCCCCCTCGCTCCTGGAATATAGTAGAAATTGAAACTATTTACACGTCGATGGCCACTCCGGGTGCCCCTCGAGTGTGTCAGTGCGGGCAATTTCTACTATCAGTTGTTGGTAATACGATTTCTTTATTCAGTCTGCACCGCGAATTTTTGTCGGGCGATTCACCGTCGTTCATGGATTCACTCACGAGTGTAATCAGTCCTTTCCCTCAGGTTCCTGATACTGTTCGCCGAGGGGCTTCAGCCGCAGTTCTCCGAAGCCGTATCGGGAGTGAGACCCGACCCGCTGGAGGCCGTTCTTCGCGGTCTCCACCGGGCGGTCGCCGAGGTACTTCACGACCTGACCGTGATCGACCGTCTCCAGCCGGAACACCTCGCGTTGCTCCAGTATCTTCTCCTCGCGGAGCCGGAGATCGTCGCGGTTCTCGGCCCACCACCACGGGATGGAGCGGTCGTTCGCCTCTGGATACTCCGACGCCAGGACGAACGGCGTCACGAGTTCGATGAGGTACGTCTCCGCGCCTTCGAGCCGCGAGTAGTCCAGTTCGTCGAGGTCAACCATCTGCGTGTCCTTCAGTTGAACCTCGCCGTAGCCGTAGTTCCGCTTGCCGCCGAACTGGAGGCCCTCCAGCACATCCTCGCCGAGCGGGAGTGCCGCCGGGTCATCAGCATGCAGATAGGCGTGAACGTACCATTTCGTCGTCTGCTGCTGTTTCCGCTGGTCTTCCCGGCGGCCCATGATGGTCTCGTGGGCGAGCGCCGGGTGGCCGCCCTGGACGCGGAGATCGTGCGTATTCAGCGCGTCCCGAGCGCGGGTATCCAGAAGCCACGGGTGCATCGCCTCCCGCTGGAGGAAGAGGTCGTCGTAGGCCTCGACGTCGGGCAGGCCGCTCCCGAGGTACGGGCGGATGCCCGACTGCGTGTGTTCCTCGGGAAACGTCCCGAACTGTCCTGGCACGAAGACGCCGTGACTGGCCGACACCGCCGCGTGCGTCTCGGGATCGAGGTGCTGGCCGAGCGCGTGCAGGATGGCGTTCCCCGAGACGTAGTACGGGTGGCCGATGTAGTCCATCCGCAGCTCCCACAGGACTTGCTGAATCGCCGTCATCGGTCGGGCCTCCATTCAGCGTAGTCTTCGACGTACTGGAGCGCGGCACTCCAGGACTGCATCCGCCGAAGGTTGGCATCGAGGGTCATGTCGTACTTGTCGTGGCCGGTATCGAGCGGATGCGCTGTCAGGCGATTCCACGCCGACGCCCACGACCGCCAGGACGACTCCCGAGGCGGGCCGACGGATTCCCGTCTGCGCTCGCGTCGATGCGGAACGCGAAGCGCTCGCCGTCGAAGACGGTGCGGAACGGGACGACCTCGCCCGCCGAATCGACGATGAGCCGGAGATCGGGGAACTCGTTCCCGGCCTGGTAGTTGTCCAGCAGCGCCGCCACGAGCAGCGTGTGGTACTTCAGGCTCGTGTACGGGTGATACACCGACTCGTTGAACGCGGCGGCGACGTCGGACGCCAGCCACCGCTCGTGCGCGGTCTCTGCCTGTTCGACGGCGAGTAGGTCGCTGACTTCGCTCTCGATGGTCGCCCGTGAGAACTCGCCGGGGTCGTAGGCGGTCTCGCCGGTGAGCAGGGACAGCCGGTAGTGATCGTCGTGGGTCGGGACGGTCTGCTCCTGCTTCTGCTGAGGCCGCGAGAGCGCCGCTGCATCGCCGTCTGCGCCCTCGGGAACCGACTGATTCACGGGAACGCCAGCGAACTCCTCGCGGGCGTCACCGTGGCTCTCGCCGGTGAACTTGTGGGCGTCGTGCCGGAAGGCGGCGAGCATCGCGTCCGTCACGATTCAGCCTCCACGCGAGCGACGAGTTCCGCCTCGAACTCCGGGAGGTACTCCTCGCTCCACTCGGCGTCTTTGTCGTCCATCTTGTTCGTGTTGCCCTTCCCTCGGTCGAAGACGCGACGGAGTTCGGTCTCGCTGTAGAGCGGATTCACGAGCTCGCAGTCCACGATCCCGCCGCCGAAGTTCCGCGCGCCGCCGAGCTGGTGCATGAAGTCGGTCTTGTGAGCGTCGAGGTAGTCGATGGCCTCGGCGAGCAGCGCGACGAACTCGGGCTTCGTCTCCCGGAAGGAGAGGTGCCAGCAGCCATCGAGGTTGGCGACGGCGTCCAGTTCGGCGTTCCGAAGCGGTTCTCGGTTGTCTTCCTCGTTCCGGGAGACGACGTTCCGGTTGAGCCGCCGGTAGTGGCCCTCTGCCTGCCCGCGAGTGTAGTCCACGCTCGAACGGACAGGCGAGAACTTGATCGGGCGACGCATCACCTTCCCGGGGCGATTCCCGAAGCCTCCGAAGAGATCGAGAATTACGCACCCGTTGCCGTCGTCGTCTTCGAGGCAGTCGCCTTTCGGGTGGTACCCGGCGTCGAGGTCGCGGTTGTAGACGCCGTCTTTCCGGAAGTTCGCGTTGGCCTCGCCGGGGTGACAGGCGGTGCCGCCGCGCTCTTGGATGGCCTTCTCCATCCCGTGGCGGAGCCAGCCCGAGAGGCTGAACGCCGGGATGATGCCGCCGATCTGGTTCTGCGGATCGTTGTCCTCGTAGTTGCCGTTCGAGGCGTGGTGTCTGTCGGTCATGATGCTATCGCCGACCACCAGCAGGTCGGTCTGGATTCGCACGAACACGTCGCGGTCGATGTCTTCAATCATCTGCATAGTAGGTCAGTTCAGTTGGTTCAGCGAGATTCGCGCGCTGTGCGATACTGAGGGCGGCGCTCTCGTCCCGGGAGACCGTGCCGACGGGACAGTCCTCGGTAGTGCACTCCACGGCGTCCTGGCTGACGGAACCGAGTTCGCCGCAGACGTGGCACTGCTGCGTCGTGTACTTCGGATCGACGTGCCTCACCGGGATACCCGCGTCGCGGGCCTTCACCGCGATGGCGTGCTGGAGTGCCGGGAGCAACCACGTCCCGACGTCGTCGGCTGTCCGCCGCTCCCACAACGACGCCCCACAGAACGACAGGTCTTCGAGCACCAGCATCGGCCCGGCGAACTCCTGAGCGTACCGAACAACGCGGACAGCCGCGTCGTAGACCTGCGGGCGGATCTGGTGCCAGAGCGCCGCGAACAGTTGGATCTGTCCCTCGGTGCTGTCGAACTTCGCACCCTGGAGCGCCCGCATCGCTTCCACGAGCGCCTCGTGGCGCGTCCGGATGTGGCTACCCTCGATGGTGAACGCCGACTCCACGTCGCCGTCCGCCGGGGCCGCCGCGATGAGGTTCTTCACGCCGACGTCCACGCCGACCGGCGTGACGCCGACCGAGTGGCGCTGGCCGACCGTCGTCGGGAGTGGGGTGCTGCTCATCGGCTACTCACCCACTCGTCGCGGTCGGTCGGGTCGTAGGCCACTATCTCGTCAAGGAACTGTTCGACCTCGGTGATCGTCCGGAAGGCGTTGAGGTTGACCGTTTCGACGTAGTTCTCGTCTGCGGTGTAGACGTCGTAGACGCGGACGCCGTTCTCGTACTGGCACCGGCTGTACAGCTTCAGGCCGTGGTAGTCCAGGACGACGCCGTCCGGGTACGCGCCCTCCATCATCTCCTGGAGGAAGTCCGAGGTCTCGTAGGGGAGATCGTCGCCACGCGGCGCGATCACATCGGTCGGGTCGGGAAGCGTCATTCCGACCCCTCCAGTTCGTTCATCCGCCGCGTCTCTTCGTCGATGATGGTGGTCAGCTGGTCGCTGGCATCTTCGTCGGCGTCGATGCCGTTGTAGTTGATGTCGCAGGCGACCCACCCGGCGCAGTCGCCACACAGCTGGCCGGCGAGCATCCCGGGGAGGCCGGCGGCACCGAGCGGGAACTCCACCTCGAAGTAGAAGCCGGGCGAGACGTCGTCGCCACACTGCATGCACTGCCCGTCGCCCATCTCGTGGTTCTGGACGTGCTGGCACGCCCGGCAGATGTCGGCTTCGAGCGGGGCGATGGTTTCGACGGTCGTCCGTTCGACCATCTCGGCGGGCTTCTCGGCGTCACAGATGTCACACACCTGCGTGTCCGGGGCATCGTCGTCGGTGCTGGCCGCTTCGACCGTCGGGAGCGTCGTGAGCGCCGCCGCAGCGCCGAGGAACGTTCGACGGTGCATCATGACCACCCGCCGTTGCACTTGCACCCGCCGTCGCGGAGATCGCGGCGGCGCATCGCTTCGATGCCGCAGCCGGTGCACCGGAAGTAGTCGTAGCCGGTGTAGTCACCGTGCTTGTCGAACTCCGGGATCGGGCCTTCGATTCGGGCTTCGTCGGTCGATTCGTTCGTCGTGCCGGAAGTCTGAAGTCCGGCGGATGTCTTCATTGACATGCTTCGGTTGCTCCGAAGCGCGGTCGGGCGTGGTACCAACACGCTCCGGCCAACTTCTGACCGGCTTCCCGCGCTTCCTATTGACAAGTATGGGAACCCACCCACTTAGTTCTTTGCCAATTGTGGGAAGGTTGCCTAATGTGGGAGTTTTACAAATGCGGGAACACTACCATATATAGGAATGGCACCAAAACCATCCGACCAAGATATGGCACGACGGAGAGCGATGCTCACCGATACTGAGCGCGAGTTGCTGGACAGCGACGAGAAGTCAGACCGCTACTACCAAGCAGTTTCGCGCATCAGGCGAAAGATCAACGAAGAACTGACCGAGGACATCAGCCTCCTCGAAGAGAATCATCCCGAGCTACTCGGCGAACTGCGCGAAGTCGTCTGCGAGGACGACTGATCCCGAAATTGAAGACATCGCATTCTGACCAGGATGATTTAAAAGGGATCAGAAACATCTACGCTCGTGGACGAAGACGCCGAACGCGACCCGGAATCGCCCGGCGAAATAGCGGAGCGACGTGAGTTTGTCAGCGAACTCGACAGCGAATTCCGGGAGCGACGGCAAGAACTGGAGGAGAAGGCCGCCGCAGACCCGTGGGATTACTGGCCTGAAACGCACGACGACAGGTACAACGAGGCCGATTACGAGATTCCGCCGCTGTGGGAGCGGCTGGATTCAAACGCACGCCGGATTCGGCGGCGGATGGAACATACCGACATCTCGAACCCGCTCGCGGCCACTATCGGGACGACACGCCTGTTTCCTCACTACTGGTCGCCCGGCGACAACGACGACCTGACTCGAAAACTCGACGGGAACGACGCCACCCGCGTCTACCTCTACCTCGACCTCTCCCCCATCGCCGAGTACCGGATCGCAGACCGGCTCAAGATCGGGGCCATCCAGAACGAACTGGACATCGAGGACAAGGTGAGCCAGTCTACGCTGAATCGGATGCCCGGTCGGATGGGCGCGCGGGAGCGCACATTCTACGCCAGTGAGACGGAGACGCTCGTGCGCCAGTGGCAAGGGACGAAGTTCGAGGATTGGGTGCGGGAGCCGACGCCTGAAACCATCGCGCCCGACGGTGAGGGCGTCCCGCCGGTACAGACTATTGTGCGCGAGCTGCGGTCGGAGACGTTCAAGTACATCCGGTTGAAGCGGGACGGCAGTATCGAAGCCTCGAAGGACGGGTCGATGCGCGTGTTGGTGGCTGCCGCGAATGGGAACGAGTTCGTGAACGACGCGGCGGAGAACCTCAACCTCAAGCCCTGGTACGACGGTTCTGAGATTCCGACCGGACAGACGCTCATTCACCACATCCGGAAGTCCTCCCGAGAGGAGATCACGCGGATGTTCATGGAGGCGAACGAGCCGTTGTTCGAGATCGCCGACGATGACGAGTACGACTACTTCCCTGACAAGGCAGAGGTCGCCATCGACATCACGGACTGGCCGTACTTCGGTGATCCAGACGCGGACGAGTATGTTCGCGGGACGAAGTCGGGACGGAACTACGCGAGGGCGTGGAAGTACATCACGCTCTCGCTGGTCGGGACGGACACGCCGCTCGTGCTGCTCGTTCTCCCCGTCAGGAAGCGCTCGGAGGCACCGCAGTACGTCCGACGGCTCCTGCGGCTGGCAAGCCAGTACCTCGACCTCCACCGCGTCTACCTGGACGCCGGGACTGAGTTCTACAGCGAGGACACGATCTCCACGGTCAATGAGTTCGACTTGGAGCTGGTGATGCAGGGCCGAAAGGCCGGCTCAGACATCAAGCACCTCCTGAACGGCATGGGGCGGCTGAATCTGGACTCGTCGTACTACCCCTACGGCGTCGGCGGCCTCGACGAGGACAACTACTACGCGGTGGGCATCAAGTCGGAGAAGAAGTCCCGACGTCGGAAATCGGAGCCCGATGAGCCGATGGACGACTACACGTACTTCTACACGAACCTCGATCCAAGCGAGGTGCCGCCGGAGGAACTCGCCAGCGACTACCGGCGTCGGTGGGGCATCGAGACCGGGTTCCGCGTGATCAAAGAGGAGTTCCTCCCGAAATCGGCGTCCCCGGATTCGAGGGTACGGACGTTCTACTTCAACTTCGCGGCCCACATGTACAACATCTGGACGGCAGCGAACATCCGGCGCGCGGAGGAGCTCGATGCCGACCTGAGCAAGGAGAAGCAGTTCACTGCGGGACGGCTGATCCAGGCCATCGAAGACGACCCGTACGACCTCGACATTCCAACGGAACCACCAGAAACCGGACATGTATTCGGCGAGTTGTTTTAGCGACCTCGAAGCCCTCTGAGACGCCTACTCAGTTTCAGGCCGAGAACTGAATAAAGAAACCGTGTTACCAACTACTGTTAAGTCACTCTCTGCCGTTGGCGTTTCCATGGAGTACGTCAGACTCGGCACCACAGGACTCGAAGTCTCACCGATCTGTTTCGGCACCTGGCGCTTCGGGCTGGAACACGAGGACAGCGGCGTGATGGAGACCGACCGCGAGGAGGCCCACGAACTGCTGGACGCGTTCGCCCAGCGCGGGGGCAATTTCATCGACACGGCCAACGGCTACGGCGAGGGCCGCAGCGAGACGTGGATCGGCGACTGGCTCGAGGACCAGGATCGCGAGGACTTCGTGATCGCCTCAAAGTGCTACTGGTCGCAGGTCTCGCGCTTCCAGGAGAACCTCTCGCGGAAGAACGTCCGCGCCGAGGTCGAGGGGTCGCTGGACCGCCTCGGCACGGACTACCTGGACGTTCTGTACCTGCATCGCTTCGACGACGGGACGCCGATCGAGCGGACGCTTCGGACGCTCGACGACCTCGTCAGCGAGGGGAAGGTCCACTACGTCGGCATCTCGACGTGCGACGCCTGGAAGCTCACCAAGGGCCTCTGGCAGGCCGACGTCAACAACTACGAGGCCTTCACCGTCACCCAACCCGAGTACTCGGCTGTGTACCGGGATCCGGTCGTCGACGACCTGGACCAGCCGCCCGAGCACAAGGAACCCATCGGAGAGTACCTCGACGTGTGCGAGGACCAGGACCTGGCAGTGTGCCCCTACTCGCCGCTGCACGGCGGCTTCCTCACCGGCAAGTACGAGCGCGTCGACGGTGAGATCAGGGCACCCGACGGCTCCCGCGCCGATATCGACGAGAAGTTCGAGTCCGACTACGTGGCCGAGGCGGCCTGGCAGGTCCTCGAAGAGGTCCGCGCAGTCGCGGAGGAGGTCGACGCGACGCCGGCCCAGGTCTCCCTGCGCTGGCTGATGGACCACGAGCGGTTCACCTGCGTCCCCATCGTCGGTGCCCGTACTGTCGACCAGCTCGACGAGAACGTCGGGGCCGTCGACGTCGATCTCTCCGACGACCAGTGGGCGCGCATCGACGACGCCATCGACGTCTGACCGAGACAGGCACCGTGGGTCGACCGACCGTCGGCTCGCCTGCGGCACGCGACCAATTTTAAGGGGTGACGGGAAGACGGTTCTAGTGAGACGAGCAGATGACCGAACAGGCCAAACTCGACCGGTTAGACGCGTATCTCGCGACGAACGACCTCGAATCGGTGTGGTTCGGGACGCCGCCAATGTTCGCCTGGCTCACCGGTGGCAGCAACCTGATCGCCCGGGAGGGTGCGGCCGGCGTCGCCGCCGCCGGCTACGACGGTGCGGAGATCACCGTGGTCACGGCGAACATCGAGGGACAGCGACTCCTCGACGAGGAGATCTGGGCCGACGTTCGCCTCGTGGAGTACCCGTGGCACGAGAGCGGCGTCGAGGAGGCGGTCACGGAGATCGCGCCGACGCCGGCGGCCGCGGACTTCGCCTGCGGCGACCTCGACCGGATCGAGCGATCGGACCTGACCCAGCCGCTGACCGACGGCGACGTCGAGCGCTATCGGGCGCTGGGCCGCGAGACGGCCGAAGCTGTCGAGGCGGTCGCGAGGGACGCCGCTCCGTCCGACACCGAGCTCGAACTGGCCGCGGACCTCCACCGAGCACTCCAGCGGCGTCGGATCGAGTCGCCCGTGGTTCTGGTCGGTGGCGAGGATCGCGTCCAGCGCTACCGGCACTTCACGCCGACTGACACCGAAGTCGGCGGCTACGTAGTCCTGACCGTCGTCGGCGCCCGCAGCGGTCTCAATGCGGCTGTCACGCGAACGGTCGCGTTCGATGCCGCTCCTGACTGGCTCGAGGAGCGCTACGCGGACGTCTCCAGGGTCGCGGCGACCGTGGCCGCCGCGACGCAGCGCACCGGGGTCGAGGGCGGTACGGCCGGCGACGTGTTCGAGGCGATCCAGTCGGCGTACGAGGAACTGGGCTACGGGGCCGAGTGGGAGAACCACCACCAGGGCGGCGCGCTCGGCTACGCATCGCGGGAGTGGATCGCGACGCCCGACCACGACGCGCCCGTCGAACTCCCGACAGCCTACGGCTGGAATCCGACCGTCGAGGGTGCCAAGACCGAGGACACGATCCTCGTCACGGAGACGGGGATCGAGGTGCTATCCGACACTGGGGACGTCCCGCGCCGGACTGCCTCGGCGGTCGGGTGCGAATTCGAACTCGCTATCCCGGATCTACTCGTCCGATAGCGCCCAGGATCGACGGGCTCGGCGGCGGCCTCGTCGTCTATCTGACCGTCGGACGAGCGCGCTCGGCCCGACTGTCCCACGGTCTGCGCGATACCCCGAGATTACTCCGTCTGACCCGTCGGCGTGGTCGGCTGGGGCCTCGCCCTCGCCGGCAAGACCAGTAGTCGACGGGTTCCGGCCGGTCCTACGGTCCGTCTCCGTCATCGAGAGTCGTTGCAGCGTCGATCAACGCCTCGTTGGCCTCGCGGACCCGGTCGGCGTCTGGCTTCACTGCCTTCCGGTCGTAGGTCAGCAGGCCGTTGTTCTCCGTCTCGACATCTGTGAGTTGGGTGTACACTGCCGAACTCAGTCCGCTCTGCCCGGCGAATAATCGCGTTAGCTCCAGTTTCCCAACGTAGGCCTCGGTCAGTTCCGCCGGCGAGGAGTAGGCGTCGTAGGAGTAGCTCTCCGATCCCCACTCGTGGCCGTCTAGCGCGAGGCCGAGACCGCCGAACTCGCCGATCACGGAGAGCCGGTCGTCGGTCGGCGGTGCGGGTCCGGGACCGGGGTAGTTGTGGAAATCTAGAATGGCACCGCACTCGCAGTCGCCGCCGTCGACGTTCGCCCCGCTGTTGGGATTGACCAGCCGCTCGGGGTCCCGTTCCCGTACGGCCTCGGTGATCCGTTCGGCGTCGTAGATCCCCCACCCCTCGTTGAACGGTACCCACGCCGTGATCGACGGGTGGTTGCCGAGCTGGTCGATCATCGCCCGGAGTTCGGTCTCGAACTGGTCGCGCCGCTCGCCCTCGGGTGTGCCCGTGAAGTCGGCCGTCGAGGGCATGTCCTGGTGGACGACCAGCCCCAGCCGATCGGCGTGGTAGTACCACCGCCGCGGCTCAATCTTGACGTGCTTGCGGACCGTGTTGAACCCCAGTTCCCGGTGTTTTTCCAGGTCGAAGATCTGCGCCTCGTCGGTCGGCGGCGTATAGATCCCGTCGGGCCAGAACCCCTGGTCGAGCGCAGCGAGGGCGAAGGAGACCTCGCCGTTGAGCGTCATCCGCTGGTGGCCGTCGATCTCCTCGTAGCCGATCGAGCGCATCCCGAAGTAGCTCTCGACGGCGTCGACCGCTTCGCCGTCCCGGAGCAGCCGCACCGTCACGTCGTAGAGGAACGGGTCCTCGGGCGACCACGTCTGGGGGTCGGGAATCGAGAGCGACAGTTCCTCGCCCGGCGCACCTGTCGCAGTCGCGGCCGTCTCCCCGTCGGCTCTCGCGGTCGCCTCGACGGTCAGATCCGCAGCGGCGTCGGTCGCGTCGACGGTCAGGGCGAGCCGCTCGTTCTCGAGGTCCGGCGTCGTGTCCAGTCCCGTGACGTGCGGAGACGGCACCGGTTCCATCCAGACGGACTGCCAGATGCCTGAGGTCGGCGTGTACCAGATAGGCCCGTCGTTGGGGTGTTGTTTGCCCAGCGTCTGCCCCTCTTCGGTCTCGTCGGCGACGCCGACGATAAGCTCCTGTCGGCGGACGTCGCTGACCGCGTCGGTGATGTCGACCGCGAAGTGATCGTAGCCACCGACGTGACTCCCGACCTCCTCGCCGTTGACGTAAACGGTCGCCTCGTAGTCGACCGCCTCGAAGTGCAACAGGAGGTGTTCGTCGTCTCCTACGTCCCAGTCCTCGGGGACCTCGAAGGTGCGGCGGTACCACATCTGGTCTTCCTCCCGGGCGATTCCCGACAGCGCCGACTCGACGGGAAACGGGACGAGGATTCCCACTTCCAGTCCCCGTTCGGTGGGTGGATCGCCCAATTCGTCGACGGCCTCGAACCCCCAGACGCCGTTGAGGTGGCGCCAGCGGTCCCGGACCAGTTGCGGTCGGGGATACTCTGCGTGGGGGTCCTCCGGATCGACCGCTTCGAACCACGGGGTCGCGAGCGGTGGTTCAGCCGGGGTCCAGTCGTGGTCCCCGGGTCCGGGCCACGGATCGCGCCCGGCCTCAAGTGCGCTACAGCCAGCGAGGCCGGCCATACTCACCGCGGCCGAGGTCCGGAGGAGCCGTCGTCGACTGAGGCCGCCGTCCTGTGTGCTGGTGCCGTTTACTGACGCCGTCCGCCGTCGCTCCTTCTGCTCTGAGTCGTCCCTGTTCATGACTGGCCCCGACGCTCGTGTTACCATCCCACACGGGTAGTTACCAAATAAATCTGTGGTCCCGTCTCGACCGTCAGTCGGTCCCCCAGCCGTCGCCGTCCGCCACGGCCCGCTCGTAGTCGCCGTGCCGATCGCGAGCGAACGGAAACACGTCGGCGGCGAACGGCCACACGCCGACTGAGCGTCCTCCCCGACGACACCCTGGAACTACGTCCTCGCGGTCGATCCGACCGATCTCGCCGGCAAGATCGAACCGGCGCATCAGGAGTGGGGCAGTCAGCGGTAACCCGGCACTCCGATTCTCCTACAGCGTCTTCACGAGCCTGTTCACCAGCGCCGTCGCCGTCGGGTGCTCGCCGTAGGCGTCCGTCACGCGGAAGGTACAGTGACACACTGCTCCGTCGCCCCGTTCGCGGACCACCAGCGGACTCCCCCAGTTGGCGATCCATCCCTCGACGGAACCGACGTGGACCTCGTCGCCCTCGTCGAGTTCGTCGACCAGGTCGTAGGGGAACAGGTCCTCGAACGCCCAGCCGACGCGGGCGTCCGGACAGAGGTCGGCGACGAGGTCACTGTCCTGGTACAGCAGCGATGCGACGAGGTTCCAGCTCTCGGCGGCGGGCAGTTCGCGGTAGCCGTCAACCGCCATCCGGCCGTCCTCGCCGGGGACGAGGACTGCGCTGCCGCCGTCCTCGACGAACCCCGAGACAGCGTCGTCCATCGCCTGGACGACTGCGACGTCGGCATGTGCGACGTCGTCGACGACGTCGACGCCGGCTTCTGCGAGACGACCGGCCAGCGGGTCGTCGGCGTACACCGTCACGTCGCCCGCGTCCCCGGGATCGACGACAGTCAGTGGCTCCTCTGCCGTGACGGTCCGCTCGTCCGTCTCGAACGTGACTTCGATCCCGTGGTGTCCCGTTCGGGCATCGACAGGTACCACGACCTCGATCCCCTCGGCGACGGTGGTAGTGCCGAACCCGTCGACCGCGACTGACTGGAGACCGGAGTCGCCCAGCGCCGCCCACTCGAGAGTGCCCTCGGCGGGCTCGTTCGTGTCGTTGACGACGTGCACGTCGACCGTGACCGACTCGCCGGGGGCGACGGCGTGGCGCGAGGGTTCGACCACGGCGATCAGGTCGTCGTTGACGGCGGCGAACTCGTCGACGACGCCCGGCTTCTCGTCCCGCAGGTAGTCGAGGATGCCGTTGAACTCCCACTCGATGTCGGAGAACTCGGTGACGACGTAGCCGGCGACGCCGTCGCGGGTCCGCATCGACTCGATGACGCCCTCGAGCGAGGCCGACTCGCGCCGCTGCCACGTCTCCGCGAGGTCCTCGTATCCGTCGAAGACCTCGGGCAAGTCCGTCGCCTCGTAGCGCTCGTCGACGCCCTCGGGTCGTTTCAGCGGGTCCGCGAGGAAGTCGTGGGAGAACCACGTCGGGTCGCCGCCGTAGTGTTCGCGGAGCTTCGGCAGGTCCGGGAAGCCCCAGGTCCCGAACTCCGAGATCAGGATCGGCGCGTCCTCGGCGGGCGTGTTCTCGACCGCGTAGTTGTCGCCGGGGTTCGCGACGATGTCGTCGAGGTAGTCGTCCCAGGCCCGCGCGCGATCCGGGCTGACGAAGTACTCGTGGTAGTCGTTGAGGTCGGTCGCGACGTGGGCCCAGCCGGAGTTGTCGCAGACCAGCCGGGTCGGATCGTACTGCTTCGTCTCGCGGTACAGCTCCGCGAGGTAGGCCTGCTTCTCCTCGTCGTTCCACAGCCGCCCCTCGTGGTCGGAGTAGTCCTCCTGGTCGAGACCGATCCCCCACTCCTCGTTGTACAGGCTCCAGGCGACGACGCTCGGGCTGTTGTAGTCGCGGTCGATCAGCCCCCGGATCTGGTCCCCTACCTCCTCCTTCGACTGCTCGGTGTAGTAGTCGGGGTTGGCCGGCTCCTCCCAGACGAGGATGCCGAGGCGGTCCGCCGCCTCGACGAAGTCGGGGTGGGCCGGCTTGATGTGCTTCCGCAGCATGTTGAACCCGAGTTCCTTGGCCGTCCTGATCTCGTACTCGAAGAGGTCGTCCTCGAAGGGGCGGTACAGCGTATCGGGATAGTACGCCTGATCGAGCGCGCCGCGGACGTAGAGCGGATCGCCGTTGAGGTAGAGCCGCTCGCCGTCGGTCGCGACGCTGCGCATCCCGAAGTAGTCCTCGTAGGTATCGACGACGTCCCCGGACGCCTCGAGGTCGACGACGACGTCGTACAGTTCCGGATCGTCGGGCGTCCAGTACGCCGGGTCGTCGATGGTGACGGTACACTCGCCCCGACCGTCCTCGACGGGGCACATCGCCGCCGCGACGTCGGTCCCGTCTCTCCGTATCGCCACCGAGGCGGTGACGTCGTCGGTCGGGCCGTCGACCGACAGCTCGAGAGCGACGGCGTCCTCGTCGAGGTCGGGCGTCGCCTGCACGTCTGAGACGAACGCATCGGGACGGGACTCGAGCGTGACGGACTGCCAGATGCCGCTGACGCGGGTGTACCACGGCTCTCCCTGCTTGCCGTGGGGAATTTCGCCGAGATCGGCCGGGTCGGTCACCTTCACGGCGACGACGGTCTCACCCCGGGTGATCGCGTCCGTGACCTCCACCTCGAAGGGGAGGTAACCGTCGCGGTTCGTGCCCACTTCCTCGCCGTCGACGTAGACGGTGGCCTCGTAGTCGACGGCCCCGAAGCGAAGGAAGACACGGTCGCCGCGGCCGTCGTACTCGACCGTCGTCCGGTACCAGGCCGTGCCGACGTAGTCGCGGTGCGCCTCGTCGTCCTGCCACGCGTGGGGAACGGTCACCCTCTCGGCCTCGCTCGACCAGGGCCGGTCCGGGTCCTGGAGACCGCGTTGTTCACCGGTGCCCTCCGGATCAGTCAGGAAGGACCACTCGCCGTCGAGGGTGACAGTTCGCCTCGTCTGGTCGTCGAACTGGCTCATTTTTAGCGGTTGTCGTGCTTCCAGCTATCGATCGGTACCTGGCCGCCGTCGACGCGGAGCTCGTGCCCGTTGACGTAGTCGCTGGCTGGCGAGACCAGAAACATCACGGCGTCCGCGATCTCCTCCGGCTGAGCGAACCGGTCGAGCGGGTTCAGGTCGAGGATCTGTTCGACGGTCCGGTCGGAGAATCCGTCCGTCATCCGCGTGTCGACCCACCCGGGCGCGACCGCGTTGACGCGGACGCCCTCGCGGCCGAGTTCCAGCGCGAGGCTCTTGGTCAGCCCCAGGAGGCTGTACTTGCCGACGTCGTACTCCGGCGACATCCCGACGCCGTTCTTCGTGTGGATCGAGGTGATGTTGACGATCTTCCCGTAGCCCTGCTCGACCATCCCGTCGACGACGGCCTCGGTGCAGTGGATGGAGCCCCACAGGTGGGTGTCGAGGTTGAGCTCGAACAGGTCGTCGCTATCCCGCGCGAGGAACGGTCCGGACTGGCCGACGCCGGCGTTGTTGACGAGGACGTCGATGGTGCCGACCTCCTCGGTCGCTTCGGCCACCATCGACTCGACGGCGTCCTTGTCCGAGACGTCCGCGGTCAGAGCGATCGCCTCGCCGCCCGAATCCCGGATCGACTCGGCCGTCGACGCCGCTGCCTCCTCGTCGAGGTCGTTCACGACGACGGTCGCGCCGTTGGCCGCGAGTTCCTCGGCGATGGCTTTCCCGTTCCCGCGTCCGGCACCCGTCACGAGCGCACTACGGTCCGTGATATCTAGATCCATGTCTCACTTTGACATCGAGTCATTGCTACTTGAAGGTGCGTGCAACGCCAACACTGGCCAGTGGTGTTCGATACCGTCGGTTGATCCGAGACGGGCGGGACAGACTCACATCTCCGTTATGTCACGACCATCCACTTGTGAGGAGCCCGCAGCTCAAGGGCGTCAAGGTATAGAGCGGAAAAGGGCGGCCAAAACGGGCCTCCGGCCGGCCCAGTCATCCAGACAGCGTGTTTCGAATCCGTCACCCGGCCGTGACTGACGGCGGGCCGGGGTCGGATCGGGACGGGACGCCGTGCGCGTCTACTCGAGGGAGATAGCGGCTGCGGTAGAGGGCTCCAGTTCCACGGTCAGCGTCTCGCTCTCGACCGTGACGTCGAGTTCGTCCGCGGTGAACTCGTCGGCGTTGTTCGCGTCGACCGCTAGGTCGGGCTCCTGGCCCTCGAACAGGACCTCGGCGTCGACGTCTGCAGACGTCGCGTCCACGTCCTCGACGTCGATCTCGACGGTGTGGGTCCCGCGGGTGTTCAGATTGGTCATGGTGACGTAGGTCTCGTCGTCGACGGACGCAGAGGCATGGATCAGGGGCAGCTCCTCGTCCGCTACGTCGCGGGTGGGCGTGTCGACCGACGTCTGGACGGCCTCGTTGCCCTTGTGCGGGGCGTAGAGGTCGAAGACGCGGTAGGTCGGCCGCGCCCAGGCCTCGTCGCCCTCCGTCTCGACCAGGCACTGGAGGACGTTGACCGTCTGGGCGATGTTCGACATCGTCATCACGTCGCTGTGGTGGTTGAAGACGTCGAGGACGGCAGCGGCAGAGAGCGCGTCGATGACGGTGCCGGGCTGTTCGAGGCCGCTCTCGGCGACCGCCTCGGTGTGCCAGGCCCCCCACTCGTCGATGATGACGCCGATGTCGCGGGTGGTCGCCACGGCGTCGATCGCCGCAGCGATGCGCTCGACGTGCTCGTCCATCTCGAGGGCTTCGGCGAGGAACGCGTCGTACTGCTCCTCGTCGGCCTCCGCGACGGACATCGTGCGCCCGTAGTAGTGGTGCAGCGTGAGGTGGTCCAGCGGGAACTCGACGCCCCAGTTCGTGTTCCCGATCTCCTCCATGAACCGCCGGTTCCAGGCGTGGTTCTCGAAGCCGCAGGCGATCAGCTCGATGTCGTGGTCGACCATCAGGTTGTCCATGGACCCGACGTACGTCGCGAACCGGCGGTACTCCCGGGCGTACTGCTCGGGCGTCATCTGGCCGCCACAGCCCCAGTTCTCGTTCCCGAGACCCCAGTACGGGACCTCCCAGGAGTCCTCGCGGCCGTTCTCGCGGCGGCGGTCGGCGAGTTCCGTGTCGCCGTCGTAGCAGGCGTACTCGACCCAGTCGGCCGCCTCCTGGGGGTCGCCGGAGCCGACGTTGGTGGCCAGGTACGGCTCAGTGCCGATGCGTTCACAGAGGTTCAGGAACTCGTGGGTGCCGAAGGCGTTCGGTTCCTCAGGCGCTTCGGAGCGGTCCTGCGACCAGAAGAGGTTCCGTCGGCGCGGGCGTTCCTCGCGCGGACCGATGCCGTCCTCCCAGTGATAGTCGTCGGCGAAACAGCCGCCCGGCCAGCGCAGGACGGGCATGTCGAGGTCGTCGAGCAGCGAGACGACGTCCTCGCGGAACCCCTCGCCGTCGCTCTCCTGACTGTGCCAGATTCCGTCGTAGATACAACGCCCGAGATGTTCCGAGAAGTGACCGTGGAGTTCGGGCTCGATGCGGTCGATACCCGCCTCTGTGTGGACAGTAATGTGAGCGTCTGTCATACAATTGCGTACTGCTCCGCGCAGATCATATAAAACAATCGGTCAGTGCGTGGATTGCTGACGAATATGACCGCCGATAGCGCGGTTTGCGATCAGTTCATTCCGTGCGACCAGTGGGGGGTGCGTACAGTGTCCGGAACCCGTCGTCGCTGTCTTCCTCTCCGCCCTCAAGGAGCACGTCGAGGTGGGCGACGCGGTCACGAAGTTCGACGTGGGCGACCGGGTCGTCGAGCGACCGATCCGCGGGTGCGGGGACTGCTATCAGTGCGAGATCGGCGAGGAGAACGTCTGCCAGAACGCCGTCATCACCGGCGTCGACCACGACGGAGCGTACGAGCCGTACATCGCCGTCCCCGAGGACGCGCTCCATCCGGTTCCCGACAGCGTCGAACAGCAGCACGCCGCCATGGTCGAACCGACGAGCATCGGCGCTCGCGCGGTCGTCGAGAACTCGCGGGTCGGCGCGGGCGACCGCGTCCTCGTCGAAGGACCGGGTCCAACGGCCTGCTCACGGCGCAGATTGCGCGCGCGCAGGGCGGCGAGGTGGTCGTCTCCGGCGTCGGCCCGGACGCAGACTACCGCCTGCCGCTGGCCGAGGAGCTCGGCTTCGAGACGATCAACGTCGCGGAGGACGACGTCGACGCGCGTCGCGAGGCGTTCACTGACGGCATCGGTTACGATGCCGTCTTCGACACCACCGGCCATCCGTCCGGTCTCCCATCGGCGGTCGACGAGGTCCGGAAAGGCGGCCAGATCGTCCTCGTCGGCCAGACCGGCGAGACGACCATGGAGTACTCGCCGCTGGTCCGCGCCGAAATCGACCTCCAGTGCTCCTACGCCTCGACCTACGAGGACTTCGAGAACGCGCTCAGGCTGATCGACACCGGCGACGTCGACGCCGAGACGTTCGTCGACGACCGGTTCTCGCTGCTCGACGCCGACGAGGCCTTCGAGTCGTTCGTCAACGGCGGGACCTGCAAGCCGGTCTTCGACGTCTCCGAACTGCGCTCGTAACGGTCTGCAGTTCCGACGCGAGCGGCGCTGGGACGCTGCCCGAGGTTTTTACTACCCGCTCTTAGTATCGCGAGTCGATGCTCGACTGGATCGACAGCTACGACGAGCGCGACTGGCAGACGACGACCGACGGGACGGTCAGGTACGCCCTGCTCGGACTCGGCTGGTGGACGGTAGACGTCGCACTCCCTGCAATCGAATCGTCCGACCTCGGTGACGTAACGACGCTCGTGAGTAGTTCCACGGAGAAGGCCCAGCGACTCGCCGAGGAAAACGGCGTGGACCACGGGATCAGCTACGACGAGTTCCACGACGGCGCCGCCAGTGAGGCGTACGACGCCGTCTACGTCGGGACACCCAACGCTTACCACCTGGAGTACGTCGAGACGGCCGCGGACCTGAACAAGCCAGTGCTCTGTGAGAAGCCGATGGAGGCCAGCATCGAGCGCGCGGAACGGATGGTCGAGGTCTGTGAGGACGCGGACGTCCCGCTGATGATTGCCTACCGGATGCACACTGATCCGGCAGTCCGGCGGGCCAGGGAGCTCATCGAGGACGGCTTTCTCGGCGAACCCGTGTCCGTCTACGGGAACAATAGCCAGCCTCTCCTCGAGATGATCCCGGACCCCGATCAGTGGCGACTCGATCCCGACCTGTCGGGGTACGGGACGTCGGTGATGGACCTCGGAATCTACTCGATCAACACGACGCGGTACCTCCTGAATCGAGACCCGGTTGCGGTCCAGTCCCAGATGAGCTCGCACCACGACGCCTTCGACGACGTCCCGGACGAGCGCTCTTCGGCCATTCTGGTCCTGGAGGACGACGTGAAGATGGTCACCACCGACAGTCAGCACGCCCACGAAGACACGAATCTGAAGATCACCGGTACCGAAGGACAGATCGAGTTCCAGCCGGCGTTCCACGGACAGGCCACCCTCCACCTCTCGCGCGGCGACCTGTCGGTGACGGTCGAACACGACGCGTTCGACGCCGAGCGGGAGATGGAGGAGGAGTTCGATTACTTTGCCAACTGCCTGCTGACCGACAGCGACGTCTACGCTGACGGCAGACACGGACTAACGGACATGCGGATCGTCCAGGCGATCCACGAGGCGGCCGAGAACGATGACGTCGTCGAGCTATAGCTGAAAGTCGTTCGCATCGCCTGTTAACACCGGCCAGAGCACTCCGGTGGTAGTACTCGACAACCGCGTTCTCAGGTGCGTGCTGATTCGGTAGTTAGTGGAGGAGTACGTACATTAGTTCGCACCGCCGAGTCCGGACAGCTAACGTGTAAGCAATACACTCACAGTAGTTTCTGACATTCGAATTAGGGTTCCACAGTATCAAATATCCTCACAGAGATAGTTACGTGGGATGTAGGTGGTGAATTACCCGTTCGGAGACGAGTCTCCCGGACAGAACTCGGTTGCTCCGAGATAACAATGATCCCATATCGAGGTGATATACTATCCTAGAATTCATCTATTTTGAACATGTAGTCGGATCTTCCTGAAAGCAGTCTCCGATATCTCCGACCGTCACGGGACGACGGCGACCAGTGAGAACGCCTCATGGACCGCGAGGAACTCCCGCCGAATTCGAGAGCGCCGCCGAGGTTGGCGAGCCCGTCGCCACCGCCAACCGAGCGCGACAGGAGCGACGTGACGATTGAAGACGCGTCACGCCCTCCAGACTTCCGAAGTATCACCGAACGACCGCCGTCCACCATCGCGAAGGAGGACTTTCCTACTGTGCTCTCCAGACGAGCGATACTATAGTAGAAATTGAACGCAATGACACACTCAAGGGGCACCCGGGGTGCCCCTCGATGTGGGAATAGTTTCAATTTCTACTATAGAACTGTTTCAGACGTGCCGAACAGCGAGCGATATTCGCTCGATATCGATCCGGGACCCCTGGAAGCGATTCGTAACTGGGGACGGCCGGGGCCGGACAGATCACCGAAGCCGTCCGCTTGAATCGTCGATCGAGCCAGTGGATATACCGAAGGTACTACTGTTATTTTCTGAGCTACCGGTTTCCGGTGTAATCGTACGCAAGAAGCGAGCCACACTGGACGTCTCTGACACGAACTGGCCGGCTTGGCGGTCATCGGATTCGCTTCGCGCTCCTCTTCGCGTCCCTCGACGACGAGACGATCCAGTGCGAAAACGCGCGCTGACGGGCCTGTAGGCGGTTCAGCCCAGATAGCCCCGGGATGGCATCGTCACCGATCGTCACTGAATCCCGCTAAACGCCTCTGGACGTGCGGTCGGGGCTACTCGAGAATTACCCGGGGAGTGTCCGGCTATGCCGGACGGTTTCAGTAACATTAGTACTGCTGTTAGCGCCATCGAACCCCATCGATCCGGCAGTTCGGAGCGCCAGACTGAGCGGCTCGTCTTCCAGTTCCGAACCTGGTTCCGGTGTCGTCGGAAACCGGGCGAACTTCCCTGTGGACGCCGTTGTCCCGGAGTGACCAAAGGTATATGTATGGACGTATGCAATCTATTTCCATCAGGGTCAGCCTGAGGCATCACGATATGAAGGCAATCGTGCAGACGGGATCCGAACAGATCGAAGTACAGGAGCGAGAACAGCCGACGCCGGGACCGGAGGAGGTGCTCGTTGAGGTCCACACTGCCGGGCTGTGCGGGAGCGACGTCCACGCCTACCAGTACGACGGCGGGTACGAGTGGATCCCCATCCCCCGGATCATGGGCCACGAGTACTCCGGACGAGTGGCCGAGGTCGGCGAGAACGTCGACCAGTTCGAGGTCGGCCAGAAGGTCGTCGAGGAGCCGATCCACGACTGCGGCCACTGCTTCCAGTGCAAGAACGGGCAGGAGAACGTCTGCCAGAACTTCTCCATCACCGGGATGCACACGGACGGCGCCTACGCCGACTACACGGTCGTCGACCAGCGCCACCTCCACGAGATCCCCGAGAGCGTCCCGCTGCGGGACGCGGCGATCACGGAGCCCACCAGCATCGCGACGCGCGCCATCCTCGACCAGTCCGAGACGACCCCGGGCGACGACGTCCTCGTCGAGGGGCCCGGCCCCATCGGCGTGCTGTCGGCCGTCGTCGCCGACTCGCTGGGCGCGAACGTCGTCGTCTCCGGCCTGGACAAGGACACGTCTTACCGACTTCCCCTCCTCGAGGATCAGGGCATCGACACGGTCAACGTCCAGGAGCGGGACCTCGAAACCGTCGCCGAGGAGCGCACCGACGGCGGCGGGTTCGACGTCGTCGTCGACGCCACCGGCCACCGCAGCGGCCTCGAAGAGGGACTCGAGTACGCCCGGAAGGGCGGTCAGATCGTCATGGTCGGGATCCCGAACGAGGAGGCCGAGGTGTTCATGGCCCCGGCGGTCCGCGGCGAGCTCGAGGTCAACACCTCCTACGGCTCGAAGTGGCGCAACTTCGAGCAGGCGCTGCGTCTGATGGAGCGCGGCGCCATCGACGTCGACGCCATCGTCGACACGTCCTACGACGTCGAGGACCCGGAAGAAGCGTTCCGGACGTTCCTCGATTCCGAGACGTGCAAGCCCGTGTTCACCTTCGCGGAGGACTAGCCTCTACAGGAGAAACTGAACGCGATGACACACTCGAAGGACGCCAGGTGTGTCCTTCGATGTGTACATAGTTTCAATTTTCACCACAGCTCTGGCGTTCGCTTGTGATATCATCACCACCGTGGTTTGTTGCGATGGCTGGTGCGATACGTTCGCGGTGTTCGTCGCCGTGTCGACGAGGGCCGAGGCCTCGAACTGGCCGGCCCGACGCTGTTGAACCGGTAGCGGAGTTCGGTCGCGACGAGCGAGACGGTGGTGAGTGACTCGAGCGAAGAGACGGGCGATCAGACGCGATAGCGGTCCAGCGCGTCCACGTCGAGGTCGACACCCAGTCCCGGTCCGTCCGGGACCGCTATGGCCCCGTCGTCGTTCGCAGAGAACTCGTCGGGGGCCAGTTCCCCCCGTAGCGGGTTCGACGAACTGTCGAACTCCAGCCACGGCCGACCGGGCAGGGTCGCGATCAGCTGGAGGCTCGCGGCGATGGCCACCGGCGTCCCCCAGACGTGGGGGACGAGCGGGACGCCGGCGCCCGCTGCCCGGTCCGCGAGCCGCCGGCCCGCCGTGAGCCCGCCCGCGTTACAGAGGTCGGGCTGGGCGACGTCGACGGCCCCGGCCTCGAACAACCGGTCGAACTCCGGCGGAGTGTGGCACTCGCCGCCGGCGACCCTGACGTCCAGCGCGTCCCGGAGCCGGGCGTACCCGTCCACGTCGGTCGGCGGGACCGGCTCCTCGAACCAGTAGACGTCGAGGTCCTCCAGCGCGCGGCCGACTCGGCGGGCGGTGCCGGCGTCGTAGGCGTAGTTGGCGTCGACCAGCAGCGTCGTCTCCGGTCCGACGGCGTCGCGGATCCGCCGGACGAGTTCGACGTCCTCGTCGGGACCGTACCCCAGCAGGGAGAGACCGATCTTCGCCTTGACCGCGCCCAGTCGGTCGGCGTTTGCCGCCGCCTCGGCGGCGATCCGCTCGTACTGCTCTTCGAGGTCGGCACCGTGCTTGAAGTAGTGGCCCGTCGCGTACGCCCGGACCGCGTCGCGCCGGCGGCCCCCGAGCATCGACGCGGCCGACTCGCCCCGGCACTTCCCGCGGAGGTCCCACAGCGCCAGGTCGACGCCGCTGATGGCCGGGTAGGGGACGATCGACTGGTAGGCCGCTCGCGTCCGGTCGCGGAGGTCCTCGTGGATCCGCTCGACGTCGGCCGGGTCCCGCCCCTCGACGATGGGCGCGAGGAAGTCCTCGATCGTCTCCCGCGAGCCTGCGATCGGCCCCCAGCACTCGCCCCAGCCGACCGCTCCGTCGGCCGTTTCGACTCGCACGAGCAGAGCGGTGCGCTCCTCGACCCACGCCTGGGCGTACCCGAACGGCTCGTCGGGTTCCGATCGAAGGGCGACCGCCTCGACGGATCGGACTGTCGTTCCGGTCATAGGACGGGCGTCGCAGCGCTCGGGCTTATCGCTTTGGACGCGCCGACACGAGCGGCGGCCGGGAGTCGGCCCGCAGCAGCCCGTTCTGCAGTCCGCTGGCCCTGAGATCGCTCGTCATCCATCGCGCTGTTTCCGGACGCCGTCACGGCGCTGCCGCGGCCCGTCTTCTGACCGGCGGCCCTGCGCTTCTGGTCACGACCGTCGATCGACAGCGGGCATCGCCCTCGCCAGTTCCTGACCGCTTGGATTTATGTGGTGGCGCGAGTACGTCGTACTCGTGACACCGACAATCACGAAAATCGAGAGCACGGAGTTCGAGTACCCCCTCGAGGACGTCGGGATGGACAACCACGGCTTCAACATCGTGTACGATCCCGGCGAGACTACCTACCGAAAGCTATTCGCGCTGCAGATCCACACCGACGAGGGAATCACGGGCGAGTACGTCGGCGGCAACTCGCCGGGCGCGGCGCAGATCAACATGTTCGCTGACTATCTGGTCGGGAAGAACCCCCTCGAGCGCGAGAAGCACTGGTCGGAGATCAAGCGCGCCCTGCGCAAGTACGACCGCATGGGGATGGGCCCGATCGACATCGCCCTGTGGGACTTCGCCGGCAAGTACTACGACGCTCCCATCCACGAGCTACTGGGTACGTATCGCGAGCGCATCCCCGCGTACGCCTCGACGTACCACGGCGACGAAAACGGCGGCCTGGACTCGCCCGAAGCGTTCGCCGACTTCGCCGAGGAGTGCCTGGAGAGGGGCTTCAGCGGCTTCAAAATCCACGGCTGGGGCGGGAGCGAAGGGCCCCACGACATCGACCGGGAGGTCGACGCCGTCCACGCCGTCGGCGAGCGCGTCGGCGACGAGATGGACCTGATGCACGACCCCGCCTGCGAACTGGAGACGTGGGCCGACGCGCTCAAGCTCGGCAAGGCCTGCGACGAGGAGGGCTTCTTCTGGTACGAGGACCCCTACCGCGACGGCGGCATCAGCCAGCACGGTCACAAACAACTGGGCGAGCACCTCGAGACGCCCATACTCCAGACCGAACACGTCCGCGGGCTGGAGCCGCACACCGACTTCATCGCCAACGGCGCGACCGACTTCGTCCGCGCCGACCCCGAGTACGACGCCGGCATCACCGGCGCGATGAAGATCGCCAGCGTCGCCGAAGGCTTCGGGCTGGACGTCGAGTTCCACGCGCCCGGCCCCGCCCAGCGGCACTGCATCGCCGCCACGCGCAATGCCAACTACTACGAGATGGCGCTGGTCCACCCCGACTGCCAGAACACGATGCCGCCCGTCTACGAGGGCGGCTACTCCGACCTGATCGAGGCCGTCGACGACGACGGCACCGTCCCCGTCCCCGACGGACCCGGCCTCGGCGTCGAGTACGACTGGGACTACATCGAGGACAACGCCACCGGGAGCGTCCACACCTACGAATAACCGACCGCGCAGGCATCGCCTGTACTGGCGGCATCCCGGGAACGGGCATCCTCGTGGTGCACGACGAGATGGCCATCGGCGCGAGGGGGGCGAGGCCAGCCACGCCGGCGGCTACGCCGCCACCGACGACGTCGAACTGATCGCCCGCGGACGGCGACCAGTCGAGACGTCGCTGCCGGGCATCGACGGTCCGTGGACCTGTGACGGGACCACCAGGGCGCGTTCGCCGACGCCGTCGCGCACGTCGAAGCGCTGCTCGATGGCGACGCCGAGAATCGCTCGACCAACCGCTCCGGGACCGTCACGTTCTGGGAATCCCGGCCACTGCGGTTCTCCGTCCGTCCCCGTGTCGTCGATCGGCAGACGGGAGCTCGACAGATCGGAGCGTGGCATCTGAGACAGTCGACCCCGAGACCGAACGAGGTCGTCGAAGAACCGTTTCGCGACTGCGGCACTGTCCAGTGCGACGACTGCCGGGCGAACGTCTGCCAGAACGGCACCAGAGTGAGAGTCCCTGTCTCCGGCGTTCCCCATGGGCGACGAACCCCCGCCGAGACGGATCTGATGCGAAAGATCACAGCAGAAATTGAACGCACTGATACACTCGACGGGCACCCCGGGTGTCCGTCGACGTGTGAATAAATTCAGATTCCACTATAGCGGCGCTCGGCGCCGGGTGACCCGACGCCACGAGAACGCACTGGACCGGGGACCGGAGGAAAACGGCTGGACCGGGAATCAGAACCCGGTGGCCCGCGGGAAGGCCATAGTGATCTCCGGGAGATAGATGATCGCCAGCAGGACGGCGATGTCGGCCACGTAGAACGGGACGACTTTCTTGCTGATCCCCCAGACCGGTCGGTTTGAGACGCTGGACGCCGCGAACAGGCAGATCCCCAGCGGCGGGGTGATGAGCCCGAAGTTCAGCGTCACGATGAACATGATGCCGAACTGGTAGGCCGGGATCCCCAGCGTCTCGGCGATCGTCGCCAGCGTCGGCGCTAGGATGATAGCCGCGGCGCCGATCTCGAGCCACGTGCCCACGAACAGGAGGACGAGGCCGACGACCAGCATGTAGGCCGCCGGGCTCAGCCCCATCTCGACGAGGGCGGCACCCAGTTCGCGAGTGATGCCCTCCTTGGCGAGCATCCACGAGAGGATCGACGCGAAGCCGATGATGGCGTACAGCTGGGTCGACCGCTCGAGGGTGACGCTCAGCGAATCGATGATCTTGTCGCCCGTCAGGGTGCGATAGAGCACGCCGCCGATCAGCAGTGCGTACACGCAGGCGACGGCGGCGGCCTCAGTGGGCGTGAAGATACCGCCGAGGATGCCGCCGAGGATGATCGCCGGCATCGTCAGCGCGACCAGCGAGTCGAACACCAGCGACGGGACTTCGGAGCGCTCGACGTCCGGCGAGTGGCTCGGGAAGTCCCGCTGCACGGAGAGGACCCCGGTAATCACCATCAGTGCGCCGCCGAGCAGCAGGCCCGGGATCACGGCCGCCGCGAACAGCGCCCCGATCGAGGTGTTAGTCACCGACCCGTAGATGACGATGATGATACTCGGGGGGATGATCGGGCCGACGATCGACGACGCGGCAGTCAGTGCCGAACTGAAGTCGGTGTCGTACCCCTCGTCGGACATGGCGGGAATGAACACCGAGCCGAGCGCGGCGACGTCGGCGACCGCAGCGCCGGTGATGCCGGCGAAGAACAGGCTCGCGAGGACGTTCGCCTGCGCGAGCCCGCCCCGGATGCGCCCGATCGTGTAGTTCGCGAAGCGGACGATCCGGTCGGTGATCTCGGAGTTGTTCATCAGCTCCCCGGCCAGCAGGAAGAAGGGGATCGCCAGCAACACGAACGAGTTGAGCCCGCTGAAGATGCGGGTCACGCCCGTGGTCATGGACTCCCCCGCGACGAACAGCCAGAGGTACGACACCGTCGCGATGGCGAAGGCGATGTCCACGCGGAGGAAGATCAGCGCGAGCAGGATCGCCAGAAGCGGGACGAGCTCAATCATCGCTCTCACCCTCTCGCTGGTCGACGTCGTAGGCGTTCTGCAGGCTCTCGGTCTCGCCGAGCACGACCAGGCGGAGCAGGCGCGCCAGCGCGAACAGCGTGACGAGGGTGCCGCTGATCGGGATCACGATGTACACCCACAGCAGCGGGAAGTTCATCGCGGGCGCCTCCGCGTTGAGCCCCGCACTGATGGCGTACTCGAGCCCGAAGTTGACCCAGATGAGCCCGAGGACGACGTACAGTGCCATCGTCGTCGACTGCAGCCAGTACTTGACGCGGTCGGGGAATCGATCGTAGACGATCCCCACGTTGAGGTGGTCGTCGCTGTTGACGAGGGAGGCCGTCACCAGCAGCGCGAACCAGACCATGAGGTACCGCGACAGCTCGTTGGCCCACAGTAGCGACTCGCTTAACACGTACCGCATGATCACGTTGAGGACCACGACGCAGACCAGCAGGGCGAGCAGGATCAGGCTGAACTGCCGCAGTCTCGTGTCGAGGCGGTCCATCGCCGAGTCGAACCGCTCGGCGGACTGGTAGAGCGCGCTGTCTTCGGTGACGGTGTAGTTAAACACGACGATCACCTCCCGGGAGCGTCCACAGTCGAGGCGTGCTCGCGTCGGACATGGTCAGGCAGCTCCCTCCTCGTCGACGGACTCCGGAACGACCGTCACCGGCACGTCGGCATTGAGAACCACCGACTGAGTCACGCTGCCGAACAGGGCCTTGCCCGTCGGCGAGCGCTCCCGGCCGGCGACGGCCACGTGGTCGACGTTCCGGTCGTCGGCGACGGACACGATGACCTCCTCGGCGTTGCCCTCCGCGACGAGCGCCTCGACCGGAACGTCGGTTCGCTCGAACCGTTCGCGGGCCTCACTTATCACGTCCGGCACGTCGCTGTATTCACGGAGCGACACGGTCCCTCCGAATTCGGTCTCCAGTTCCTCGAACACGTACAGCAGCGTCACGGAGACCGCCTCTGTCCGGACTGGCAGGTCCTCGACAGCACTCACGAGTCGTCCCATCCGCACGTCGTCGTTTGGTATTGGTAACAGAATTTCGTACATAGGAAACAGTTGTCCCGGCGGAGAGCGCTTTTCTGTCGGGAGTTGTTACTGGTAGCCCAGGTCCTTCTCGGCCTGCTGGATGGCCTCCTGCATGTCGTCGACCATACTCGGATCGTCCATCTCGTCGCGAATCAGCTCGCCGACGGGCTCCTGGGTCGCCTCGCGGAAGTCGTTGATGACGTCCTGCGGCGGATCGTAGACGGTGACGCCTGCGTCCTCGACGGTCTTGACGCCGCGTTCGCGCTGGACGCGGTTGATCATCCGGGCCTCCTGGGAGGCCAGCCGGCCGCCTTCGAGGACCAGACGCTGGTAGTACAGCGGGAGGTCCTGGAACCAGTCCTCGTTGCAGTGGATGAAGTTCATCGTGAACACGTGGCGGTCCAGGATGATCCAGTCGAGCACCTCGTGGAGGTCGCCGGAGATGACCGTCGGGATGGAGTTCTCCTGCCCGGCGACGACGCCCTGGTCGATCGCCTGGTACAGCTCGTTCCAGTCGATGGGCGTCGGGTTGGCGCCGAGTTCGCTGACCAGCTTCTGGTGAGCCTCGATCTGCATCGTCCGGATGTCCAGACCCTTCATGTCCTCGATGGACTCGATCTCGACGCCGGAGACGCCGAACGACCGGAAGCCGCCGTTGTCGTACCAGGTGAGCATCCGGAGGCCCGTCTGGTCGCGGAAGTCCGCCCACAGCTTGTCGCCGAACTCGTTGTCGAAGACGTAGTTGGCGACCTCGACGTTCCGGAACGCGTACGGCAGCGCGTACACGTTGATGTTCGAGTAGAACGGCGCGATGTGGCCCTCGGCGGTCGACCCGACGAGTTCGATGGACCCGGACTGGTTCTGCTCGACCATCTCACGGAGGCTCCCGAGAGCTCCGCCGGGGGAGATCTCGACCGTGAAGTTGCCGTTCGTGTTGTCCTCGATGTGCTTCTTGAACGTCACTGCCGCGCGGTGCTGGTGCTGCGTGATGTCCTCGGGCCCGGAGTGGCCGAGCGTGACCGTCATCTCCGGCATCTCGGCGTCGCCGCTGTCCGATCCGTCCCCGCTACCACTGCCGCCGCCACTCCCGCCTGAAGTCAAACTGCTACAGCCCGCGATAGAGGTCAGTCCAGCCGTCGCACTGATAGCCCCTGCCGTTCGCATGAAATTACGCCGATCTGGTGACATTGCGTACCGTGATTATCTACTATTGCAAATAAACCTTTCCAAGAGTTATGGAGAATCCTAAAACAAAATTAATTTTACATTTGTGCAGTATCGCTAACAATAGATGGGTGAGCGGCTACAAGAGTAGTGACGCTCGGCAGACCAGCGTGCGGACCGTTACGTGCGCTGGACTTCGCTCTCGTTGGTGAACCCGTGTGGCGAGTCGCCGTCGAGGTACTCGGTGATGTTCTCGGCGGCCTTGCGGCGGAGTTCTCCGAGCGAGTCCTCGGAGTACCACGCGACGTGGGGCGTCACGACGACGTCGTCGCGCTCGAACAGCGGGGAGTCGTGGGTCGGCTCCTCCTCCATGACGTCCAGGCCGGCACCGGCGATCTCGTCCGCCTCGAGAGCGTCGTACAGGGCGTCCTCGTCGACGAGCGGCCCGCGTGCAGTGTTCAGGAGGAACGCCGACGAGTCCATCTGCTCGAAGGCGTCGGCGTCGAACATGTGATGGGTCTCGTCGACCAGCGGCGTGTGGATCGAGATGACGTCCGACTCCGCGAGCAGGGTCTCGAAGTCGACCAGCTCTACGGGGTGGTCGGCGACGTCCTCCTCGTCGAGGTAGGGGTCGTACGTGAGGTACTCGAGGTCGAACCCGTCGGCCAGTTCGGCGAACGTACGGGGAATCTTCCCGAACGCCGCGAACCCGACGGTCATACCGGTCAACGACTCGATCGGCCGGCCGATCTTCCAGTCCCAGGTCCCGGACTTGACCGCCTTGTCGTACTGGGCGGTCTTGCGCGCGAGCGTGAACAGCAGCGAGAGCGCGTGGGAGGCGACCTCCTCCTCGCAGTAGGAGGGGACGTTCGACACGGCGACGTTCCGCTCCGAGGCGGCGTCGACGTCGACGTTGTCGACGCCGATGCCGTATCTGGAGACGATCTCCAGGTCCGGCAGCGCGTCGAGGACCGACTCGGTCACCTCGGCGTACTGGACGAGAAGCCCGTCAGCCCCCTCTGCGAGGTCGATCAGTTCGTCCTCCGTCTCGGCCGAGCCGACGACCACGTCGTCGACTCCGGCCTCGGCGAACACCGCTTCCTCGATGTCGGCGTCCGGAAAATCCGCTTGCGAGATTGCGATCCTGTGTGCCATCATCCGTATCTCTGCAGGAAGCGTCTTAAACGCTATCAACTGCTCGTCTCGTTTCCGATCGTTCAGGGACCGTCTCCGTGGCAGCGAGCGGCGACGTCCGTCGGGCCGCTCCCCGACGCCGTCACCCGGTCCCGTCAGTCGCGGAACTCGGCGGGATCGAACAGGACCTTGCAGGTGTCGCCGGCGAGGAACGTCTCGAAGGCCTCGTCGGCCTCCTCGAGGGAGAACCGCTCGTCGAGCATCGGTTCGGGGTCGACCTCGCCCGATTGGAGCATCCGCAGCGACCGCTCGAAGTCCTCGTAGGTCGAGGCGTAGGAGCACTGGAGGTCGATTTCGGCGCGGACCAGCGGCGAGTACTCCATGGTCGTCTCGCCGGTCTGGCCGACGAGGACGATCTGGCCGCCTTTCCGGACTTCGTCGACGGCCGTGGTGAGCCCGGAGGGGTGTCCGGTGGTGTCGAAGACCACGTCGTAGCCGATGCCGTCGGTCAGTTCCTCGCGGACGGCCTCGCGGTCGTCGGCGGCGACGTTCAGCGTCTCGAAGCCCAGTTCCTCGGCCAGCGGCAGGCGGTAGTCTGCGTCCGGGCCGACGCCGGAGACGACCACCTCGCCGCCCTGCGCGTCGGCGATCTGGGCGGTGAACAGCCCGATCGGGCCCGGTCCTTCGACGAGGACGCGGTCGCCGGCGCCGACCCGCGAGTTCTCGACGACCGCGCGAGCGCCGATGCTGATCGGCTCGGTCGTCGCGGCGTGGCGCGGGTCGACGTCGTCGGGAACGGGGTGGAAGTACCGCGCCGGCGCGGCGATGTACCCCGCGAAGGCCCCGTCGTGGTCGACGCCGGTGATCACGGCGTTCTGGCAGACGTTCTCCTCGCCGATCCGGCACTGGTAGCACTCCCCGCACGGCCGGATCGGCCGCTCGACGACTCTGTCACCGACGGCGAAGCCGGTGACGTCCGCGCCGGCCTCGACGACGCGGCCGGTGTACTCGTGACCGATGACGGTCGGCAGGTCCATCCGCTCGAACGCGCTCTCGAACTCGTAGATCCCGCCGTCGCTGCCGCACAGGCCCGCGTAGTCGACCTCGACCAGTACCTCCTCCGCGCCGGGCTCGGGCATCGGGCGCTCGACGACCTCGAGTGCACCCGCCTCTCGAGCGGTCTTGGCTAGCGCTCGCATGGGACTCGATTGCCTTGCCCCGGTCTTAGCTCTTCGGATAGCGAGAGAGGGCGACGACCGCACGGCTCCGCGCGGATCGACGACGCTCCGCCGAGGCGCTCGCCCGCGGTCACCAACCTCTATGTAGGTCGCGACAGAGGGGGCAATCGTGCCACTGGATTATACACACCACCCGGTGACGGTCGAGGGCAAGACGGCCGTCGTCATCGGGGCGACGAGCGGCATCGGACGAGCGATCGCACTGGGCTTCGCCGAGGAGGGCGCGAACGTCGTGGCCACCTCGCGGACGGAAGAGCGCGTCGAGCGGACGGCCGAGGAGATCCGCGAGCGCGGCGCCGACACCATCGAGGTCACCTGTGACGTGACCGACCGCGAGTCGATCCGCGAACTGCGCGACGCAACGATCGAGGAGTTCGGCGACGTCGACATTCTGGTCAACTCGCCGAGCTACATCGCCAGGAAGGGCGTCGCCGACGTGACCGAGGAGGAGTGGGACCAGGTGTTCGACGTCCAGCTGAAGGGAACCGTCCGCGCGACTCAGCTGTTCGCCGAGCGCATGGGCGAGGGGTCGATCATCAACATGGCCTCGGCCTCGGCGGAGTCGGCCATCCCGAACCTGGCCGCCTACACCACGGCCAAGGGCGGTATCGACTCGTTCACCCGCGTCGCCGCCGAGGAGTACGGCCCGGAGATCCGCGTCAACGCCATCCGGCCGGGCTTCGTCATCACCGAGCAGACGGAGGGCACCTACACCGACGGGGAACCGCGGTACGAGACGATCAAAGACCGGACGACCGACGAGCGCCTCGCCCGGCCGGAGGAGATGGCCGGCATCGCCATCTACCTCGCCAGCGACGCCGCCTCCTACACCACCGGCGAGATCGTCACCGTCGACGACGGCTTCCTGAACGCCACCTTCGAGGAGTGAAGGCGAGGCCGCTCGCTACGCTCACGGCCTCGGACTCAGCGAGCGGGAGTGAGCAGAGCGAACGACACGCGAGCCGCGAGGGCCCGACCAACGGGAGGAACCTCGATTTTGCGAGCGGGAGCGAACGCAGGGAGCGACACGCGAGCCCGCATCGGTCGACGGCGCTGACGGCGAGGGTCAGAGCGACGGGCCGACGCGCGTGATGGCGAAGTCGTCGACCCCGTGTCGCTCGGCGCAGGAGGGGTCACCGTCGAGCACCGCGGTGATCCGCTCGCGGAGGTCCGCGACCGAGGCCGTCGTCGCGTCCACGTCGACGTCGTCGGACAGCACCTCGTAGGTCGCCTCGTTCCCCGTCACCTTCACCACCGGCGCCACCGGATGGCCGGTGGGGACGCCCTCGTCGGTCACGTGGACGATTACCTGCGCGCCGGCGGCGACCAGGCCCGTCGCCGCCTCTGCGAACTCGGACGGCGCGTCGACGACCGCCAGCCCCCGGTCGAGGGTCGCTGGCGCCCCGTAGTCGCAGACCTCCCGGATCGGCTGGTCGCCCCAGGCGCGCGTCGCCGCCGCGAAGGATCGGTCGGCGGCGGCGCGGTGGACCGCCCGCGCCTTCGGCGGGTGCGCCTCGTGCCGGGCGAGCAGGGTATCGACGTCCGCCGCCGTCGCGTCGTCCGCTGCGGCCTCCTGGGCGGCCTCGGCGTGGGCGATCAGAGGCTCGCTCCCGGCGGCGACGACGCGCCCGCCGGCCGCGACGACCTCGTCGGCGAACGCTCCGACGAGCGGCGCGGCCTTGGCTACCGTCCCCTCCGCCAGGTCGGTGGCCACGATCCCGACCGTGAGGGCGTCTGCCCCCGCCGGCACCGTTTCGTCGGCCGCAGCCTCGACCAGTTCGCTAGCCGCCCGGGCGCCGCGGGCGATGGTCGGCTCAGTGCCGCCCGCCTCCTGGATCGACAGCTCACGGACGCGCTCTCCGGCGTCGTCCAGGCGCTCGGCGACGGCGTCGCTCTGGACGTGTTCACAGCCCAGGCCGACCACGACCGTCCCAGCGACGTTGGGGTTCTGCGCCACGCCCCAGAACGTCCGCTCGGTCTGCTCGTTGTCGGCGCCGATCTGGGCGCAGCCGTGATCGTGGGGCGCGCTCACCGCTCCGGGCACCCGATCGGCGATCCGGTCGGCCACCATGTGCGAGCAGATCACCGACGGGAGGACGAGCACGTGGTTCCGGGCCCCGACGGTTCCGTCGAAGCGCTCATACCCCTCGAAGGATAGGTCGGCGTCGGGTGCATTACCACTCGATCGGGCCTCGTCGGCACTCATGCTTCTCCCTCCTGTACGTCGCCGCGCCCCCGTCGACTCTCGCAGTTGTGAGTGTGGACCCACTCGCCGGGGTCGATGGTCGCGGCGGCCTCGCCGATCACCTCACCGTACTTGTAGACGGGGTCGCCCGATGCCATCGCCGTCAGCGCGACCTTGTGGCCGAAGGGGACGTCCTCGCGCAGCGTGACGGAGTCGCGCTCGCAGCGGTCGACGCCGTCGACCGGCAGTTCGCGGCCCGCCTCCAGGTCCGCGAGCGCCGTCGCGACGGTGTCGTCGTCGGTCATCACGAGCGCGACCTCGTCGATCACTGCGCCCTTCATATCGCCTCACCCCGCAGTTCGCCCAGCTCGTTGGGCTGGATCTCGTTGATCGCGAACTCCTCGAGGCGGCGGCGCTCGGCGGCCGTCCGCTTGCCGTCGGCCACCGACAGGAGCGCGTCGTAGACTCGCTCGCCGACCGTCGACAGGGAGTCCCCCTCGATGACTGTGCTGGCGTTCACGTCCATGTTGTTCGCCATCTCGTCCCACGTCCCCGGGTTACCGGTCACCTTGATCACGGGAGCGATCGGGTTGCCGGTGGTGCTCCCGCGGCCGGTGGTGAACGCGACGACCTGGGCGCCGCCGGCGACCTTCCCCGTGACGCTCTCGACGTCGTAACCCGGGGTGTCCATCAGCACGAGGCCACCGCCGACGGGGAGGTCGTCCGCGTAGTCGACGATCCCGCGGACCGGAGTCGTCCCGCCCTTCGAGATCGCGCCGAGGCTCTTCTCCTCGATGGTGGTCAGCCCGCCCTCCTGGTTGCCCGGTGACGGCTGGGCGCCGCGCATGTCGACGCCCATCAGCGCGGCCATGTCCTCGCGCACGTCGACCCGCTCGAGCAGGCGTTCGCGGACCTCGTCGTCGGCGCACCGCCCGGCGAGGATGTGCTCCGCCCCGATGAACTCGGGCGTCTCGCTGAAGCAGGCGGTGCCGCCGTCCTCGACGAGTCGGTCGCAGGCCTCGCCGACGGCGGGGTTGGCGGCGATGCCGCTCGTGGCGTCGCTGCCGCCGCACTCCACGGCGAACACGAGCTCGCTCGCGTCGGCCGTCTCCCGGCGGGCCTCCTCGATCTCGTCTGCGAGTGCCGCGGCGACCTCGGCTCCGCGGTCGACCGCGGCCCGCGTCCCGCCGGCCGCGCGTATCGACAGCGTCTCGACGGGCTTGCCCGACCGGGCGATCCGGTCGGCCACGTCGTCGGCGGCGATCGTCTCCGTCCCGAGCTCGACGACCAGTGCCGCACCGACGTTCGGGTTGCGACCCGTGCCGGCGAGCGTACGTTCTGTCTGTTCGCGCGCGCGATCAGGCTGGCTCGTCCCCATCTGGTGAGGCGTCGCCCTGACGGAGGCGTCGGCCTCCGCCGCGATCGCCTCGGCGATCGGGCTCGCCGTGACGGACGTCGGGAGCACCGCGACCCGGTTGCGCACGCCGATCCGACCGTCGTCACGGCGGTAGCCGGTAAACTCTGGCATATGAGAGTGCGTAACGACCACCGGGGGCTTAGATGTTCGGGACGGAAGGGCGATACTGCCGACGTCCGGTTCGGCGAACGAGCCGCGTGCGGCAGCGATTCAGTACCGTTTACCGGACGGCCGACCCAGTCTCGCCCACGCGGCACACGGTGGCCACAGCGCGGAGCGGCGGCCGCTCTCGGGAGGCAGTGGAAGGACGGTATCGTTAAGTGCCGAGCAGCGCCACGTTGTGCCATGCGCTATTACAGAGTGGCTACGGACGGGAACGCCCATCTCGTCGCCGAGGACGACGCTGGAGCGTTCGACCTGACCGCGGCCAACGAGCGGATCGACTCGTTCACGACGCTGGCCCGCTGTGCCGACGTGGCGGGGACGTCCATCGACGACCTCGCGCGCCGACATCGCGAGGACGCCCCGTCGGTCGACCTGACGGCGGCGGACGTCCGCGCCCCCGCGCGCCCGCCCGAGGTGTGGGCCGCCGGCGTCACCTACGAGATCAGCGAGGAGGCCCGCGAGGAGGAGAGCAACACGCCGGACCTCTACATGGAGGTCTACCGCAGCGAGCGCCCCGAACTGTTCCTCAAGTCGACGCCCTCCCGGACGGTCGGCCCGGGCGAGGCGGTCGGCGTCCGCGGCGATTCCGACTGGGACGTCCCCGAACCCGAACTGGGCGTGGTCGTCTACGACGGCGACGTCGTCGGCTACACCATCGGCAACGACGTCAGCAGCCGCGAGATCGAAGGCGACAACCCGCTGTACCTCCCGCAGGCGAAAATCTACGACCGCAGTTGCTCGATCGGCCCCTGCATCGCCTCGACCGAGTCCATCGACGACCCCCACGACCTCACCATGACCATGACCATCGAACGCGACGGCGAGGTCGTCTACGAGCAAAGCGCCGACACCGGCGACATGGTCCACAGCTGCGAGGAACTGGTCTCCTACCTCGAGCGCCACAACGAACTGCCCGAACTGACCGTCCTGCTGACCGGCACCGCGCTCGTCCCCGAGGACTACACCATGCACCCCGGCGACGAGGTCCTCATCGAAATCGAAGACGTCGGCACCCTCACCAACGGCGTCGTCGACGTCTGAGCCGCGTCAGCGGGTCTGGTACCACCATCGATCGGACCACACAGCCTGTGACCCAGAAGCGGGCCTGTAGCTTCAGGCAGCGCGCATCGATCGCAGTTGGTCCGCACTTCGCTGCTCGCGACGCAGTCCGAAGGCTGCCGCTCTGAACGGCGGCTAGTTTTCTCCGCCCAGCTGTAACGGGCGAGCGCATGTCCGCGGCCGCGTCCGAGGGTTCTCGGAGAGGGGAAAGTGACCCAGTGCCATCAGAGCCTCGTTGTTCAGAATCGGACTGTCGTCTGGAATCACAGGTGCCCTCCACTCACGGGGTCGACTGCGTCGTAGTGGTTAATAGATCACCCGTACACAAATATATCGCACCCGGTAGGAGAGGCGTAGTAACTCACAGGGGATACGTTTAGGAGGGCTCGGTTCTCTCGTTTCGATGTGAGACTGGTCGGCCGTCGCCGGAGTTCGGCTCGGAGCGGCGACGCTGCAGCGCGGGGGACGAAACGGTGTCAGTGAAGTACCAGTCGAGGGCCGAGTAGACGATCGGCCCCAATCACCGCCGGCGGGGAAACGCGATGAGACGGTAATTTCCGAGTTCTGGTTCGCGATAATTGCAAGCGGGTGTCGCCGGTAGCCGCTTCGAGCACCGGGTTCTTCGACGGCGACGCGATTCGGTCTCGCTCCGCCGACTGGCGGCCAACCGGTTCGTCACGCCCTGTCTCGAACTGGACGAGCGACCGTGCCAGAGACGTTGCCTCTCGGGATTCGACGAGGTACCTGTATCTGATAATTCGGCGGCAAAGAAAGGTATCCGGCATCCATACCAAGGTAGATGTTCCCACTCACTGTTTGTGGACGGATACGTCTTTGGGCCAGTATCGTGTATCCGGTAGACGCGGAAGGCCCGGTGGCAGCGCCCGGTCAGCACAGGACGGGACAGCCCCGTACTGCGCTCCCGTTCTCGTCGAATTCCCTGGTGTTCCGTCGCAGCGACGGCCTCGAGGGTCCGACGGGAGGCCGACAGGTCATCCGGTAGTAGCGGAAGGCTTTTCATCGATAGTGGTGACTTGGTGAGTATGCCCGATGCAGTCCCGGTGAACGCGGCCAAGATCTCCCTGGAGATAGTCGAGACGCTCCGCGAACTGGACGGGGCGGGCGTCTCGGAGATCGCCGACCGGCTCGACAGACCCACGAGCACGATCCACGATCACCTGCAGACGCTCGAGGCGGAGGAGTACCTCGTCAAGGAGGGGAGCACGTACCACGTCAGCACCCGGTTCCTCCAGCTCGGCGATCAGGCCCGGTCCCGCAAGAAGGTGTTCGAGATCGCGCGCCCAGAGATCGACGACCTCGCCGACAAGACCGGCGAACACGCCAATCTCATGATCGAGGAACACGGGCTCGGCGTGTTCCTCTACCGGGCCCGCGGCCCGGACGCCGTCCAGCTCGACACGCACGCTGGGATGCGCGTCCCGCTCCAGACGACGGCCCTGGGGAAGACGATCATGGCCAATCGCCCACGCGAGGAGGTCGAGGAGATCGTCGACCGACGAGGGCTGCCGGAGGTGACCGAGACGACGGTCACCGACCGCGAGGAGCTGTTCGAGGTGCTCGACGAGGTCCGCGAGCGCGGCTACGCGTACGACGACGAGGAGCGCGTCAAGGGGATGCGCTGCGTCGCGGCACCGATCACGGACGACGACGGGCGCGCCATCGCCGCCGTCAGCGTCTCCGGCCCCAAGAGCCGGATGCGCGGCGACCGGTTCTCGGAGGAGATCCCCGAGCTGATCCTCCGGAGCGCGAACGTCATCGAAGTGAATCTCACCTACTCCTGAGACTGCCGGCTACAGGTCCAGAGAGGCGTTCGATCCCCGGAGTGGCGAATGTCTCGGAATAGCCACAGCCGGCAGTATAAACGCAACAGTTAGGTTCCGGGCGCCGGCACTCACACTCGATGCAGTTCGTCCGATACACTACCGGCGGTGCCCCGGAGTGGGGCGTTCGACGCGACGACGACATCGTACCGCTCGCGGGGCTCCGCGAGGACGTCAGCTACCAGCAACTGACCGATTCCGGTTTCCTCCGGGTCGTCGAGGACGCCGTCGAGGCCGCCGCCGACAGCTCCGTCCCGGCCGAGGAGGCCCGCCTCCTCGCGCCCGTCCCTCGTCCCGGCAAGATCGTCTGCGTCGGCATGAACTACCACGATCACGCCGAGGAGCAGGACGAGGAGGTGCCCGACCAGCCGCTGCTGTTCGGCAAATCGCCGTCGTCCGTCACCAATCCCGGCGACCCCATCGTCCACCCCGCGGAGCTCGATGAGGTCGACTACGAGGTCGAGCTGGGCGTCGTGATCGGCCGCACCGCGAAGGACGTCGACGCGGCCGAGGCCCGCGACTACGTGGCGGGGTACACGGCGATCAACGACGTCAGCGGCCGGGACGCGCAGTTCGACGACGGCCAGTGGTTCCGCGGCAAGAGCTTCGACACGTTCGCGCCGATGGGACCGACGCTGGTGCCCGACGAGTACGTCGACCCGCACGGCCTTGACGTCGCCTGTCGCGTCAACGGCGAGACGAAGCAGGACTCGAACACGGAGGAGTTCATCTTCGACGTCGACGATCTAGTCGAGTATATCAGCGGGTTCACGACGCTACGCCCGGGCGACGTCATCTCGACCGGCACGCCCGGCGGCGTCGGCGTGTTCCGCGACCCGCCCGAACTGCTCGAACCCGGCGACGAGGTCGACGTCGAGATCGAGGGCATCGGGACGCTGACCAACTCCGTCGTCGCCGAGGAGTAGCGACCCCGATCAGGAGGCCCGCGCCTGTTCGAACGGCGCAAACCGGTGTCCGGAGGCGAACGGATCGCCGACGAAACCACTACCGTGACGGCGACTGCCCGTCGCGGTGAACGGGACCGTCCCTTCCCACGCCGCAGGTAACCCTTAGTACGCCGTCGGCCGTTGGCGCTCGTATGGTGCTGGACACGCACACGCACGCCTGGGGAGCGGCCAGCGAGGAACACCCCTGGGTCAACGGGCCGATCCTCGACCTCGTCGACGGGTTCGACGTCCACGCGGTGTACACCGACGACCGCCTGCTGCGGGACATGGACCGCAACGGGATCGACGAGGCCGTCGTCGTGGGGTATCCCATCTGCGAGTGGATGGACAACTGGTACACCCTGCAAGCGGTCGAGGGGAGCGATCGGCTGTACGGCATCGTGATGCTCGATCAGTTCGCCGACGGCGCGGCCGACCGCCTCAGGGAATACATGGCCGTCGACGGTATCCTCGGGATCCGACTGGGCGCCGCCTGCCCGTACGATCGGATGTGGGAGACGTTCGACCCGAGCGTTGACTGGCTCCGGGACGCGATCGAGGAGGAGGCCTTCTGGGAGGCCGCCCGCGAGACCGACGCCGCCGTCCAGATCCTCTGTGACTACACCCAGCTCGACCAGGCTCTCGAACTGGTCGAGACCTATCCCGAGCTGACCTACCTGTTCGACCACTTCGCCCACGCGGGGCCCGGCGTCTCCACCGACGCGGAGACGTTCGCCCGGTTCGAGGAACTGGCCGAGTACGACACCGTCGCCGTCAAGGTCTCCGAAGTGGTCCACCGCTCGAACGAGGGGTTCCCCTACGCGGACATGCACGACGCGGTCCGGCGGTTTCTGGACGTGTTCGGCCGCGAGCGCGTGATCTGGGGATCTGACTACCCCAACGTCAGCGACGAGGCCGAGTACGGCGAGTCCCTGCACTGGCTGGATCAGGTCGACGGCCTGTCGACGGGCGACCGGAAGTGGCTCACCGACCGGTCGTTCCGCCGGCACGTCGGACTGGAGTAGTCGACGGGCTGCCGGCGAAGTGAGCAGATAACGTGAGGGGGTCAGGCACGGGACGTCTCGCCCTAACGGTCCATGAGAGGGGCAGTGACGGTACCTATTCCCGTGCGTGCAAAAGATTCGCACGAGGGGGTCATAAATACCGGGTATCCTCCCGGGTGCGGAGTCCCCGCCCGACCGGGAGCGAAGGCGGACGGAGTTCCGGCATCCGCCGACGGTTCCCTCGACCCGCAAGTTACATGCCCCGTGATACGGTACAGT